>JAUHWU010000053.1 GCA_030427065.1 Gammaproteobacteria bacterium | reverse complement strand
ATCCCGAACTTCATGGTGGCGAAACAGAAACTCCATATAGGCCTGCAGGGATACCGGCTTGATACTTTCCCGATGAGAGTCAATGGTATAGCGATGAATACGCTGCAGTAAGCGACGCTCGCACCATTCTTCCGCAGTTAACGTCGATCCGGGTAATATAGGCGAATATTGTCCTTTAAAGACAAAGCCTTCAGCCTGTAATCCATGCAAGGCAAACTCAATATCAGAGACTTCCAGTCCAATATCGCTGGCTAATCGAAAACTGCTGACCGGCCCCAGACATTCCAGTCTGCCCCGAATAATTTCCTGCAGTGCGGCTTCACGACTGAGCGCTGTATCAGCAAAAACATCCGGCACATTGGTTACCGGATCAAAAACCATCGGCAGCGCCAGCACTTTAAACCAGGCAATTCTTTCAACCGCAATCCACAGGCGAACATCCCCATGACAGGCCAGCGTAACCCGGCCGGATTGCAAAAGTGGTTCCAGATAAACCCGGTAATTTTCGCCATCCGGTCCTGTGCTCATCTCTGTGTCGCTAATAAAACCAAGCACCAGCAAGGCGTCATGTAATTCATCGGCAGAACGAATCCAGGGCCAGGCTTCTTCCTTTACCCTGGCAATCGCTTCAGCATCCAGATTGCTGTAATCGTCTGTTTCGGCCGGATCAAGCCAGCTACGATTGCGAATGGCATTGGTACGCCTTTCCTCGAATGGCGCATCATCGAGAAAGGCATAGGGTCGGGCATTGATTATTTCCTGGGCAAAAGGAGAAGGCTCCCTTAGATCCCTGGCCACCAGTTCAAGCTCATCAGCTTCGATTGACTGCAGCAGACCCAACAGCTCATCCAGATCCATGGCTTCGCTCAGACAGTCATGAATGGTTTGCTGCACCAGCGGATGATCCGGCACCTCACGTTTACCGGTCAGATTTTCCTGGCAGGCAAGTTGATCAGGAAATACCTGGGCAATCAGGTCTTCGGCATTCATGCGCTGAAACTGAGGCGGCACCCTGCTGCCATTCCGGTTTCTCTGAATTGCCAGTGAACGGGTAGCATTCCAGCGCCAGCGGGACTCAAACATCGGTGCATCCAGCAAGGCCTGGATCAGCACCTCTCTAACTGTCGCCGCTTTCAGATAATGAAAGACATCCGCCACCTCAAAACTGTGTACGGGGCCCAGCGAGATCACGATACTGTCTTCGTTGGCGGCCGCCTGTAACTCAAAATTAAAACTGCGGCAAAAACGCTTTCGCAATGCCAGCCCCCATGCGCGATTCATGCGACTACCAAATGGCGAGTGAATAACCAGGTGCATGTCGCCCACTTCATCAAAAAAACGCTCCATCACAATCGCCTCACGGCTGGGCATTACATTGAGGGCATCGCTTCCCGCCTTGAGGTAATCCACGATCTGCTCTGCGGCAGAAAACTGTAAACCAATATCCTTGACCAGGAAATCCACGGCCTGAGCCGCTGAGTCATTGAGTAATTCGCGCAACGCTATTCTTAGTCGGGACACAGATTCTGATAATTCGCGACTGCGTCCACCGCCCTCGCCAAACCAGAACGGTACGGTTGGCGGCTGACCACTGGCATCGGCAACCCGAATCTTCAGACCGTCTATCCTCAACATGCGCCAACTGTGATGACCAAGGGTAAAAATATCACCTGGTAGTGATTCCAGTGCGAAATCCTCATTCAGGCTGCCCACTACCGTGTCTTCCGGGTCCAGCACAACCTGGTATTCAAACATGTCAGGAATAGCGCCACCGTTGGTTAATGCGGTAAGCCTGGCCGACTTTCTTGGCCTGACCCTGCCATTAATACGATCCACATGCAGCAAGGCACCGCTGCGTCCGCGCCTGCTGGTGTAGCCGTCACCCAGCATTTGTACTATCTGGTCAAATTCCTCACGACTCAGATTGCGATAGGACCAGGCGCGGCTGAATAATTCAAACAGACTATCCAGTTCCAGACCGGCTTCCTCATCTTCACAGGAGGCGGTTTCTGCAACAATATGCTGGGACAGGATATCCAGTGGTTTTTCCGGAATACAGAGCTGATCGAGCTCACCGCGCCTTACACTATCAAGCAAGGCAGCACACTCAACCAGATCATCCCGGGTCAGCGGAAACAACACCCCTTTGGGAATACCACCCACCTGATGACCACTGCGTCCTACTCTCTGCAAAAAGGCAGAAATACTTTTGGGGGAAGAAAACTGCACGACCAGATTTACCGAGCCGATATCGATTCCCAGCTCCATGGAGGCGGTAGCCACCAGAACCCGCAGCTGTCCGTTTTTCAGGCGCTGCTCAGCCTGGTGGCGATGGTCCTTGCTCATGCTGCCATGGTGCGAGCTGATGAACTCTTCACCGATGCGCTCGCCCAATGACAGAGCAAGTCGTTCGGCAAGCCGGCGCGTATTAACAAAGATAAGCGTAGTCTGATGACTGTCTACCAACTCTACGAGACGCTCGTACAGCTCCTCCCACACCTCGTTACTCATAAGCGCCGTCAGGGGAGACTTTGGCACTTCCAGGCTCAGATCCAGAGACTTTTTATGGCCACCGTCAATAATCACACAGTCGGAGCTGTCACTGCTGACATTGTGTTTGCCCACCAGATATTTCGCCACTTCGGCAATGGGTTTCTGCGTAGCCGAAAGGCCAATACGCTGTATGGGGCGACCAACGAGATGCTCCAGACGCTCCACGGAAAGTGACAAATGAGATCCGCGCTTGTCGCCGAGCATGGCGTGAATTTCATCGACAATCAGGGTGTCAGCATGGCGCAGTAAAGCCCGCCCGCCTTTGCTGGTCAGCAGCAGATACAGGGATTCCGGTGTGGTAACCAGAATATGCGGGGGATGTTTAAGCATCTGCTGGCGTTCATACTGGGAAGTATCACCGGTACGAACAGCAACTGTTATATCAATACCTGGATATCCCTGCGCTTCAAGCTTGTGACAAATGCCGGCAAGCGGCTCCTGCAGATTGCGCTGGATGTCATTACCCAGGGCTTTCAGGGGGGACACATAGATAATCCGGGTACTGCTTTCCAGCTCATTATTCAGCGCCTTTTGCACCAGACGATCAATCGATACATAGAATGCCGCCAGGGTTTTACCGCTACCTGTAGGTGCAGCAATCAGGGTATTTCGGCCTTGCTGGATAGCTGGCCAGGCTTCTTTCTGCACCGCAGTTGGCTGTCCCAGAGTCTCCTCAAACCAGCTACGCGTGAGGGGATGAAAGCTGTCAAAAACCATAGCGAATGCCGTTTAATGTGCAAATAATGTGAAATGTAAAAGGCATGCAGAAAAAACTACATCCTTCACTTGTGGATACCTTGTATAGTAGCTTGTTACTTAGTATCAGGCCATCACGCCATTATTCTTTTAATCAACCTGTAATCGACTTACACCAATTCTACCCATGGGATTAAGCATCAAGTCCAAGCTCTTTTTAGCAATATTGTCAGTGCACATTATTGTCTACGTAGCTATGTACAGCATTGGACGTTATAACTTCGATAGCGGATTTCTGGATTACGTGTCGCGTATTGAGGAAAGACAGGTTCCTGCTTTGCTGGCTGGACTGGAAAGCTTTTATAAACATACCGGATCCTGGGATCCCATTCGTGAAGATTTCAGCAAGTTCGGTGACCTGATTCGCGAAAGTATTGAAAGCACCGTTGACCCGGAATTCAATGCCCGCCTTGGTACACAACGACCCACACCGGCCAGATTTTCCCCCAACGACTGGTACTACACCTCCGAATACAGCCCTGCCCGTCCCTACCTTGCGCTGCTGGATGCCGATGGATCAATTATCTGGGGTAGCGAAGACGCCATGCCTGCAGCAAACCAGAACCCCATTGTGGTCAGGGGTGAAACTGTTGGCTTCCTTGCGGTTACCAGCCGACAACAGTTATCAGAGCAGGCGGATTTACTGTTTACAGAACAACAAAAACAGTCATTTTTTACCTTTGCCCTGTTTCTCGGCATCATTTCAGCCCTTATCGCATTTCCGCTTTCAACATTTATGGTCCGACCTGTGCGGGAACTGGTTGACGGCACCCGCCGGCTTGCCAATGGTGACTATACGTCGCGCATCCCTGTTCATGGCTCTGATGAACTTACGCAACTTTCTGTCGATTTTAATTCCCTTGCCGATACCCTCGATCAAAACAGATTGGCACGTCAGCAATGGATTGCAGACATCTCCCATGAACTGAGGACACCACTTTCCATCCTGCAGGGAGAGCTGGAGTCACTGCAGGACGGCATTCGCCCGATGAATCCGGAGACAATCAATTCACTGCACCATGAAGTGGTTCACCTGAACGCTCTGGTCAATGACCTGCATGAGCTGTCAATGTCAGACCAGGGCGCACTGATATACGAAAAGCAAGTCATCAACCTTACCGAAATTTTTGAGCTTTCCAGAGACATGAACAGGCATTTGCTGGACAAGCACAACATTAAAATGACGCCGAAAATTCATTCCCGTTTTGCCAATAACCGCATAAAAATTATGGGAGATGAAAACAGGATCATTCAGCTTTTTGATAACCTGTTTCAAAACACCTGCCGCTATACCGATGATGGCGGCGAACTGGTGGTCAGCATTGTTCAAAAAGAGAAAAGAGTAATCATAGAATGGTATGACTCAAAGCCAGGCGTTACCGATGACAACCTGGAACACCTGTTTGATCGCCTGTATCGCGTGGATTCCTCACGCAACCGAAAACAAGGGGGGTCCGGCCTTGGTCTGGCCATCTGCAGAAATATTGTTGAAGCACATGAAGGCACTATCCGTGCCGACCATTCTGAGCTCGGCGGGCTGAAACTGATCATAGAACTGCCCAGTCTGGACGACTGACGCGACCTGCATTACCTCCCACAAGATACATTTGCTCAGTTCTGACTGGCGAATTACACTAGTGATCTTTGCATTAATAGTAAATGTCCCGAGATATAAACCGCCAAGGGTTAAATGATTATGAGCCAGCATGTATTGATCGTCGAAGACGAAGTAAAAATTGCGTCACTGCTGCAGGATTATTTACGCCAAAGCGGGTTTCAAACCGACACTCTTTACGATGGTTCTCAAGTGGAAAAATGGCTCGCCGGGAACACCACTGATCTTATCCTGCTTGATCTGATGCTGCCCGGAAAAACCGGCGTCGAAATTTGCAAGGATGTCAGAAAAAATTCTTCTCTGCCGGTAATAATGATTACTGCCAAGGTTGAAGAAATTGACCGACTGCTTGGCCTTGAACTGGGCGCTGATGACTATATCTGCAAACCTTTTAGCCCCAGAGAAGTGGTTGCCAGGGTAAAGGCTGTATTACGACGCACAGACATTACTGAAACACTCTCTGACAAGGGACTTGTACTGGACACCAACACCTACAAGGCGACCGTGAATGGGCAGAACCTGGATCTGACCGCAGTGGAATTTCAGTTACTCAAGGTACTATCCGACCAACCCGGCAGAATTTTTTCCCGCAGCGTTCTGGTTGATAAAATTTATAATGATGGCAGAGTGGTCAGTGACAGAACTATAGATAGCCACATAAAAAAACTGCGTAAGAAAATTGCCGACAAACTGCCCGATGTAGAATTGATTCATTCTCTCTATGCAGTGGGCTACAAATTCGAATGGATCTAGAAAGGACACCGTGAAAGGCTCTGGCAGATGTTATTGGGCTTGTAATAAAAAAACATGTACAGACATCCAACCAGCCCTTTAAAGGAAAATTCCGCATGAAAAAAAACCAGCCATTTCTTGGGCTTCTATTTTTATCTCTGCTATTGAGCACCAGCATCTCGCTGGCGCAGGAGCAGTCATTCGCCGAATGGTTACAGGAGTTGCGTGCTGAAGCCTTGAGTCAGGGTATAAGCGAAGAAACCCTGGATGCTGCATTGGCATTGGTTGAAGAACCTATTCCCCGCGTGCTGGAACTGGACAAAAGTCAGCCGGAATTTGTTCAGACCTTCGCCGGTTATATGCGCAATCGACTCAGCGATGCCCGCATCGAACGCGGAAGGAGATTGCTGGAAGAGCATAAAGACCTGTTCAACCGCATCCAGCAGCAATATGGTGTTCAACCTCATTATCTGGTGTCTTTCTGGGCACTGGAAAGTAACTTTGGTGATTTTACCGGCGGCTTTTCTGTGGTGAATGCTTTGGCTACTCTTGCCTACGATCCTCGGCGCAGCGATTTTTTCCGCAGTGAATTATTGACGGCACTGCGTATTATTCAGGAAGGCCACATTCCTGTTGAGCAAATGTCAGGTTCCTGGGCAGGCGCGATGGGTCAGTGCCAATTTATGCCATCGACTTTTTATGCCTATGCACGCGATGGTGATGGCGATGGCCGTATTGATATCTGGAACAGCATCCCTGATGTGTTTGCTTCAGCTGCAAACTACCTTTCTCAAAACGGCTGGCAAAATGATGAACGCTGGGGACGGGAAGTTACTTTACCGGATGGATTTGATTTTACCCAGACCGGGACCGGCGTTAGAAAAACTGTCACCCAATGGAATAATCTTGGTATTCGCCGTGTCAATGGCGCACCTCTGGGCCATGCCGAGATGCTTGGCTCGATTGTGCTTCCTGCAGGCGTACAGGGTCCGGCATTTCTGACCTATGACAATTTCCGCACGACTATGGTCTGGAACCGCTCTACTTTTTACGCTATTTCTGTTGGCCATCTTGCTGATCGTTTTGTCGGTGGAGGCCCAATCATCAACATGCCTTCAGCTGAAGAACGCCCCCTGAGCAGAAGCGAAGTCATTGAGCTTCAGCAATTGCTGAATGCCCAGGGCATCGATGCAGGGACACCTGACGGGATAATGGGCTCCAGAACCAGAAGCGCAGTACGATCTTTCCAGGAGAAAGCGGGAATACCTACCGATGGCTACGCCAACGTTGAACTGCTTGAGAAAGTAAGAACGCTTTAATCCGCCAGCGTGTGGCAGGTATCTAACCGGAAGCCTTGGCTTCATTAATCAGCTCAATTAATGCCGCTGAACTTTGTGGATTCCCTACCAGACGGCCATTGATAAACAACGATGGTGTCGAGCGCACACCGGCACGTATTCCACCCTGCTGATCCGATACAATCTTGGCACGTACTTCAGGCAATTCAATATCTGCCCGCAACTGCTCAATATCAAGATCAAGCTGCACAGCATACTCTTCAAACAAAGGAGTCGGGTCATTCATCGGACTCCAGGCCTGCTGATTGGCAAAAAGCAGATCATGCATTTCCCAGAAACGCCCCTGTCTTCCTGCAGCTTCTGCATAACGACTGGCCTGAAACGAGAAACGATGGGTATCAAGGGGGAAATGCCTGAATACCAGTTTTGCATCATCCCTGATTCTGGGCCAGGTTCGTGCTATGAGCTGAAATTCAGTCATGCATGCGGGACACTCAAAATCAGCATACATGGTGATAACCACTTCAGAATCCTCCAGCCCTCTGACATGGTCAGCTTCACCGATTAAATCCGGCGGTAACACTGGAGGACCGGTAAACAAGCCCTGGTAAAACACTACAAGCGCCAGTGGAACCAGAATAACCAGGGCAGCTTTAATCATAAGCGAAGTAACTTTTTCCTTACGCTTTGCTGCGGCCTGCTTTTCTTCCTTTATCTTTTGCCTTTCTTCTTTCTTTGACATGATTACCTGATTTTCAAAAGTTTATTTAATTAGCCACTGTGGATTCTTTGGCAGCCCCATATCTGGCGATAATCGCTATGGCGCATAGCACTATTAACCCGGCCAGGATGTAGCCTATATTAAACATACTGCCTTTTGCGGTGGCTACAATGCCGTAACCGATTGCTCCTGTAAATAGTGCGTAGTAGACAAATACCATCAGGGTTTTACGGATTACTTCCCCTTCCCTGCCAATCAGACCTACTACCGCTGATGCCGCAACAACATTATGTACACAGATGACATTGCCGGCAGCACCGCCCACTGCCTGGAGCGCAACAATCCAGGTAGGATCAGCGCCAATACGCTCCCCCACACCAAACTGGAACAGTGAAAACATCATATTACTGATAGTATTGCTGCCTGCGACAAAGGCCCCCATGCCACCTATGAATGTAGAGAAAAAGGGCCAGGCATCTCCTGCCAGGGCGGCCACGCCTTCCGCCAGTTCAATAGGCATCTGCTGATAGCCGGCACTGCCCCCATCTGAATTCAGAAATACCTGAACCATCGGTACGGTAAATACCAGTGCGGCGCCAGCTGAAAGCATGGTTTTGGCAGAGGTTTTCCAGGCATTCATATAGGAACGAGAGTCCATGCCATGGAGAAAATAGGTAATTATGGAGACGGTAATGAACAATGCTGCAGGTGAATAAAAGGGCTGTACGGACTGACCAATGGTAGTGCCGAAAATATTACTGATAGTAAATGTAGCAACACTGCCGCGCAGCATATCCAGCAAAGGCAACTGCGGTAAACGGGTAAGTATCAGCAGGCCGGCAACGATGATATATGGCATCCAGGCGCTGACAAGACTCATTGAGGGCCCGTCGAATTGCTTCTCTTCCATTTCAAAACGACCAATCCAGAGCGAATCCCATTCACTGCGTTCAGGAAATACCCAAATGTCATCTTCTTTTGGCATCAGGAAGCCTTTGCGCGCCGCTGTAACTACAATAGCAAGACCTATCAGACCACCGAACAGTGAAGGAAATTCGGGCCCCAGATAACGCGCCACCAGCACATAGGGAATAGTCATGGAGAACGCCGCAAAGATGGCAAATTTCCAGATCTTCATGCCTTCGATAAAGGATTTGTTTTTTCCGAAAAACTGGGTCATGACACAGACAAGTATTAATGGAATAAAGGTGCCGGCAATAGCATGAAGTAGCGCCACCTTGGCGGCAATGAAGGAAACCAGTTCCAGATGGTCCATACCAAGCTGGCTCGCATAGGCCATTACTGCCTCATCATTCGCCAGACCAGTGAACACACCTGTGAGCATGGGCGTACCCAGGGCGCCAAAGGATACTGGCGTGCTCTGGATGATCATGCCGGATACAACAGCGGCCATGGCCGGAAAACCCAGCCCCACCATCAGCGGTACTGCAACTGCCGCAGGGGTACCAAAACCGGCGGATCCCTCAATAAAAGAACCAAATAACCAGGCTATGATAATGACCTGGATTCTGCGGTCCGGTGTGATGTCGGAAAAGCCTTTGCGAATACTCTGAATCGCGCCACTTTCCTGCAGGGTATTAAGCAGCAGGATGGCACCAAAAATAATATAGATGAGTTCAATCGCATCAATAAGACCGTTCACCGAAGCGGCCATCACTTTGACGAACGGAATCTGCCAGACAAAAAGCGCAAGCAGAGCGGCCACGACATAGGAAATAGGCATGGCACGACTTGCTGGCCAGCGCAGCATAACCAGAAAGATCGCCACAGAAATGATTGGCAAGAGAGATAAAAGCGCCAGAATACCGTTGGACATAAAAGATCCTTATTGTGATTATTTTTTATTAACCGGAATTTTTCTATTGAAAAAAATTGACTGTCGCCAATCTGATTTGTTTCATGGTTTTGCGGACGACCGAAAGCAGCCAAGCATAATGCAGGACTCCATGTTGCACAAGAGTTGCACAAGAGTTGGCCCTCCCCGCTATTGTCTGCACATCAAAACAGTTGTCAGCCACGTCTTTAGCTTACTTATTAACTGCACAATCAAGAATTTATCTCCATAATTTATTAGCCTTCTGCCAATCGTGATTGCTATAATCCGCGCCCTGAATTTCTGGCCTCTGTGAAATTTGCAGGATGATCAGCGGTCAAGGTGTGTTGCAGCCGGATTTATTGCCTTGTTGATGGAATATGATTCTTTACATTGAATAGGGGCAACAGCAATAAGGAATTATAAGAAGGGCATTTAGCCCCGACAAACTGGTTGAATATCTCTCAACATCATTAAACATTTTTCGGTTTTCTTAAACATTTTTAACTTTTCTAGAGAAACAAAGAATGAGTGCAAAAACACAGGAAGCAGTTGCTGATGCAAGCCACTCATCTCAGAGTCAGGCGCTGGAAGACGTTGTCGTGCGCTTCGCCGGTGATTCCGGTGATGGCATGCAGCTTACCGGCTCAAACTTCACCGAAGTTACGGCACTATTCGGCAATGACCTGGCCACCTTTCCTGACTTCCCTGCAGAAATTCGTGCCCCGGCAGGTTCCACCTTTGGTGTCTCTGCTTTCCAGATCTATTTTGGCTCTGAAGATATCACCACCTCAGGGGATGCCGTAGATGTCCTGGTAGCAATGAACCCTGCAGCACTGACCACCAATCTGGAAACAGTAGTACCCGGTGGTCTGGTGATTGCCGATGCCGGCGCCTTCAATGAGAAAAACCTGAAAAAAGCCAATTACGACAGCAACCCTCTGGAAGACGGGTCACTGGATGCCTATCGCCTGCTGACTATCGACATCCATTCCCAGGTGCTGGCAGCGGTTGAGGAATTCGAGCTTGGCCATAAAGCCGCCCTGCGCTGCAAAAATATGTGGACGCTGGGCCTTGTGCTCTGGCTGTTCGACCGGGAAAAAGATACCACAATAGAAAACCTGCAGAAAAAGTTTGCCGGCAAACCTGAAATAGCCAATGCCAATATAGCCGCCCTCAACGCCGGTCATGCCTATGGTGAAACGGCCGAACTGCCCACCGGCGTCAATGTCTATAAAGTGCCCAAAGCCAAAGTAGCTCCCGGTACCTATCGAAATGTTAATGGCACGCAGGCTTTGGCCTGGGGCCTGATCGCCGGCGGCCAACTGGCCGACATCAATCTGTTATTTGCGTCCTATCCCATTACCCCGGCCTCAGGCCTTTTGCATGCCCTGGCCGCAAGAAAAGAATTTGATGTCACCACCTTCCAGGCAGAGGATGAAATTGCAGCAGTCTGTGCCGCCATTGGCGCCTCCTTTGCGGGCAGTCTGGGCATCACCTCCAGCGCCGGACCCGGTATCGCCCTGAAAACAGAAGCCATTTCTCTGGCGGTATCTGCCGAATTACCACTGGTTGTAGTGAATACGCAACGTGGCGGCCCCTCTACTGGCCTGCCTACCAAGACAGAACAGTCTGATCTGCTGCAGGCCTTCTATGGCAGACATGGGGATACACCCTTACCGGTAATTGCCTCCAGCTCACCGTCTGATTGTTTCGAAGTAGCAATAGAGGCAGTGCGCCTTGCCACTAAGTATATGACTCCAGTCATGCTGCTATCCGATGGCTATATTTCCAATGCCTCGGAACCCTGGCTGATTCCTGATATCAAGGATTTCGCGGCTTTCCCGGTAGAGTTCCACAGGGACCCTGAGGGTTTCAACCCCTCCTTGAGAGATCCGGACTCACTGGCACGGGTCTGGGCCAAGCCGGGCACACCGGGTCTTGAGCATCGCATAGGCGGTATTGAAAAGAGCTATGAAACAGGCAATATTTCCTACGATCCGGATAACCACCAGCTGATGACGGATACCCGACAGGCCAAGGTCGCCGGTATCAGCGCCGACATTCCCCAACAGGAAGTCGCCCTGGGTGAAAACAAGGGTAAACTGGCGGTAGTCGGCTGGGGCTCAACCTTTGGCCCCATCCATCAGGCGGTAAAACGATGTCGCCTGGAAGGCCTGGATGTAAGCCATGTTCATGTGCGCTATCTGTGCCCCTTTCCCGCTAATTTGAAGGCTTTGCTATCCGGCTTTGACAAGGTCCTGGTACCTGAAATGAATACCGGACAGCTGGTAAAAATACTGCGTTCGGAATTCCTCATTGATGCCAAGGGGCTCAACAAGGTCTCCGGTCAACCCTTCAAGATTCGTGAAATCAGCAATGCCATCAAGGCTGAACTTGCGTAACGATTTCTTAACAACTTTTTTAGTAACTTAATTTTTGGTAAATACAAGCAACCCTGGAGCAGCAACATGAATCAGGCAGTGGACAAGCTAACAGTAGCTGATTATTCCTCGGACCAGGAGGTTCGCTGGTGCCCGGGCTGTGGTGATTATGCCATTTTAAAGACTATTCAGAAGCTGATGCCGGAACTGAACAAGCCCAGGGAAAATCATGTTTTTATCTCGGGTATTGGCTGCTCGTCACGCTTTCCCTATTACATGAATACCTATGGTTTTCATACGATTCATGGTCGTGCGCCCTCGGTGGCTACCGGTGTAAAACTGGCCAACCCGGCACTGGATGTATGGGTCATCACCGGCGATGGTGATGCTTTGAGTATTGGCGGCAATCACACCATGCATGCACTGCGCAGAAATGTGGACCTGAACATACTGCTGTTCAATAACGAGATCTATGGTCTTACCAAAGGGCAATACTCCCCGACTTCCAAAGTGGGCACTCGCTCACCTTCCACACCAGAAGGTTCAATAGATCGCCCCCTGTCCCCATGTGCGATTGCCCTGGGTGCCGGGGCCCCTTTTGTGGCCCGATCAATCGATACCGAGATGAAGCATCTCAGTGCTGTGATCAAGGAAGGTTATCTGCACAAGGGCGCCTCATTCGTGGAAATTCTGCAGAATTGCCCGATCTATAATGATGGCATTTTCGAACAGGTAAAGGACAAGAAAATAGCCGCGGATTTCCGCATTGAGGTAGAACATGGTCAGCCGCTGCTATTTGGCAAGGACAGCAACAAGGGCCTGCGCCTGAACCGGGCAAGCCTCAAACTGGAAGTAGTGACTTTGGGTGACGACGCAATATTGGAAGAAATTCTGGTCCATGACAAGACCAATATTACCCAGGCTAACCTGCTTGCAGCCATGCAGGGCCCTCACTTTCCGATAGCCGTTGGCATCCTTTACCACAACCCGGTAAGCGCCTATGTCACCGACCTGGAACAACAACGCCTTACATTGCGGGAAACTCGTGGCATGGGCAAACTGGACAAGCTCCTACACAGCGGTCATATCTGGGAAATAAAGTAATTATTTTTCAATAGGTTAAATGCCTCCTTCAGGATCAGGCGCGAGACTGCAGTGCCTGCCCCAGCCTATGGCATCCCCCCCCCCAAAAAATAACCCTGGCCAGAATAGAGTTTTTGAATTTCATCAAAACCTGTACTCCTCCCTCTTACAAAGACCATTTTTTCCTGAAAATAAAAAATTATTCCTCTTAATAATCAGCAGGATGGCGTCCCAATCTGACGTGAAAGTTTAACTTGCGGTTTCAACATAAATTGACTAGTATGCTGTCGGCTTGAGCAGTGTTTGTACAAATAATACTCAATTCAGGGCTTGCCAGGCACAAAAGGGGGCTTTATCTGATTAACCTGCGGCATCACTGTATGTCTCGTGAATCTGCGCTTGTCTTTTGACTCTCCCAAATAATCGTTAATAAATTCCAATGGGTTGGCATGGATGACTTTTTACTTAAGTCAGCCCCCTGGAGAGTTCTTTGACGAAAACTGCAGTTTTTTAACATTAAATCTAAAGGGGATTTATATGAAAAAATCAGTCGAAATGAGCTACAAGAAGCTCGCCACTGCGGTTGCTTTTGCAGCAGCAGCGACAACCTCCGGCTCTCTGGTTGCCCAGGACGGAGATATCGAAGAAATTCAGGTTACCGGTTCCTTCATTTCCCGTCCCGCTGACAGGCCATCGCCTGTTTCAGTGATGGACAACGAAGAACTCCAGGCCAACCAGCGTGTCACCATCGCTGAAGCCGTGCGTGACATGCCGCAGATTTCATCGGCCAACACTGTTGGTAACTGGAATACACCTACTAACAGTATCAACCTGCGAGGACTCGGTGCGCGTTCTACACTGATTCTGTTAAACGGCCAACGTCAGACTATCGATGGCAATAGTTCATCACAGGTCGACATCAACAACCTGGCACCTTCCATCATGGTTGAGCGTATGGAACTGGTACTTGACGGTGCCTCCGCACTCTATGGTTCCGACGCAGTTGCCGGTGTAGCCAACTTTATTACCCGTAACAATTTCGAAGGCGCTGAAATCCAGATTTCATCCCAGCACGCCGATGCGCAGATGTCAGTACCTGAAATGGTGGTCAGCGGTATTTTCGGTGTTCAGGGTGATGACATGGGTCTCGTTATGGGTATCGAATACCTCAAGCGTACTGACCGCATGGACGCTGAACAACGTTACAGCAATGAGCGTCTGGGTGAAGGCCTGATTACCGGTCTGTACAATCCCGGTACCTTTGGTGCACTCGGGCCACCGCGTCCCGGCGATATTCGCGTACAGGGCGGCTTCTTTGCCGATCCACTATGTGGCAGCCCGTTAATTGGCGGACTGGAGGAAAACGTAATCTGGGACCCCGCTGGTGCCATCAACCATGACGGTAATGGACTTCCAGTAGAGAGCAACGCATTCTGCCGCGGTACCCTTTCCCTGCAGCGAACCATCATTCCCCAGAATGATCAGTTGACTGGTATGGCTGTTGCTACCAAGCAGTTCGATAATGACTTCCTGCAAAGTGCACGTATTGAAATGAATTTTGCCCGGGTTGAAACCCTGTCCAGCTTTGGTACCGGTGT
Organism: Gammaproteobacteria bacterium; assembly: GCA_030427065.1. Lineage (GTDB taxonomy): Bacteria > Pseudomonadota > Gammaproteobacteria > Pseudomonadales > Pseudohongiellaceae > Eutrophocola. The sequence continues at coordinate 4,064 of JAUHWU010000053.1, read as the reverse complement.
ACCTCTGTTGGCACTGAGTAGTATCAATACCCTGATGCCAGCCACCAACCCCGGTGTTATTGATGCCCACGCCCGTAGCGGTGGTGCTTTCCCGCTTCAGGATTACAGGACAATCTTTACTCGCCAGGCCAGCCCGCTGGAAGGCGACCTGACCTCCTTTGCCAGACAGAATACTTACCGTTCCAGCATCGCTTTCGAAGGTATGCTGACTGATGGCTGGGACTGGCAGCTGAACGGTACCATGTCATTCAATGAACAGACCTCTGCCACTGCTGATACCATTGCCGATCGATACGCCCGTGCTCTTGAAGGCTACGGTGGTCCAAACTGTAAAGGCAGCCTGGTTCAGGGTCTCGCCAATGAAGCTGCACTGCAGCCTGGTGTAGGTAACTGCCAATACTGGAACCCATTTGCCAGCCGTTTTCTTGCCGAGCCTGGCGATCCCACTTACAACTCTCGTGAACTACAGGAATGGATGACCTTTGGTGGCGAAGACAAGGGTGCGGCAGAACTCCATGCCATTGAAGCCATTGTGACTGGCGAATTATGGGAAATGGGTGGCGGCGCTACCGGTCTTGCCATAGGTACCCAGTATCGACGACAGACTCTGGATTTTGTTGTAGATCCGATCCAGAAAGACGGTGGTCTTGGTTTTGCTCCACAGGTAGTTAGTGACTGGTCTTCAACTCGAACCACTGAAGCGGTGTTTGCCGAGTTGGTGATGTTCCCTACAGATACCCTGGAACTGGGTTTCGCAGCCCGTTACGAAGACACCAATGGCCAAAGCTCGGTTGAACCCAAAGCCAGCTTTTTGTGGACACCTGCAGACAATCTGTTTGTCAGGGGTTCTGCCGGTTCCTCGTTCCGACTGCCAACTGAGTTCCAGAGTTTCGGTATCGGTGCAGCCGGTACTACAGTTCGTGAAATCGGTGGTGAAGTTACCCAGGCTCGTGCTATCGCAGCTGGTAACCCGAACCTTGCACCGGAAGAATCTGACAACTGGACACTGGGTGTGACCTGGGATATCAATGAGAGCTGGACCGTTGAGGCTAATTACTGGTCTTACGACTTCACCAGCCTGGTCGCCCAGATTGACCCGGACGACGTACTGGTTGCTGACATTGCAGACGGATTCGTGGATGATCCGCGTAACGCCATCTTCCCTGGACGTCCCAACGAAGTGTGTGAAATCACCGGTCGCTGGGGAGGCGTTGGCAGTGGTCAACCCCTGCCTGCCGGCTGTATAACCGGTCTGGATTTCAGCCTGTTTACCTCTTCGTTCGCGAACCAGACTGCGGTGGAAACCAGCGGTCTGGATTACTCTGTACTTTACGACTTTGACCTGATGGGCGGCAATGCCGGCCTCAGGCTGCAGGGTACGTATGTGGATGAGTATATTGGTATCAACCAGCAGGGCGACAGGATTGACGGTATTGGCACCGATGGTGATGGTATCAACGGCGTGGGTGCAAACGCCCAGAACCGTGTGAACTTTGTTGCTACCTATGCCAGGGATAACCACTCCATGCGCTGGACTTCGCGTTATTCTAGCGGTATTGAAAATGCCTTCCCTGACCTGCCAAATGAGGCAAATACCATTGAAGGCAGTGCGACATTCCATGACTTCCTCTACACATACACCCTGCCGGGTGTGAGTGAGTCCAGTGTGACACTGGCCATCCTGAATGTGGGTGACAAGGAACCACCATTGAATGCCAACACCTTGACCACTGACAGGCCTCAGTTATTTGATCCCCGTGGTCGCATGTATCGATTGTCTTACAACATGAGCTTCTAGTTCCTGTTGTAGCAGTGACAGTAGAAGTGACTAAAAACCCGCCGAAAGGCGGGTTTTTTTTATGGGATGAATAATATGACCACGCTTTTTGATTGTTCTTCCAATCCTCCAGACTGCGCTATCTGACTGCTGATTTCTTGCAGGGTTAACACTGCAAGGCAGAAAGGCTTTAAATAATATTCTCAATAAACCTCATGCTAATGAAGAAATTATGTCTGAGAACCTGCAAAAGCAGGCTAATTCAATAAAGCCTTCAAACTTCAATAGCAAAGGTCTTTTTTAAGGACTATAAAACCGTCTGGAAATAATTTTTTCCTATAAAAAACAGAAAGATAGCATGATGAACTAAAAAAAATTAAGCGCTTGCACTACTACTCTATCTTGACTACCATTCCCTCTGTTCTGCAGACCCTGTAAATAAACATCAAATTAAAGGGTTTTCAGGCACAAAAAAAGGGGGCTTCATCTCATTAAACAGCGACATCGCGGCATGTTTCCTGCGTCTGTGTTTTTTTGATTCTCCCATCATCCTCGTTAATAAACTCCAATGGATTGGCTTGCGCCACTTACCCTTAAGAAGTTGGCCGCCTTGAATAATGAGTTTTTTGACGAAAACTGCAATTTTTAACGTTAAATCAATAAAGGGGATTTACATGAAAAAATCAGTCGAAATGAGCTATAAAAAGCTCGCCACTGCGGTTGCTTTTGCAGCAGCAGCGACTACCTCCGGTACTCTGCTTGCCCAGGAATCGGATATTGAAGAAATCCAGGTCACAGGTTCCTTCATTTCGCGTCCTGCTGACAGGCCATCACCAGTTTCCGTGATGGACAACGAAGAATTCCAGTCACAGCAACGTGTCACGATTGCAGAAGCTGTGCGTGATATGCCACAGATTTCCAGTGCCAATACCACCAACAACTTTACTGCTGTAACCAACAGCATCAACCTGCGCGGCCTGGGTTCAAGAGCAACACTGATTCTCCTGAATGGTCAGCGTATGACCATCGATGCCAATTCAGCGTCACAGGTCGACATCAATAACCTGGCACCTTCCATCATGGTCGAGCGAATGGAGCTGGTACTTGACGGTGCTTCAGCACTGTACGGTTCTGACGCGGTAGCCGGTGTGGCCAACTTTATTACCCGTAACAATTTTGAAGGTGCAGAATTCCGCGTTTCTTCCCAGTTTGCAGAAGCGCAGTCTTCTGTTCCGGAAGTACTGGTTTCCGGTATTTTTGGTGTGCAGGGTGATGACACCGGGGTTGTTTTCTCCATGGAATACATGAACCGCGCCGAAGCCATGAACGTTGCCGATATCCGCAGCGCAGAGCGTCGCAGTAAAGGCCTGGTGACAGCACTTTATAATCCCGGAACATATGGTGGCGGCAGTGATGTTAGAGGCTTTTTCCCGGATCCCTTATGTGGAGATCCCTCTATCGGTGGTGATGGCACTGACAGTATTACCAACAGGGCTGGCGCACGCAATCATAACAGTGCCGGTGAAAAAGTTGGTTTTGACCCATTCTGCCGTGGCTCTCTTACTCATTCACGCTCACTGATACCGGAAATGTCTCGCCTGACTGGTTTTGGTGTGATGACTCATCAATTTAATGGCGACTGGGTTAACAGCCTCGTTGTTGAAGGCGGCTTCGCCAGGGAAGAAGTGCGAGCAGGCTATGGTACCGGTGTACCATTGCTGGCCCTGCCTTCAGTGGGTGGACTCCTGCCGCGCACCAATCCTGGCGTTATTGAAGCCAATCGAGTTTTCGGTGATGCATTTCCCCTTCAGGACTACAGCAGAATCTTTACCCGCCAGGTAAGCCCGGTGGAAGGTGATCTTGATTCTACTGCCGCACAGTACACCTACCGTGCGGCTGCCACTCTTGACGGACAGTTTGGCGACAGCGCATGGGATTGGCGAGTTAATGGCACCTGGTCCCAGAATGACCAGATTGACGAAACCGTTGATACCATCACCGACCGTTATGCCCGTGCTATTCGCGGTTATGGCGGACCTGACTGTAAATGGGATTTCATCACTGGTGCAGAAGCCAATCCTTTTGTACAGCCTGGTGTAGGCAACTGTCAGTACTGGAACCCGATGGCCAACCGTCTGCTGGCACAGCCAGGCGATGCGTTCTACAACGATCCGCTATTGCTGGAATGGATGCAGTTTGGTCCCAAGACCTTCGGTAACTCTGAACTGATTACCATGGAAGGCGTTGTTACTGGTGAATTGTTTGAGATGGCTGGTGGCGCGACTGG
>JAUHWU010000208.1 GCA_030427065.1 Gammaproteobacteria bacterium | reverse complement strand
GGGCAATGTAAAAAGTTCCCGGTAATTTTCAATGTTTGTACCGGTCATATTGAGTCAAAGCAGATAGCCGAACTCGATTAAGTGCAGATTCAGCATGCAAGTGACAAAATTCCATACTAATCCTGAAACAGGATTTTGCAGTAAAACGGTTGACCTAAGTGCATTGAAGTCGCACGATAACTGGTTCCGGTTATATTCCAGCAGGGTTTTTTCTGACGTAAGCGGATAGTTATGAATGAAAAGGGGAAACTTTTTGTCAAACTACTGGAAACTATTCAGACATAGTTGATAGATAAGCAATAGACAGTACAGAAATTATTGAAAGAGCAGGCCAAAATGGCAATATCAGATAGAAAAACCAGAATGCACAAATACACCTCACAATTATTCCCGGTATTACTGGGAATATCGCTTCTGATTATTACCGGTTGTCAGAGCACATCCAGTTCCAGCTCATCATCTTCAAGTATGCCCAGCGCTTCATCAAGCAGCAGCTCATCAAGTAGCAGCTCATCACCGAGCAGGCCAAGCCCTTCCTCGAGCAGCAGTTCCAGTTCATCGCAAAGTTCGCCCAGCAGCTCTTCATCCAGCAGCAGCGCCTCATCCAGCAGCAGCCCCGGTTCTTCCCCCAGTATGCCAGGTGGTTCACCCGGTATGCCGGGCTCGCCAGGCATGCCGACTATTAGTAGCAGTAGCAGTCAGGGCAGTGCCGGACAATCGCAGTCCAGCCAATCCTCTCAAAGCCAGCAAAGTGGGGCTGAAGGCAGTAATTCGCCTGCTGCAAACGGGGGCTTTGAATCTTTACCCCAGGTTGCAGGCAGCCAGGGATCCTCTGGCAGTAATCAGACCGCTGGCGATAGCGGCCTTGAAAACGCCGGTGCTAACGGTCAGCAAAATACCAGCCAGAGCGGCTCACAAAATGGCGGTCAAACTGGCCAGGGGCAACAAGGTGCGGGAAATGCTGGCAATAGTGGCTTCGAAGGTAATACGACGGCCGGAGCCGGAAGTTCAGCTGGTGGCAGCCAGGGCAGTGGAGATGACCCTTTTGCCGATCTTTCCGCAGGTCGAGGTCAGGTGATGACCGCGTCAGAGCGTCGGGCGGCCCTTGACGCAAGACTCAACGAAGGTTTTGCTGAATTTGACGGCATGATTCTTGGTGAGCGTGAGCGAGCCCAGTCCGAGGCGGACGAAGCCGGCAGTGGCGTCATGTCAGGTGGAGGTTCCGGCGGTGGCGGTGGTGCTGATGGCAGCGGCGACGGCTCAGGCAGCAGCAGCCCAATGATCATTGCCTCGGCACCGGAAGGATCAACCGGTGGCGGCATTATGCCTGCCGGCAATGCAAGCCGACAGGGTGATTTTTCCAATAATAATCAACCGGAAACTTTTCCGGTACCTGAAGACATTCCTAACGGTAACAATGATGATGTTGTTGCCAGACAATTACGCGAAGCAGCCATGGCAGAGCCTGATCCCGAATTGCGTGAAAAACTATGGGATGAATACCGGGCTTATACGGGTCTTGGTCAGTAATCAGGGTTTAATTCCGGGTGATCAATCCCAACTAATGGTGTTACACGTATTTCAATCTAAACCTGTAAAATATTATGTATAGAGAAACGATGAAAGGAATCCGGTTATGTTAAGAATGTTTAAACCATTATTCTTTTTGTTACTGATGGCAGGTGTGAGTGCCTGCTCAACTCAGACAGTGAAAAGCACAACTTTTACGCCAATCGAGTCAGACGATGAAGGGCTTGTTGAAGAAGAATTACTGGATATAGGAATTGCTATTTTCGAGCCCGGTCTTGATGATATTCCCCGCAATCGTGAAGAGCTGACATTTTCCGATGTGCGCATGGCAGAAACCTACTTTGCCTCCTATAACCTTGCTGGAGCCCTTCAAAACAGTGGAAACTGGGGAGTAGTGCGGGTAGTCCCGGGTGACCTTTCCAGCAGTGATCTGGCTATCACCGGCACTATTTTACAGTCAGATGGAGAAACCATGCGCGTGCAGGTGCATGTCAAAGACTCCACTGGGGCAACCTGGATCAACAAGGAGTATGAGGAGGTCGTTAGCAAGTACAGCTATGATCCTCGCATGCGACGCAGTGAAGATGCCTTTCAGGGTCTCTTTAACAAGATTGCCAATGATCTGCTGGCCTATAAGCAGCGCAATATCAGTCGCGAAAAAGTGCTTAACATACGAACAGTTTCACAGATTCAGTTTGCCCGCGATTTTGCTCCACAGATTTTTGATGATTACGTAGAGGAAGATCGCAACGGTATTCTGCAGGTCAAGCGCTTGCCCGCGCAGAATGATCCCGTCATCAACCGAATTCAGGATATACGCGAAAGGGACTACCTCTACGTGGATGCCCTGCAGGATTACTATTCCAACTTTGTCCGCCAGATGGAAACGCCGTATACGGAATTCCGCCGCATGAGCTATGAAGAAGTCATGAAAATGGACAAACTTGCTGCCGATTCAAGACGCAACATGATCATGGGGGTGGCAGCTATCATTGGCGGTATTGCCGCCACCCAGAGTAATAATGCAGCAGCCTATTGGTCTTCGCCGGTGATCCTTGCGAGTGGTGGCTGGTTGATCAAGGACGCCTTCAGCAAGGGTGATGAGCGGCAAATGCATGTGGAAGCCCTGGCTGAACTTGGTAATTCTCTGGAAATGGAAATTGCTCCACAGACTATTGAACTGGAACAGCGCACCATCACCCTTTCTGGATCAGTTGAAGCCCAGTACGAACAATGGCGCGAGCTTCTTGCTGACATTTATGCCAATGATATTGGGGAGGCAACAAGCTCGGATTTATAGTGATTAAAATGCCGTCCTGGATCAGGGCTATTTCACTAATCAAGAGCAGCAAGCCATGGCTGATTCAGATTTTGACAAAATTACCCCTGCAGATCTCAACCTGACTGCAAAGTCTGCACCTGCGAAAGAAGCGGATGATGCTGGGGCATCGCCTCTGGGATTTGAGGAAATTCGCCGAAGTGATGAAGAAAAAAAGAAGCAGTCTAAAATCCTGGGCGGTATCTTCTTTTTATTGCTGGTGCTGGTAGCAGGCGTTATTTTTGTGCTGCCCCGGTTGATTACTCCTCCTGACCCAACTACCAGCAGTGTGGTAGTCGTCAATGCCCCGTCTAACACCGCCGCTGCCGCAAATTCTGTAGCCCCGTTTGAAGAAGCGCAAAAACTGCGGCAGCGGGAAACCGCGCAAAACATCCTGGCTGAACTCCTCGATCTGCAGGAATCACTGGAAGAAAAAGAGGTTGAAAGCTGGGCCGAAGCCGATATTAACAGCGTTTTTGCGCTGGCAAGCCAGGGTGATGAAGCCTATCAAAATCAGGACTTTGTTGGCGCTGCCACTTTTTACCAGCAAGGCCTTGAAAAACTCACTGCGCTTGATACCAGCCTGCCTGATGTATTCAATCGCTATCTAGGCACAGGGGAACAGGCCATTCTTAACGACGACCCTGCCCTGGCTGAAGAGTCTTTCAATATTGCCGTGTTGATAAATCCTGATAGTGACGAAGCCGTAAATGGTTATGATCGCGCCCAGATACTCCCGGAAGTGCTAGCAGTGATTACGCAGGGCCGACAGTTTCATGACGCCGGTGAATTTGAAAATGCCCGTGAATTTTACCAGCAGGCTCTGGAGATTGACCCTGTTCATGTAGGGGCCAGGAAACTGCTTGAACAGGCGAATACTGATATTCTGGATCGCGACTTTTCAGCCGCCATGTCCCGAGGCTTTACTGCGCTGGCCTCCAGTGC
>JAUHWU010000052.1 GCA_030427065.1 Gammaproteobacteria bacterium | reverse complement strand
TAATCGCGGTAAAAAACAGCAAGCCAGACAGTTGGTTCATCAAGTGTCGCCCATTCGACGCGATGCTTCTGATGAGCGGGAATCAGGATATGGTCGCCGGGAGCCATCCTGACGGATTTCCCATCCTCGAAGACCACACCTGCTTCGCCTTGGAGTACGACGACCCATTCGTGTTCTTCCTGATCGTACAAAAATCCTGGAGGAGACGAGTGGCCGGTTGAGACGATTCGTTCGATGCGGACATGCGAGTTCTCGGCGAGGATCGTGACCAGTTCCTCGGGCAGACTCTCCGGGAGATTCGCGAACAGGTTCTTCAACGACAGGCTCCATTCGATTTCATTGTAAGTGGCTAGGACAAATGCCTCAGCCTACATGCGACTCTTGCTTCCGAATTAACCTTCCGTCCATCTCATCATACCTTGCGAAGTCGGGTAGAACTCGCATCCAACTCGCAGTTCCTTGATCCAAACTTCGCTGGACGCATAGATTATATCGACTCGTCGAATGTGAATCCTGTCTCGAGAGAGGTCGCGACGTTCATCTGCCTGGAAGCATGCGAATATGCGTGCTTCGATCGCCAAAGAGAGGCTTTGTGATGCCTGATCGAAGGTCGTTTCTGCAAACCGGAACTCTCACGACCGCTGCTGTTCTCAGCGGAGGATTCTCGTCACTGACGCATGCTGAGAATGCAGCAGAACGAGTGGCCACTGTGCCACCCGAGGCTCATCCAATTCTCACACCAGCGAATTCCTTTCGCGATGTGTCACGTGGGAATCAAAAGCCACATACACTGGCTGGAGAGGCACTCACGGAAGCACGGCTGACTCCTGATACGTGGAGGCTGGAAGTCGTTGTCGATCCATTCACAAATGAAACGGTCAAACAATCCGCCAGAGCGCATCAGCAGTTTCAGACCCAGGCCATCCATCGTGTAAAATGCCTTAATCTCTTCGCCACTGTTGGTAAAGTACAATTTGCCATCGCTCAATATTCCATCAACATCAAGTGCCAGTAATTTAATGTTCGAGGCGAGCAAATCAATTTGTGGCTTGTTTTCCATAGTCTGTCTACTCAAGAATAATTTGGTTTATTGCCCACTAGACGACGTTGGCTTTTAATAAGTCGTGCATGGTAACAATGCCATGAAACTGATCCTGGGCATCCATGACAATGAGTGAATAGATTTCGTTATCCTGCATTATTTTTGCGGCTTCAGAGGCCAGTGAGTTGCCGTGGATTGATTTATAGCTACTGGTCATTACTTCCTCAATCCTGATTACATTGATATCACTGCCGCTGTCCAGAAATCTGCGCAAATCACCATCGGTAAATACACCGCATACTTCACCCTTGTCATTGGTGATAGTTGTCATGCCGAGTTTTTTGGCTGACATTTCCAGCAGCGAATCTCTTACTGTGGTGGTTTTACTGACCCGGGGAATGTCATCACCCTGATGCATGATATCGGCTACTTTCAGCAACAGACGCCGGCCAAGGTTGCCACCGGGATGTGAAAAGGCGAAATCTTCTGCTGTAAATCCGCGCGCCTCAAGCAGAGCCATGGCCAGCGCATCGCCCATGACCAGGGCTGCTGTAGTACTTGTGGTCGGGGCAAGCCCCAAAGGGCAGGCTTCGAGTTCCACACTGGCATCAAGACTGGCATTGGCTTCACGGGCCAGTAGCGACGCCGGATTGCCGGTAAGGGCGATGAGCGGAACAGCCTTTCTTTTCAGGATTGGCAGAATAGTTTCTATTTCTGCAGTTGTGCCGGAATTGGAGATGGCAATGACTACGTCTTTCGCCGTCACCATACCAATATCGCCATGACTGGCTTCAGCCGGATGAACAAAATGTGCGGGGGTACCCGTGCTGGCAAGGGTGGCTGCAATCTTGTTGGCAATGTGGCCGGATTTGCCCATGCCCATTACGATAACCCGCCCCTGGCACGCAAGGATCAGTTCACAGGCAGTGAAGAACTCATCATCAATGCGTTCAGTCAGTCTTGCCACGGCAGACTTTTCAAGTTCAATGGTGCGGATGGCGCTATTCTTCAGCGCAGATTTATCCATATCTGAATGTGGTTGTCCTAACTAGCCGATAATAAGGCTTGCAGTGTAAGCGATATACATACCCAATAAAACTGTACCGGCAACTCTGCCGATTTTTTTGCCCTGACGGGCTCGCATGTATAAAAAATAGGTACAGCCAAGGGTGATAATCATCATGGTGGGGTAGTCCCGGGTTAGCACTTCAGATTCCATCACAAACGGCGACAGAAAAGCCGGTACCGGGAGCACCAGCAGGATATTCATGATATTGGAGCCAATGATATTACCCAGTACCAGGTCGTAATGCCCTTTCAAGGCACTGGTAATGGACGTTGCGAGTTCGGGCAGGCTGGTACCAATAGCCATCACTGTGAGCCCTATGACCAGTTCACTGACGCCCATAGTCGTTGCGATACTGCGTGCACCCTCTACCAGGATGTTGGAACTGATGATGAGCAATACAAGGCCAAATAACAGTAATGCCAAGGCTTTCGGGGTGGACATATCATCAGCGATATACTCGGTTACTTCATCAGCGTTGATAATGTCATTCTGGTCAGAAACATGGTCTTTTTCGAGAAACTTCATGTTTTTCATAAGACGCCAGATAAAAATGCCAAGAACTACCAGAAGTAACAAACCGTCGAATAAGTTAAGCGTCAAATCATAAAAGATTACAAAGCACAGCACAGAGACAGCAAGTAATGCCGGAAGCTCTTTTTTCAGCAACGACAGGGGGATTTCGATAGGGTGAATCAGTACTGTTAGTGCCAGCACTATGCCAAGATTGGCGATATTGGAGCCAAGGGCATTGCCTATGGCAATACTGGGGGCGCCCTGCAAAGAGGCAGTTGCAGAGGTAAATATCTCGGGTGCCGAGGTGCCAAAGGCAACAATAGTCAGTCCAATGACAAGTGGAGAAACGCCGAGATTACGAGCCGTAGTTGAAGCGCCCAGAACAAAACGGTCTGCGCTCCAGATCAACCCCGCAAATCCAAATACGATATAGATTGCGGAAACAAAAATTCCCATGTTCAATTCCTGGATAACCGATATTTACAGCCAATTACCCGTTAATAAATCTACCTGCAATATGGCAATACTTGGTAGATTAATCAAGTGAATAAATGCTTATACAGGCATCGGGTTATCATGATTTTTTTCAGCAGGAGTTTACGGTAAAATGGCGCCTTTCCTGCAATATAGTCGAAACAGCTGAAACAGTTGCAACAAAAGTGGTCAAATGTGGTTCTTGATACTGCACCTGCTTGATTTGCCATTAAATACATTGGTTTTCCAGGATCAGTATCCTGAAGCTTACTATGACGAATTATAGCGTAGTATGGACATTCAGGTTATACGGTCATTTCAACGACGCAATAACAAGCAGCGAACAATATTTTTTGAAATTAAATAATTTTGAAAAAATAGAGGAATACAATAATGAATTACGTGTGCCGGTTGGTATTGCTGGTAGGCACTGTTTTTAACGGCACTGCCAGATTTAAAAGCACCGCTGGAAATATTGGTATTAATAGATCTCTGGCATGGTCAATGATGATCTCATTGCCGTTGCTGTTAGTGTCAGTTGCATCTACAGCTGCCCAGAATATTACTGCCGAAGAAGCCGTTGACCAGTATATCAGTACCTTGCTGATGACCATGGAGGAAATCAAACCGCTCTATGAAACTGATCGGGAAGCTTACTTCAGCCGTGTTGAAAGTGCACTTGCGGAATTTGTCGATTTCCGCGAAGTCGCCAGAGGGGTCATGGCAAAATATGGGCAGGGTCCCAATGGCGCCAGTGCAGAACAACTGGATCGTTTTGCAGTTGTGTTTCGTAGCTCGCTGGTAGAGTTTTATGGCAGTGCGCTGGCTGAATTTGGTGGTGTTGAATATGAGTTTGTCAAAAACAGTCAGGAGTCGAGGAATTCGGAGCGCTCCAGTAATGTGCGTATGTCGATTCTGGCTGATGATGGAGACAGAATTGAAATACAGTACACTATGTTTATGAATGATGAGGATATCTGGAAGCTCAGAAATCTCTATGTGGAAGGGGTTAACCTGAGGCGTCAGTATTACTCACGCTTTGACAACCTGATGAATCGCAATGAATTTGATATCGATACCGTTATCGATTTGTGGCAGGTTGAAGAATAGACTCTAATTAGTCTTAACAATATAAAGAAGACTTTAACCAGGAATAAATAAATGAGTATTACCAGTAGCGAGATTGAAAACCTGCTAGCACAGGAATTTGTTGATGCCACCATTGGAGCCACTGGCGACAACGGCAGTTATCAGGTGCAGATAATCTCCGATGTATTTGAAGGACTGAATGCGGTGAAAAGACAGCAGGCGGTCTATCGCGTGCTGAATCCCCATATAAGCAGTGGCGCTATTCATGCCATCAACATGCAGCTACTGACTACAGGAGAACAAGCGCGAAGCGGGAATTGATTTTTTCCCGGCACTAAAAAAGGCTCCTGATGAAACAAGGGGCCTTTTTTTATGGCTGATATTCAGGCTCAGGCTATGCTCAAATTAATACAGCGACCCATGGTGAATCTTGTTAGAATGGCGCACTGCCAAAAACGCACGCAAAAGCACTAAAATACTCAAAATTTTGTGTCGAATGCGACACCCAGGCAATACTAATGTAACCCCGGCACAACTGCCTGTAAAAGGGTTAAATCATGGGGTCACTTGAAGAGGCCGCTAAATGGCTGCAAGAAAATAGCCCTGGAAAATTAAAGAGAGACTATTTTGGATAAACTGGAAATTCATGGTGGTATTCCACTCAGGGGAGAGATACGAATAGCCGGGGCCAAAAACTCAGCTTTGCCAATCATGGCATCTACCCTGCTGACAACAGATACGGTGAAAGTCAGTAATTTACCGCATTTGTATGACATCACCACCATGCTGGAACTCCTTGGCTGTATGGGGGTTGAGTCCACTGTCGGTGAGAAACTGGGTGTGGAAATTTGCAGTGAGCCCATCAAGCACTTTAATGCGCCCTATGAACTGGTAAAAACCATGCGCGCGTCGATTCTGGTGCTGGGGCCGATGCTGGCACACTACGGACAGGCACAGGTTGCTCTGCCGGGTGGTTGTGCCATTGGTAGCCGTCCTGTGAACCTTCATCTGACAGCACTGAAAAAAATGGGAGCTGACATTGTCGTGGAAAATGGCTATATCGAGGCCAAAATCAATGGCCGTCTGAAAGGCACCCATATTTTCATGGATCTGGTGACGGTGACAGGAACAGAAAATGTAATGATGGCAGCCTGTCTGGCTGACGGGGTCACCATCATCGAAAATGCAGCCCGGGAGCCTGAGGTGGTGGACCTGGCCAGATGCCTGCGAGCCATGGGCGCAGAAATTAAAGGTGAGGGTTCCGATACCATTACTATCAACGGCGTGAAAAGACTGCATGGCTGCGAATACTCAGTGATGCCGGACAGGATTGAAACCGGGACATATTTAATTGCTGTCGCGGCTACTCGTGGCAAAATCAAGGTTAAAGACACCAGGCCATCAATTCTGGAGTCCGTTCTGAGCAAGCTGGAAGAGGCTGGTGCGCAGATTGAAATTGGAGAGGACTGGATATCCCTGGATATGGAGGGCAAGCGTCCGAAAGCGGTGTCACTAACTACTGCACCTTATCCGGCCTTTCCCACAGATATGCAGGCTCAGTTTACGGCGCTCAATGCCGTGGCCCAGGGCTCTGGCACCATCACTGAAACCGTTTTTGAAAATCGTTTTATGCATGTTCACGAAATGATTCGTATGGGCGCTGATATGAAAGTAGAAGGCAATACTGTGCTGGTTAATGGCAGGGAAACCCTGAAGGGGGCTCCAGTCATGGCAACGGATTTGCGCGCATCAGCGAGCCTGATTATTGCCGGACTGGTATCCGAGAATCAGACTACTGTGGATCGTATTTATCACATAGACCGTGGTTACGAGTGTATTGAGGAAAAACTTCAGCTGCTTGGCGCCAAGATCAAGCGCCTGCCTTCCTGACACAAATATTTGAAGAACAAAATCCAAGAGCAAATGATGAGTGACAACAAACTGGTAATAGCCCTTACCAAGGGGCGTATTCTCGAAGAAGTCTTACCACTGCTGGAAAGCGCAGGCATTATTCCTGCCGAGGATATGAATAGTAGCCGTAAACTCATCTTCGACAGTAATCTGGAAGATGTTCAGATTATGGTAATTCGTGGCTCGGATGTACCTACCTATGTTGAGCTGGGCAGTGCTGATATTGGTATCACCGGCAAGGATATTCTGATGGAAAACGGTTCGGAAGGCTATTATGAACCCCTTGATTTAAAACTGGCGACCTGTCGTTTGATGACTGCAGCGCCGATCAACCAGGTCTCTACGCCCAAACGCTTACGGGTAGCCAGTAAATTCGTCAATATAGCCAAGAACTATTTTTCAGAACAGGGGCGTCAGGTTGACATTATTAAGCTCAATGGCGCTCTGGAGCTGGCCCCCATCATGGGGCTCGCAGATTGTATCGTCGATATTGTGGATACAGGGAAAACCCTGTTAGCCAACGGGCTGGAACCCCGTGAGCATATTGCGGATGTCAGTACCCGGGTAATCGTTAATAAAGCCTCCATGAAAATTAAGCATGATCGCGTCCAGTCACTTCTCGAACGCCTGGCGCAAGCTGTGGCGGACAAGCACTAGAAAAATAGTTGCAGGTTGCAGGGTGCAGGGTGCAGGTTGCAGGGTGCACGTTAAAAGTTAAAAGTTAAAAGATAAAGAGTAGAAGCATGAGCGTTTCCATACAAAGGCTGAATTTCCGGGACCCTGATTTCCGCGCCGAACTGGATAAGGCACTGGCCTGGGACAGTATCTCTGATCAGGCAGTACAGGAGTCAGTGCAAAAAATTCTGGCTGATGTCAGGAGTCGAGGCGATGCTGCGGTTGTTGAATGGACCAATAAGCTTGATGGCTTGCAGGTAGACTCAATTCAGGCTCTTGAAATCTCAAGGGATGAATTACAGGAGAATCTGAAAAATCTGCCACAGGAGCAGTCAGCTGCACTTGAGAAAGCAGCAGAGCGTATCCGTCGCTATCATGAAAAGCAAAAACAGGGTTCCTGGGAATATACAGACCCCGATGGTTCCGTTTACGGGCAAAAAGTGTCCCCCCTGGATCGGGTGGGAATGTATGTCCCTGGCGGAAAGGCCACTTACCCTTCCACTGTATTAATGGACGCGATTCCAGCCCGGGTTGCCGGCGTTGGGGATATTATTGCCACGCTTCCCACACCTGGCGGCGTTAAAAATCCGCTGGTACTGGCCGCATTGGCATTGGCAGAAGTAGACAGGGTATTTACCGTTGGTGGCGCCCAGGCAGTAGGCGCCCTTGCCTATGGAACTGCCACCATACCGGGGGTGGATAAAATTGTTGGTCCTGGCAATATTTATGTGGCTACTGCAAAGAAAGAAGTCTTTGGTCAGGTCGGAATAGATATGGTGGCCGGACCTTCAGAAATTCTGGTGATCTGCGATGGCCTTACCAATCCGGACTGGATAGCCATGGATCTTTTTTCACAGGCAGAACATGATGAAAATGCCCAGTCCATATTGGTCAGCACCGACGCCGGCTTCATTGAAGAGGTACACCGGAGTATCGACAGGTTGTTGCCGACCATGCCGCGCGCAGACATTATTGTGGCTTCTCTGGAATCCCGGGGGCTTATGATTGAAGTGGAAGACCTTAAACAGGCGGCACAAGTATGCAATCTGATTGCGCCGGAACACGTTGAATTGTCTGTCGCCAATCCGCGCGCACTGATGGACGATATACGTCATGCGGGTGCTATTTTTCTTGGCAGGTATACGTCGGAATCTTTGGGGGATTACTGTGCCGGTCCAAGTCACGTATTGCCGACATCGGGAACTGCACGTTTTTCATCGGCACTGGGGGTCTATGACTTCCAGAAGCGATCCTCGATTATCAGTTGTTCGGAGCTTGCCGCCAGGGAACTCGCACAGACTGCTTCAATACTGGCCAATGCAGAAGGGCTCATTGCCCATGCACGGGCAGCAGAGATCAGGACGGAAGACTAACGCAGCAGGTTTCTGTTGTTGAATGGTTCGGGGTCCAGTTCCTGATAAAGGTTGTTGCGCCAAACTGGCGCGTTTTCTGTCAACCACATCACCGCTTCGCCAACGCCCAAAATAATGGGTAAGGTAATTATTTCATCTCCTCGTTGCACCCTGGCAACGACTGTCTCCCCCGGGTTCATGTTATTGACGGTCTGAATGGCATTAAAAGCAGCTTGTTCAGTGTTTATTTCTATATCGCCCAGGGAAAGGATGATGTCGTTAATTTTAAGGCCTGCAGTGTCTGCGGGACCCTTGGCGGAAAGTCGTTCTACCCAAAGTCCCCGTGCATCCATGTCCAGCATCATTCTGCTGAAGATTTGGCTGACGAATTGTGCCTTCACCCCCAGATATGCCCCTGGGCCACGATCAATATAGGTATTCATTAAATCAAACGCTTTTCGAGCCGGCACGGAAAAGCTTATGCCTTCTGACCCCCCTGATTCGCTCACTATGGTGGAGTTGATGCCCACCAGCTTGCCGTTCACATCCACCAATGCGCCACCGGAATTGCCGGGGTTTATGGCAGCATCAGTCTGAATGACATAACTGTCGTCGGTTTTGAGTAATGCGCTGATAATACCAAGAGTTACTGACTGGCCAATATTGCGTGGATTACCAATGGCCAGAACAATATCGCCGGCATCAAAGGTGTATTCCTCGGCCTCGGTGATATAGGCGAGATTGGATTCATCTATTTTGAGTAGAGCCAGGTCGCTTTGTTCTTCTACCGCAATGATATGTGCTTCAACGCTACGGCCATCGTAAAGGGTAACAATGATTTCAGGCAATGGAGACTCGGAATTGCGGACCAGTTCGGGATCCTGTAGTTCAAAAATATGAAAGCTGGTAATGATATAGCCATCCGGAGAAATGATGACGCCGGAGCCCAGGCTGCTACTCTGATCACTTAAAAAGGTTTCCCTTTTCAGAAATGGATTAATGATTTCCTCGCCAATTTTTCTGCCAACCTCAGCAGTTGAGTTGATGCTGACCACGGCAGGGGCTGCCTTGGCAATTGCGTCAGCATAGGAAAAAGAGTTGGTTGTAATTTGCTGGATAGTTTCCTTGGGCAGGTAAGCGTCAAGACCCGGAATATATTCAGCCAGTCGAGGAAGTTGCAACAGGACTATGCCGAACACAAGTCCGGACACAGCTGGCCAGATTATAAAATTGATTATCCTGTTCATTGCCTGATACGTATAAGATTGACAGAGTTGTACCCTGAACAAATTTTTTGCTTTTTTCAGCGCTCAATACGCTTTTAATTTTTATAATTCCTGATAATACACCGTCAAAGCCAAAAGATTTCCAAAAACAACAATGCTCGCCAGCTCTTTCTCTTTAGCGAAACAATAGCTGACATCTAGCGGACATCTACTGGTAGATAGAGAGTCCATGAGGTCTTTGCTATGATTGGAAAGTCTGGAGTATAACCCAAATCCTGCTGTGTCACATGCAAGTGTCGCAACCCTGTAGTCATGATAATGATTACAGCCCGGGAAGATAAAGCGGAGAAGTGGAATATGTCAGTTAGCCTGGCGGAACTGCACTCAAGCCTGAATAGACTGTTAAAGCCCGGTGATTTCAGGGATTACTGTCCAAATGGACTTCAGGTAGAAGGCAAATCCAGTATAAATACCCTGATGACCGGTGTGACGGCCAGTCAGGATTTTCTTGAAGCAGCAATAAATAAGGGGGCAGATGCCATTCTTGTGCACCATGGTTATTTCTGGAAAGGGGAAGACCCGGTCATCAGCGGCATAAAGAAAACCCGACTAAAAACCCTGCTGGCCCATGATATTTCTTTATTTGCCTATCATTTGCCTCTGGATGCCCATCCGCAGCTTGGCAATAATGCCCAACTTGGGCTAACGCTCGGATTTCGAACCGAGGCGGATCTCGACCCCTTACACAAGAGTCGTGTCGGTGTCTGGGGGTATGTAGAGGAGCCATGCAGCGGTGAAACACTGGCAGCCAGAATTAATAGTACGCTTAACAGGAGTCCATTCCATATTCCCGGCAAGGCGAAAATAATTGAGAAAATTGCCTGGTGTACCGGTTCTGCACAAAGTTATATTGAGTTGGCCCATGATGCGGGAGTAGATGCCTATATAACCGGAGAAGTGTCAGAGCAGACTGTCCATTTTGCCAGAGAAACCGGCATGCACTTTTTTGCTGCCGGCCACCACGCCACAGAGCGATATGGAGTTCAGGCCGTCGGTCGCTACCTGGCTGATGAACTGGATATTCATCATGAATTTATTGATATTGATAATCCGGTTTAACCGTCGCAAGTTAAAAGTCACAAGTTACTAGCAGAAATGACAGGGTAGGGAAGTGTGAAAAATTCAAGACCGGTTTATTCCACTGAAAGTGGCAGGCTTTGTCCAGGTTGTGGATGCGCCCAGAATGTCTGCCAGTGTAAACAGAGCAAGCAGACAAAAGTGAATGCCCGGAGTGACGGCATCATCAGGGTATCCAGGGAAACCAAGGGCAGAAAAGGCAAGGGGGTAACCCTGATCAGCGGCTTTCAGGGTAGCGAGGATGAGCTTAAAACGCTGGGAAAGAGATTGAAACAACTGTGTGGTACTGGTGGTACAGTAAAAAACGGGGTGATCGAAATACAGGGTGATGTACGCAACAAGATTGTTGAGGTACTCAAGCAAGAGGGGCGGCAGGTAAAACTGGCGGGCGGATAATTGATTATTTGTAGTGAAACAGGAGTTAACTTTGGACAAGCAAACTGAAACAGAAATTGAAGCGGCGGTATTGAGACGATTGCTGGAGCATCTTGATTCCAGGAAGGATGCGCAGAATATTGATCTGATGAATCTTGCCGGGTTTTGTCGCAACTGCCTGTCAAAATGGTATGTGGCAGCAGCTGATGAAAAAGGGGTAAAGGTAGATTATGAAGCTGCGCGGGAGAGGGTATATGGCATGCCTTATACCGACTGGAAAGCCAGTTATCAGAAAGAGGCCACACAGGAGCAGCAGCGCCTGTTTGCAGAAAATTTTCCCAAGTCAAAGTAAGGGTTTTGAAAAATAGATAAAAGTGCGAACTGAATCACCTATCCTGCAAGGATGCGGGATTTAATGCGAACTGAGTCACCCATCCAAATCGTGTAGTGCAGTAGCATAGCTCCAGGTTTTTGAATTTACTATTACACCGTCTTCCCTGAAGTCGGTTTAGCTGGAAAGAAGCCTGCAACACATGAGACCTTGGGAGCAGCAATCCCGCAGTTTCAAGTGTGTTGGCAGATAAAAGTGACAGCCAAGGAAAACCACGGAGAATGACAATGAGTACTTTAAATCTGGGTAACGTTGCGATAGATCCTGTTCCGGCAGGCACGGTCGACTTTACTCTCGTGTCGGACCTGCCATCAAGATTTGACCTGAATCCGTTACAGCGCACCAATCGTGTCAATATTCGCCTGCGCGCTGAGGATATTCACACTCTCGAAGCCCTCGCCCTGGAGGCAGGTATGCCCTTTCAGGCTTTTCTGGCCTACGTAATCCATAAATTTGCCGGTGAAAACAAGTTAGACTAAATAGGGAAAAGTTTACTTGCCTGGAAAATGCTGACTGGATAACCGGATAGACCAGGAATGGTAAGTGTTTTGCATTCGATTACTCAGTATCAGGCAGCGACAACTTCTCAATATCGAACCACCTGATAGCTTCGTTTCTATCCAGGTCCCTGATGTACAGGATATGCCCTTCGAGTTCCCAGGTGGCGTCACTTTGAACCGGTAAACCTGATTCGTTCAACTCAAAGCGCAAGACAAAATAACCGGCATTGATGCGCATAAAGAGATAGGGTGAAAAGGGCTTGCTTACTCTTACATGGAGCTCTTTTATGTAGCCCTTGTCAACATCCAGAACCAGTGTGCCGATCAGATTTTCGTAGATTGTACGTCTGTCTTCTTCCATACCCCTGAATTCGAGAGTATGCAGGTTACCTGCCTGCTTAATCAGCTTCAGACTTTCCGGTATCAGCATTGCCATAAAGCGCTCCTTTTCGCTGCCTTCTTTTTCCCTTTCTTCATTGATCAATGAGCGATCTGCTTCAAGTCGTCTGAGCAAGCGTCGCTGCATGCGACGCTCATGCATTTCTATTCGTTCACTGGAGGGGAGAGCGCCATTGATGCTGATGATGCGGTCGCTTTGCAGGAAAGGCCTGGATGGATCGACACGACGCGTGACTGTTTCATTTTTAAGCATGTCATGAGTGGTGTATGAATAGGCAAAACTCCCATCATAGATATTGACGGCTTTATCCACGTAAGTGGAAATCAGGGCCAGGTATTCTGCCTGGCTATAGGAAGCTTTGGAGGGTTGGGCAAAGAGGTTAATACTGCCCAGACTCAAGGGCAGCAAAAGAGCGATGACTCCAATCGTTTTAACTCTGGCAGTCATAACAAGTCCGAATGTGGCAATACCTCAGGAAGTAAAATTTTATTGGGTGGGAACCAGCTTGATTGGTTTTATATCGATTTTGTCCCAGACCTTGCCATCGATATAGGGGTCCTGTGCCAGATGCCGGTCCAGACTTTCCCGATCAGGAAATTCCAGAATAAGGGCTGATCCAATCATTTTTTCATTATCATCAAGGATTGCCCCTCCCATCAGAAATTTACCGGAGTCGATCATTTCCCTGACATTCGCCAGGTGGTTTTCCCGGTGCTTCATGCGACGATCGATAGCTTGAGCATCTGTGTAATCAAGGGCTGTAACAAGAAACTGCATAGTGACCTCTGCTTATTCAACGAAATTGGTAAGGAACCTCTGATTAAGTCTAGTGCGTCTATGGCCTTCAGGCAGTGCGCGAGACAAGGCGAACTTTCGCAGTCATGTCGAACACCTGTCAAGAAAGGTCAGCGCAGTAGCGCGTGCTGCCTGAAGGCCCCGCAGAGACATACTAGACTTAATCAGAGGTTCCTTAACTGAATATAAGACAGGAAAGGTTTCAAGTACAAAACTTTCAGCGAAGAGGGTTTTTTTACTTATATCTTGCGAAGCGAAAT
This sequence comes from Gammaproteobacteria bacterium, assembly GCA_030427065.1. GTDB lineage: Bacteria > Pseudomonadota > Gammaproteobacteria > Pseudomonadales > Pseudohongiellaceae > Eutrophocola. Next base: position 5,994 of record JAUHWU010000052.1, on the reverse strand, counting down.
TCCACAGCTGAACAGGACCTCAATAAAAAAGCCTGCCATCCACGCTATTGATTACCGTAATGACAGGGTCAGGAATTTCTTTTAACAAAGAGAGCGTTAGTGTCCTAAGTAATAAACCCGTTGCTAGACTTCCGAGATAAATTTGGTAACCATACAGGCATCCAGTCCTTCAATACCTTCTTCCGAGCCATGGCCACTTTCCTTGATGCCACCAAATGGAGATTCCGGTACAGAGATGGCAAAACTATTAATCCCTATCATGCCTGCTTCCAGTTGCTCGCCGAGCTGGTTAACGCGACGGGAGTTTTCGGTGAAGGCATAGGCCGCCAGGCCAAAAGGCAGTCGGTTTGCTTCTTTCATCACTTCATCAAAGTCAGTGAATGAATTTATCAGGGCAACTGGGCCAAACGGCTCCTCGTTCATAATCCGGGCGTTAAGGGGCACATCGGAAAGCAATGTCGGTTTGTAGAAGTTACCCGGGCCATCGATAGCACAGCCTCCGGTGTTCAGTGTCGCCCCTTTAGCCACCGCATCATCTACCAGAGCACTGATGGCTTCACGGCGACGGGCATGGATAAGCGGGCCCATCTGGGTATTTTCGTCCAGACCATTGCCAATCTTGAGTTTTTCAACGCGCTCCGTGAACCCTTCCACAAAGGCGGTATGAATTGATTCATGCACAAAGAAACGGGTGGGAGAGACACAGACCTGTCCGGCATTGCGAAACTTGGCCGCAACAGCCATATCGAGAGTTTTTTCTACATCGGCATCTTCAAATACCAGTACCGGCGCATGACCACCAAGCTCCATAGTGGTACGAATCATATTATCTGCTGCCAGTTTCATGAGTGACTTGCCTACCGGCACGGAACCGGTAAAGGACATTTTGCGGATTACAGGTGAGCTCAGTAAATAAGTAGAAATGACATGAGGCACACCAAAGACAACTGACAGTACACCGTCTGGCAAGCCTGCATCCTGCATGCATTTGGCCATCAGCAACGCAGTGGCGGGCGTTTCTTCTGCCGGCTTGAATACACAAGAGCAACCGGCTGCCAGTGAGGCACCCATTTTTCTGGCCGGATTTCCCTGGGGGAAATTCCAGGGAGCGAAAGCTGCAACCGGCCCAACCGGTTCTTTCACAACATACATGCGTGAACCGGGCTGACGCTGGGTTAACACACGACCATAGGCACGTCTGCCTTCCTCGGCATACCATTCAAGTACATCGGAAGACATTTTCAGTTCCATGCGCGATTGCATGATGGGTTTGCCAGATTCCAGGGTAGCCGCTGTGGTGATCTGTTCGCCACGTTCACGCATCAGTGCTGCAGCTTTGCGCAGCACAGCACTGCGTTCCTCTGGTAATTTATCACGCCATACCTTGAAACCTTCTTGCGCAGCTGCCAGTGCCCGATCCAGATCCGCTTGGGTAGCATGAGGCAATTCACCAAGCACTTCGCCGGTTGCCGGGTTCAGTACTGGCTGGCTTTTACGCTCGCCTTTGGATACCCACTCACCTGCGATGAATAGCTGCAATTCCGGATAATGTGCAAGTGGATTGGTGCTGAGTGGTTCTGCTTGTGCCACGGTTTACTCCTGGTTGGTAAATATAGGGTGCTGATACGGAAAAAAGGGGCGTAATGATCACCCAAAAGGCACGCTGAGTAAAATTTTTTCGCTATACTTCTATCTTTATGATGTTTGTTAAAGTTTCTTATAGCCCGGAGCAGGATTGATTCATGGCAGATAATGTAACCATAGCTAAAAACAGCAATTACAGGCGCATTGCCACTGAAGAGGCCTGGGCACCTGAAGAATTGCTGCAAATGTATGCGGATCTGTATAACAGTAAAACCCTTGATGATCCGGGGTTTAACAGTCTGTGGGGGTTTTATGGCACATCCATGGAACCGCGTCCTGCCACGGTCAGGCGCAAACTGGCCGATCTTGATGAAGAGCGTCTGGCAGACATGGACGCTGCAGGCATAGATTTCGCGGTGCTCTCACTGACTTCACCCGGCGTACAGGTATTTGACAGGGACACTGCTATTGCCGTTTCCAGGGACAGCAACGATATTCTCAAGCAAGCCATTGACCGACACCCTGATCGCTATGCGGGGCTTTGTGCCATTGCGCCGCAAGCCCCGGAATTGGCGGCGCAGGAACTTCAGCGCTGCAAGGGACTTGGATTCAGAGGCATCATCAACAATTCCCATACCCATGGTGAATATTTGAGTGACAGGAAGTTCTGGCCCATTTTCGAAGCAGCAGAAGCGCTGGAGTTGCCAATCTACCTGCATCCGAATACACCGCCGAAAAACATGATTGAGCCAATGCTTGAGGTTGGTCTTGATGGGGCCATCTTTGGCTTTGGCGTGGAAACCGGCATGCATATGTTACGCATCATCACGGCCGGGGTTTTTGATCAATTTCCAAAACTGCAAATGATCATTGGTCACATGGGTGAAGCGTTACCCTACTGGATGTACCGGCTTGATTTTATGCACAACGCCCAGGTTTCTTCCAAACGCTATGAAACCCTGCAGCCGCTTAAGAAAAAAGTCAGCGATTACCTGAAGGAAAATGTTTATATCACCTGTTCCGGGATGGCCTGGGAACCCGCTGTTAAATTTGCCCAGCAGCAAATAGGCGTTGATCGGGTCATGTATGCGATGGATTATCCCTACCAGTACCTGAAACAGGAAGTTGTTGATATGGACGCTATGGATATCAGTGATGCTGATAAAAAACTGTTTTTTGAGGGTGTGGCGAGCAAAGTCTTCAGGTTATAAAGGCTATAATTTTATCTTTGTGGTGTAAAAACTGATGAATATCTTTTAGATTTGCTGATTTTCCGGTTTTTCTTTTCATGTCTGCGCATACCAAGCTGCTGTATTCATATTCATTCCATTTTTCCGTCGTAAAGTTCAATTTTTCCAGATACTTGAGAAGGCGATGCTGTGACAGTAATCCGTTTACCTGGCTGTATATTGTCTCGCGCCTATTTTTTTTGGTGCTTCGTGATAGCCCTGTCTGTAACACTGGCGTCTCCAGTGCAGGCCCAGGATGATATTCCCCTGGGAGGTATCACCGGCGGCAAGTCTTTTGCTGTCCCCAGTCTTTCAGACAGCGATATTCGAATCGATGGACAACTTGATGATGATGTCTGGACGCGAGCCGCGCTAGTCAATGATTTTCACCAGATGGTTCCTTTCGAATACGCCAGCCCAAGTCAGCGTACCGAAGTTCGGGTGTTTTATTCCAGTGATGCCATATACATTGGTGCGCGCATGTTTGAAGAGGATCCTTCCCTGATTACGGCCAATGTCCTGTTACAGGGGCAGGGCCTGCCCAGTGATGATTCCTTCAATATTATGCTGGACCCCTATCTGGACAGACGCAGTGGTTTTCTTTTCGAGATTAATGCCAATGGCGTAAGGGTGGAAGGTATCTACCAGAATGTTTCAGGCGTTGATAGAAACTGGGAAGGCATCTGGCAGGCAGGCTCGAATATTGATGAAGAGGGCTGGACTACAGAAATGCGTATTCCATTCCAGACCCTGTCCTTTGACCCTGGCAACACAGAATGGGGAATTAATTTTCGTCGCACCATTCGACGTAATTCTGAAGAGATTGGCTGGGTTTCACGTAACCGTCTGCTTAATCCCAGTATTGCCGGTACTGCCACCGGTCTGGAAGATTTACGGCAGGGCCTGGGACTGGATGTTGTGCCCTATCTGGTGATGCGTAAGGAGCGGGTGTTTGGTTCTGCCGGATACGATGATCAGGCTCTCGAACCACAGATAGATATGTTCTACAAGATTACACCACAGCTCAACGCGGCGCTTACCATTAATACCGATTTTTCCGCCACAGAAGTGGATACCCGCCAGGTCAACCTGACCCGCTTTAATCTTTTTTTTCCCGAGCAGCGGGACTTCTTCATCCGTGATGCCGATATTTTTCAGTTTGGCCGTATTGGTGTCGGGGCGAATTTCAACGAGGAGGGCAATGACGCCATGCCTCGCTCTGCATTACAAAATGGACGTCCTTTCTTCTCACGTCGCATTGGGCTTAGTCCGGGTGGACAGCCGGTAGATATCAATGTTGGCGCCAAAGTTAGCGGCCGTGCCGGCGACTGGGATGTGGGAACGCTGGTTGTCAGCCAGGATGAGGATGCCCTCACCGGCGTGGATGCCCAGACTGTTTTTGTGGGCAGGGCAGCCTTAAATATACTGAATGAATCCCTGTTGGGCGTCATCGCCACCAGCGGTGATCCACGTTCCAATATCGATAACTCGCTGGTAGGTGCTGATTTTCGCTATCGTAATTCCCGTCTACCGGGCAACAAAGTCGTGGAAGGAGAAGTCTGGTATCAACAAACAGAGACTGATGGCATCAGTGGTGATAATGCCTCCTGGGGATTAGGTATCAGTTCACCTAATACCAATGGCTGGCGTGGTGGCTACAGATATAAACGGATAGAAGACAACTTTAATCCGGCCATGGGCTTCGTCAATCAGACCGGTATTGAAGATCATGCACTGGACTTTGGTTTCAGGCAGTTTTTACAACCAGGCAATTACGTGCGCTCGGTGTATGCCGGGTTTGATAGTTATCGTAATAGTGATCTGGATAGTGGCCGGGTAATTTCCCAGGTCTCAGATATCAGGGTCAATGCGAATAACAATGAAGGCGACTCTGTGTCCGCCAGTATTATTCGCACGCGAGAAGTACTGGCGCAGCCTTTCACCATTTACCGGGCTTCCAACGGTATTGGTAATGTGGTGATTCCGACGGGCGATTATGAATTTACCCAAGGCTCGGCCGGCATCAGCTTTGCCGGTCGGCGCCGCTTGTCAGGCAGTATCAATGTGACGTGGGGTGATTATTTTGGCGGCAATAATCTACAAAGAAGTGTCGGTATCCGTTGGCAGCCCAGTAATCGTTATAACCTGGGCATGAACCTGTCAGAAAACGAAATCCATCTACCACAAGGCAATTTCACGGTACGCCTGACCTCGTTCAATACCCTGATTAATTTTACCCCTGAACTAAGCTGGTCAAACCGCATTCAGTACGACAATGTCTCGGAAGGCATCGGCATAAACAGTCGCCTGCGCTGGATACCTACCGCGGGGCAGGAGGGCTTTCTGGTGCTTAACTGGGGCATGGTGGATCTGGATAAAGACAATGATTTTGCGTCGATTAACGGCGACCTGTCTCTCAAATTCAACTATACCTTCAGGTTTTAAGTATCACTAATTAAAGGGGACGGAGGGATTTAATTTAAATCCCTCCGTCCCCTTTAGTTTCCTTTAGTTTGCCAGGGAAAAGGCTTTCTGGAGCCGGTAAGCAGGTATCTGATAAGGGTGGAGACGAGATAAGCGGGTAAGGCAAATAATATAAAGACCCTGGCAGCCTGATTGATGTTATCCGACATTAATAGAATGTTCAGTGCAAAGATGCTACCCACGATGATAAGAATCGAGAATCCAATGAGTTGGACAAAAACACCCGCTTTATCAAGGTTTTCATGTGCTTGCTGCCGTTTTTGCTGTGTCGTTTTGGCAGCACTTTCCATCATTGCTGTGGCAGCATCTTCTGCTGCACAGGGATTATCTGCTACAGGGGTTTTATTTTTAGTCGATTGTGTAATTACACACCTCTCATTAATTTCCACAAAAAGGGAAAAAAAGGGGGACCCAGCGATTAAAATTAAATCCCTGGGTCCCCTTTAATTCCTTTAATTCTTATTGCCAATTATCAGGCGTTCACCTTCCAACTCTATGGGTATGGACTCCAGAGCCTGGCCTTCACAGGGGCCTGAAACACAGAGGCCGGAATTTTTTTCAAATTTGGCAAAGTGCGTCATGCACTGAAAATAGCGATTATCTGAAGTGAACAGATCTTCGGTGGTATGGTTAAGGGGAACATCATAGTGGGGGCAGGAGTTTCGGTATGCCCTGAAGGTGCGATTATCGTTATAGA
>JAUHWU010000207.1 GCA_030427065.1 Gammaproteobacteria bacterium | reverse complement strand
GCAGAATGTCCAGTGCCGGAATTCTGTCCTCCAGTACGGCAATAAAAGCCCCGATAATGACCAGCATGACCGTGAAAGGCAGGCGAACTTTTTTTTCTATAGCGGATATAGCGGCAGCAATTATCAGTAAGATAATAATGCCGCTGACAACATTCACCAGGGCGGGGTTTTCATGCATAGTAATAACTTTTTAGTATTCGACTGTAAGTTATATGCTTAAAGCGGAGGCGAGGTATTGATATAAGTTAATAAATAGAAAGAGCATGAAAAGTATCGACACGGGGCCAATGAAATAGCATATAAAAAATGTAAGTTTTCCTGTATTAATGTCCTTAATAACCTCTTTTGTTTAATCTAAACCCAAGGCATAAAATGGCGGGGGATGCCAATCAGGTAGTGTTGAACAGACTTGGCAATAGCTCTATCTGCACTTATGGTACCTCCTTTATGTGCGACGTTTAATTTACTGTCACTTAGCAGAAAAAAACTATGAAATTACTAACAGGACTTTTCAGCATTTTTTCAGCCCTTATTCTGGTTCCAGGATTAGCCAATGCCGAGACCCAGGTCGAGCCGGATACGGCATTGGAGATGCTCCGTACCCAGGAACAACAATTTCAGCAGGGAATATTACAAGTTGCTGATAATGTATTCACTGCAGTGGGTTTCCATGGCGCTAATACCTCAATGATTGTGGGTACTGACGGCGTCATTATTGTTGATACCCTGATGGGGCCGAGCAGTGCAGCCAAGGCTTTCGAAGCCTTGCGGGCGTATAGCAACAAACCGGTAAAGGCTATCATCTATACCCACAATCATCCCGACCATACAGGTGGCAGTACAGTCTTTGCGGGGGACTTGTTGCCAGATATTTATGCCATGGAAAGTTTCAGCTCGAATGCCGGCGTAGATGAAGCGGTCAACCCGGTAGGAAACAGAAGAGGTGCTCGCCAATTTGGTCGCTCCCTTCCCCAGAGCGATATAACAAATCGGGGCGTTGCGCCGGCCAATACATTTGATGGTGATCGTAGCCAGGGATATTTACCGCCCACTATCCTGGTGCCCTTCGAGGGTTTAACTGCAGAGATTGCTGGTATTGATGTGGAGTTTCACTTTGCACCTGGTGAAACCGACGATGCATTGTTTATATGGCTTCCCGAAGAGAAAGTCCTGTTCACGGGAGACAATTTCTACAGCGCCTTTCCTAATTTATATGCCATTCGCGGTTCGGCATATCGGAATGTGCTGAACTGGTCAGACAGTGTTGCGAACATGGCCTCATTGATGCCCGAAGCAGTGGTTCCCGGGCACACCATGCCTATCCTTGGAGAAAATGATGCGACTAATGCTCTGAGCGATTACAGCAATGCAATTAAAAGTGTGTACGACCAAACTATAGAGGGAATAAATGCCGGAAAGAGCCCGCAGCAGATTGCTCACGAAGTCGCACTTCCTGAAAACCTGAAACATAAACCCTACCTTATTGAGTTTTACGGCACAGTACCTAATGCGGTCAGAGCAATCTATACCGGACTTCTAGGGTGGTTTGACGGTAATCCGACAACCTTAAACCCTTTGGAACCCAAAATCAGGGCACGAAAAGTAGCTGAATTGGCAGGCGGGACGCAGAAACTCAGCGAGCAAATGGAGTCTGCATTGGCAGACAAAGATTTTCAGTGGGCATTGGAGTTGTCAGATTATGTAAAGTGGCTGGATGATGGCGACAGACAGCTCGCTCGCACAGTCAAGATTGCAGCACTGAGAGGTCTGGGAGCGATGGAGTATAACGCACCGAACAGAAATTATTATTTAAGCTATGCCAATGAACTGGAATCAGGTCAATTAAGTGGCCTGTGGTTTTAGAAAGTCCTGAGAGGGGGGCAAGCTAATACCGAATTAGTAACTGACAGTAATGCCTTCAGCAATCAGGTCCGAGGGATAGAGTATGACTGTGTCACCTGCATTTATGCCGCTGACTACCTGGGCAAATTCACGCCCTCGTTGCCCCAGTTCCAGTGTGCGTTGCTCTACCTTGCCCGCGTTAATGATGAAAACCTGCCAGCTGTCATTGCGCTGAAAAATTGCACTGGTAGGAACCGTTAGTACATTTTCCTCTTCCCACACCACGATACCCGCTTCAATCCGGTAACCGGCACCAAGTGGCGCATGGGATTCCAGGAATTCGCCGATCACATTCACCCGTTGTTCCTCCACGCCCAGCGCCGAAATTTTGGTAAATGCCTGGGGCTCGATATAACTCACACGAGCGCTGATAACCCTGTCATCCCCCCAGCCGGAAATAAGTACTGGATCGCCGGGCTCAACTTTTACTGCATCCTGAGTGAGCAGGTCGATGACAATTTCGAGAGTGTCATCATTGCTGATATCAAACAATGGCGTGCCCGCCTGAACGATGCGTTCGCTTTCTTCATGGACGCGATAGATGGTCCCGTCCACTGGTGCAATAACTTCCTGGATGCCTTCATCGTTGTCCAGATTGATGCCCAGCAAACGGGAGCGTGCACTCTCCACGTCGGCCGCTGTTGCGGCAAGTGTGGCCTGTGCACTCAGGAAGCGGGCTTCTGCTGAATCGGTAACCTGAAAGTAGTATTCCATCTCTTCCTGGCTGGTAAGATTATTCTTGAACAATTCATTGCGTCTTTCTTCTTCCTTGCGTGCCCTGGCATAGGCACTTTCGGTTTCCATTAATGCTGCCTGGGCTGCGGCATAGCGAGCCTCGGCGGCTGTGAGATTGGCCCGGGAAATGGCTTCAGTGCGCTGATCTTCCGGAGCTAGCGCAATACGTGCAATAACCTGCCCCCTGGAGACAGTATCCCCTTCATCCATTTCAGAGCGCAGCAGTCGGCCAGTAATTGGTGCCGCGACAATATAGGGATCCCTGGCGCGGGTGCGACCCTGTTCTTCCACCAGTATTGTCAGGGTGCGCGTTTCTGCACTGACCGCTTCAACAGGCAGGGCAGCGGGGCTTAATGCATAAACAGTAATCAGTATCAGGATCACCACAACCGCACCGGTAATCAGGCCGCGTTTCAGCGTGGAATTTGCAATTGGCATTGGTTCTTACTCCCTTGATTTCAGCACTTCGACCAGATCAAATTTGTCCAGTCGACGACGCACCGCAAAGCCACTGGCCAAAGCGGCAAGTACAATAATGATGCCTGCCGACAAGTAGGTTTTGGGGTCGGCAATAAAGGGAATGCGGTAGGCATCGGTTTCTATCGCCCCGGCGATGAGTTTTGACAGACCATAACCAATCCAGCATCCCAGTGGAATACCCAGCACTGTGACCAGGGCCTGTTCCCCGAGTAAAAGTACGGCGACCTCGCGTCGGTGGAATCCCATGACCCGCAAACTGGCCAGTTCCCGGCCGCGTTCGGAGAGCGAGATGCGCGCCCCGTTATAAATAACGCCAATGGCAATGATGCAGGCAAAACCAAGCAGGAAGCTGGTTGTGATATCAATGGTTTTTGCCAATTCCTCGTTGAACGTTTCCAGCATTAATTCCGGCGATGAAACCCCGGCAATACCAGGGACCTGCTTAAGATGGGCAAACAGCGCTTCGCGTCGGGATTCTTCGACTTTCAGGAAAGCGCCGGACACGACCCACGAGTCACCGGTTGTTTGTTTCAGACTGCGTTTGCTCATATAGGCTGAAATACCGATAAAATCCTCAACGATACCGCTTACCGGAATGCGCGATTCCAGACGCTTGCCCTCCAGCCATTCCACGTTGAGCATATCTCCGGGGGCAACATCCAGGCGCTTGGCCAGCAATGCACTGATAATAATACCGCTATCGGGAATGGG
>JAUHWU010000206.1 GCA_030427065.1 Gammaproteobacteria bacterium | reverse complement strand
CGTTGTTGGTGAGGGTGATGGTGGCCTTGTGTGTGTGGGGGCTGGCTTCGGTGCCGATCTCCAGTTCGCCAAACACCATAATCCACTCGGTGGTTAGTTCAAGATCTCTGTTGTCAGAAAAACTGAGTTTGCCGTTGATGGTCAAGCCGCCCAGTGCCGGCGGGCTGACATCAAGAATCATGTCCTGGTCACTCGCAATGACGACCCTGTCGCCAGCCGCTGGCACCTTGTTGTCTGGCCAGGAGGCAGGATCGGACCAGCGTGCTTCCTGGGCCATACCAAGGGGAGCGCCGCCGAGCAGCAGACAGACTGGTAAGACCCTGGCGAATAAAGGGCGAAATAAATGCATGAGTAAACGAGTTGGTCGTGTCAGTAAGGACACGTGTGAACAGTTTGGCACAATGGCTTCCCCCCAAGTAGTCGTATAAACAGGAATGAAACGTCTCCATTTACTATCGTAAGTGATGGTATAACTGAAGTTTGTGAATCAAAAATGAAAATATGAATAGCCCACGCTCATCCAGACCTTCAGAACGCCCGAAAAATCCCAACAGACCCGGCCCTGGTCTTTATACCCCGATTATTCCTGCTGTCCTCATTACCCACCACCTGGTGGTGGTCCTGGTGGCCTGCCTCTGCTGCAACCTGGCGTCGTACAAACTGTCACTTCGTGAATATAACGATTCACACCGTTTTCAACCCGGAACTGCTGACTGGCAGGGGTACCCGGATGATAGGGCCCGAGTCCGGCATCAAGCCAGGAAAAGTTGTGAAAGATGCTGACGGCTCCAATAGTTTCATCGATAACGAAGCGGCGGCTGCCGGTGTTAATCGGTTGCGGGAATGCGCCCATGGTGCAGGTCTGCCCCTGGGGATCCCGGGCGCCTGTGTAAATGCGGCCCTCAAGTCGGGCACAGGGAGTGCCGTGCGGGACTGGCAGAAAGGGATCTCCCCAATTATTGATATAGGCCTCGGCGGCTGCCTTGATGACGCCCCGCATGTCGCGCTGGTCTTCGGGGATTACTCCCCAGTCCTCCTGCTGCGTGTAGGAAAGAAAGACATCCGCGCCGAACACCCAGTCACCCTCATCGGTGACCACTGACTCCATGATGGTCACTTCATCCTCATCATTCACTTCCATACGCGTATGGATCACATAAGGGTGCTCATGGGTGGCGGCCACAAACTCTGTGAAGGTGGCGCACAGGGTGGTATCAAAGAAACTGCGGGTAAAATCGGCAGTGATGGTTTTGGACAACATGCCTTCGGCAATGTCCATAGGCTGATCATTCTCTCCATAATAGGCGCTGGCGGCCAGCGGGAGCAGGGCAGCATTGCCGGTGGTCTGAGCCTCAACATAGGTGTCGGTCAAGCCCTGGAGCAACTCACGACTGCAAGCCGCTGAGGCATCTGCGCTAAATGCCATACCTGCAAGGGCGATTGAGCAGTACTTTATGGTGTTGCTTGTTATTTTTCTTTTCATTGGCGTATGCCTTTTCAGTTTTTAGTTCCAAAACCCCCGGTTTACACCGAGGGCTTGTTTCGTTCAGTTTGATGCCGCTTCCTAGCGGCTAACATTCATTGTCACACCACCGCTGTGCCCACCGCGGCCGCTGTCTCCGGGAGAGACCAGCTTGACCCACAGGGCATCACTGGCTTGGTAGTAGGACGTGTCATCCGCCTTGCGCAAAGCATCCAGGCTGGCCACTGATTTACCCGAGTCAGCTTTGGTGAAGCCCGGAATCTCGACGATCACCCACGCGCCTTTTTCCAATTCAATTGCATGCAACTCCATACTGGTGCGTTCGGTGCTAGCCTTGAACTCGGTATTGGCCCGAATGTTGGTGCCGACAGGGATGCTGATTTCATACCCCGCGCGACTCAGGATCACGGGCGGCAGGCTCGCATCAATGCCGAAGCCACCGCCGAAACTAATTGGGTCAAAGCCAAGGCCTTTGCCGTTTATAAAGCTCATGCGCCCGACATCGCCGGTACACAAGGCGGCATTCCAGTCGGGTTTGATTTCACAGGCTTCCTCGTCAACGGCAATGCTGTCATTGACGCCGTCGTGGATGACAACGAAGGAAGGAGTGCCAAGGCCAAGTGAGCCGTCCCGATCCCTGAATACGGCAGTCTTGTAAGCCAGGCTGCCGGCGTTGTTGTCGTTGCCCCATTTTTTTTCCATTGGGGGATAAAACACCGGTTTGGCATTCTCGAATTTGAGGTTCTCCACAGCATTGTTGGAGCTGGCTCCGAAGCTGGTATACAGCAGGTGGGAGATCGCTCCGGTCTTGCGCGTGTCATTGTCCGCATAGTTCCGGAAGGTGGTGTTCACGACGTCATGCCGGTAGTCGTAGTACTCGTAGCCACGAATCGGGAAGTCCGGCATCGCGGGTTTCGGGAAAGTGCGGCCATAGGCCCTCTCCTCGGGCGTTGCAGGGTTGCCGACATTGTCGGTTTCGCCTACAAACAGGGAATCGACCACCTGTGAGGAGTACTCGAGTCGGCCATCGCCACCGGCATGGGTGAAGCCCATGGCGTTGTCGGCGAATTTCACATTCCTGAACAGGTGCAAGCTGCCACGCCCCCAAATACCACCATTGCGATTCTTGTAGGTGGTGAGATCCTCGAATACTGATACCAGCGCCTTGCTGTTGGGATCGGCGGGATTCTCGCGGCCACCATGGGAGGAGCCGGTGACGCCAAAGGTGTTATCCGGGTTGATATTGCGATCGAACATGAAGCCATCATAGGCGGAGTGGGCAGTGTTGCCCCTGAATTCGCGGAAATTTGTACGTCGGGGCCAGGTGTTCATGCTGTCATCAGATCCTGCAAAGGCACCGTTCGGATGCTCGCCCAATGACATCCAGAACCCGTTCGCGTCGGATCCTGCAGCCACGTTACCCACATAGGTATTGTCCGGGTTGGTGATCCAGTAAGAGGCCACCGTATTGTCCGAAGGCAGCAACACATCCCGTGATTGCTGACCTCTCGGTGCGCTCGACTGGCGCTCTTCACTGGCTTCTCCTGCCGCGGCGAGATTGGTTGGCTGACAGGGCATGGTTGGATGACACTTGACCTGGATCGCCAGGTTGTTGACAAACTCGTTGCCGTGTTCGATGCCATCCTCCATAAAGAAGCAGTGGCCGACAATGTTGTAGGTGACATTGTTCTCAACCCGCAGGTCGTTGGTGCCGTGCACCGTTACACAACGGTTATAGGTATCGTGAATGGCAGCGTTCCTGACGTATTGGCCTTTACCACCGTCGCCTACCAGATGCCAGTGAATAGGATAGCGGGCAAGCTCCAGGTGTTGGCCCATGCGATTGAGCTCAACCCCCTCGACATACATCTTGCTGGTGACCATTGCCATGATGTGACCGCCAAAGTAGGACTCGGCCGCATCAGGAGACGCCTGAACCTTGATATTGCGCGTCAGCAAACCCACTTCACCGCGCTCATCCACATCAAAGGTGATCCTGCCAAAGTGCATGTACTCCAGGGACGCATCCAGGGTAATGGTGTTGCCGCTGATGGCGGCAATGGTGCGACGCTCAGCCTGTCTGGGATCGTAATCCGTTGACGCGAGAACAATCTCGTCACCCGCCTGCCACTGGTCAGCGTTCAGCACATCGATAGTGTCACTACCAGCCTCGGCGGTCCTGGCCAGCTTGGTCCAGGTGTTGGTGCGGTTACCGTGCAGATTCAGGGTGCCACCGGAGAGCATGATGCCGCGATCGCCCATGCCCATCAGCTGTTCATCCTTGACGTTGTTGGTGAGGGTGATGGTGGCCTTGTGTGTGTGGGGGCTGGCTTCGGTGCCGATCTCC
>JAUHWU010000051.1 GCA_030427065.1 Gammaproteobacteria bacterium | reverse complement strand
ACTTGCAGCTTTGATTTATTTTCCGGCTGCCTTACCAGGAAAGACGAAAAGCTACCAAAACCTTTTAAAGCGCCCACCTATTCCGGCATATCTTCCTGATATTACTGCTTTATTGATGTAGTTATTGTTACCAATAACAACTTCTATTGTAGCCATAGAGCACTTCATAACCAACTAGTTTTCTCTATTCTGCAGCACCCAACAATCCGGCGCGGATTATGCTTTCCTGTTCTTGCGATCTTTCCGGGTACATAGCCTGTCTTTTTAATATCCGGCAAACATCCGGCAAAAATCCTGCAAACACCCCACAGCAATTGCGCCACCCATTGCCGCCCCAGGAGACCCGGATTATGGGAACGGCAATGGTGACGCCTACTGGAACAGTCAAGTTTCTCTGCCAGTTCTGTTTTGAGCACCGCCGCTGCCGGCTCCATCCCGGGGGCCCAATCAATAAATATTAGCTAATATATTCAATAAGTTATGGTTTTCTATAGGGCTGAAAAAAAACACCTGTGCGCTGCCAATACCTGTCCTAAACCATAAAATTACAGGCACAATAGTACAGATTTCATGGCTTTGTGTATCACAAGGCCACCGGCAACACCTTAACAGGAGGTAAATGAATATTTCCTGAATATATGAAAAATTCCTGACTTACCTGTTTAGAATTGTCACAGCCCTGTAAGTATGAATAATGTTTAGCCAAGCTCTTGATAGAAAAGAAAAAATAGAAAAAAAATAGAAAAGAAAAATAACTAATCTCTCTGGCAACTGCCAGGCTAAAGGGTTGTAGAGAATTCCCCAGAGAAGTCGCGGATGGAAGTATTAATACTGTTTTTCAACCTGGTGATTGGGCATTGTGTCGGAGACTATGTCCTGCAACCGGGGCCAATGAGTGCCGCAAAAAGCCGTCGTAATAATCTCAAGGAACAATATGGAGAAAGTTTTCCACATTGGTATTACTGGCTGACTGCCCACGCTCTTACCCATGCCGGAATCGTCATCCTTCTGACCGGAAACTATGTTTTTGCGATTCTGGAAACCATCAGCCACTGGGTGATTGATTATGCCAAATGCGAAAAATGGATAAATATCCATGTAGATCAGATTGGTCACATGATTTTCAAAGTCATATATTGTGTAATTTTCTATTATTCCCTGCCCCCCTGAAGAAAGTTTACAGGCGTTCCTGCTTAACTTTTGTCGGATGGCGCTACGCTTATCCGAACTACGGGTTGCTTGTCTCTTTCCTGCTTGCCTCTTTTATCCTGCCTCTTGTATCCTGACTCTTCATCTGTCCAGACACTCCCGGAGAAAAATCAATGGCGGAGCAGTTTTCTCAACTGAGCGATGGGCTTATCAAATTTATTGAAAAGCAGCGGGTATTTTTTACCGGCACCGCAAGGGCAGGCGGCAATGTAAATGTCTCTCCCAAGGGCAGCGATAGTCTCAGGGTGATCAACCAGAATCAGCTTATCTGGCAAAACCTGACCGGCAGCGGTAATGAAACAGCCGCCCATCTGCTGGAAAATAATCGCATGACCCTGATGTTTTGTTCCTTCGAAAAAAAACCTCTGATCCTTAGGCTCTACGGAAGCGCCAGCGCAATTCATCCCAATGACAATGGCTGGGCAGATTGTCTTGCCCTGTTTGCCGATAATATTGGAACACGGCAATTTTACCTGATGGATATTGAACTGGTGCAAACCTCCTGTGGCTTTGCTTTGCCTTTCATGGATTTCGTATCACACAGAAATACGCTGGACATATGGGCAGAAAAAAAAGGAGAAGAAGGCATCAGGAAATACTGGGAAGAAAATAACCGGCTTAGTATAGATGGCTTTGAAACTGGTATATTTGAAAGCAAATAGTAGAACATGAGTCTTTAACAGGGGAAATCAAGAATGAGAGTCAGCGGAGTTTTTTTCATCTTACTGTTATCTGTCAGCCAGGCCATGGCGCAATTGCCGGATCCAATTCGTATCGAAACCGGCCTGATTTCAGGACAGGCAGCAGATAATACCGAGGTCATGGTCTATCGAGGAATTCCCTATGCCGCGCCCCCCATTGGCGGAAATCGCTGGCGCCCACCACAACCCCCAGCTACCTGGTCTGGAATCCGGGAAACTATAGCTTTTGGTCCACGCTGTGTTCAGCGCGGCTATGCTGAAGGCAGCGATCAAAGCGAAGATTGTCTCTACCTGAACGTCTGGACACCGGCCAAGACCCCGGACGAGCTTTTGCCGGTAATGATGTGGATCCATGGCGGTGGATTTTTTGTCGGCTCAGGCAACGGACCCCAGTATGATGCCCAGCATCTCGCCGCCAAAGGCGCTGTAGTGGTAACTATTAATTATCGCCTGGGAAGCTTTGGCTTTTTTGCCCATCCTGAGCTCAGCGCAGAATCCCCCAATAACAGTTCTGGCAACTATGCCATGCTGGATGCCATTGCGGCCCTGGAATGGATCTACGACAACATTGCCGCGTTCGGCGGTGATCCCACTAACGTCACCGCTTTTGGTGAATCGGCTGGCGGTATGGCAGTAAGCAGTCTGATAGCCTCTCCGCTGAGTCGCGGACTTATCCATCGCGCCATAGTGCAAAGTCGGGCAGAAAATCCGGCACTGGGGTTTACCAGCATGAAACAACCCACACTGGCACAGGCGCAAGCGTCAGGAATGCAACAAATGCGGGATTTCGGTGCTGCCACCCTGGCGCAATTACGCGCCGCATCCAGTGCCGACATCATTGAAAATTTCCCCGCTGGTGGCAGTGTTAACGTGGACGGCTGGTTTATGCCCAAACAGATTGCCCAGGTGTTTGCCGATGGTGAACAGCATCCGGTTTATCTGATGATCGGCAGCAATCGGGATGAAGCGAATTTTTTTGGCATTGGTGAAGACAACCTTGCCAGTCATCAAAGCTATATCAGACAAACTTTCGGTGATCTGGCTGACGAGTTCTTTGCACTGTATCCCGCGAATAACGATGCAGAGGCAGTCCAGGCAGCACGGCAAGCCTATAACGATGAAATGGCCTGGCTTGCCAGAAAAATGGCTGGCTATCAGGCCAATTGGGGGCTGGAATCCTTTGTCTATTTTTTCACCCGGGTGCCGCCTGGTGGCGAAGCCAGAGGCGCTACACATGTGGCAGAACTGGCCTATGTCTTTAATCAGCATGATCAACATCCTCAATGGAGCGAAGCTGATAAAAATCTGGCAGATAATATGGCCAGCTACTGGGTAAATTTTGCCCGCAGCAGTCGCGCAACAGGGAGTGGTCAAATTCCCTGGCAGGGCTTCACGGGAAACGAACAGGGTAATGTGTTGATACTGGGAGAAGAAATCATGGCAGAATCAATCATGACTCCGAGCGCACAGGCACTGGCGTTTTTCGACAAGGCGCATCAGGCGATTATCGATTAGCCACCAGTATTCAGATTCATCAACATTCAAATCAAAGATAACGCTGACCATCCAGCAAAGGCGGGATCGGGCAGTCTAGCAGGCTGCCCACTGCCCGTAATAATTCATTTTCTTCCGGCGTTACTTTTCCGTCTGCGTTAATACAGGCCGCCATGGCTTTCAACAGCATGGGTTTTTGTAAGGGTTTCAGGCTATTCAGTCGATCTACTGCTTTTTCCAGTATGCCGGTATTACTGCCAATATGGACCTGGAAGGTCAGGTCCCGGGCCAGGCCTAGATATTTTTCAGCCGCATGAAAGGCCGCTTCAGCCTGTGTCACTTTCTCATTTCCCGCGCTGGCCAACACAGAAAGCAGTACTTCACTTTCTTTAGTCAGAGAAGTAATAGGTCTGGATTTTAGCCTGCGATCCACACGCTCATCGAGGGTGTAGCGTAAAATCTTGAACAGGCACCATTCAAACAGGCAGATTTGTTGATCAGCCATCATCAGTTTACCCAGCACCGCCATAAACTCGCGGGACTGAACCCGGGAAAGCTGTTTCAGACTAGGCATTGCCAGATCAATTAGTGCGAGGTATTTCTCTCTGGGTAATTCCCGTGTTTCGCCCTCGATTTGTTGCAATGCCAGAAAATCTTTTTCCGCCAGCTCTGCTTTTAGTATGGCGAGCTGTTTTGCTTTGGTGTCTTTATCAGAAAGCGCAATCAGAAGGTTGTAAATCATCAACGAAGCGCCAATTGTATTATGGGCTTCATCGAGCAATGCTGGAGAAAAAGCCTTCAGTGTTATCGCCGCCATGGCCAGATGTGCGGCACCGGGATTACCTACACTATCCAGTACAGTGGCGACGGCCTGACTGCCAGTCCCTGAAAAATGGGAAACCCCTTCTGCGCTGCTGAAGGTTTCATCGGCAGGTTGGGGCTTGAGGTCTGTCATGCCCGCCCAGCGTCCATCGATACGCTTGATACGTTCAGACAATGGCGGGTGGGTAGCAAACAATCCGGAGAATGAACTTTTCAATCCATTACAGAACATCATGTGGCTGATCTCCGAGGCGTCCCTGGATTTAATTTCTGTGCCATGAATATAGCCGCCAATTTTCTTTAGCGCACCACCAATACCTTCCGGATTACGGGTGTACTGAACGGCAGAAGCATCCGCAAGAAATTCCCGTTGCCGACTCACTCCGGCCTTGATGAGATTGCCAAAAAATGTTCCGCCATAGCCAATCACCATAAGTCCAAGGCCGAGCATGAGGATTGCCCCGGCACCATTGCCTTTGCCCGAGCGGGAACTGGAACTTCGATAACGAGTGCCACGCAGTATGTGATATCCAATCAGGCCAATGACCATAATGCCGTAAAGCAATCCCATCAGCCGGATATTCAGGCGCATATCACCATTAAAAATATGGCTGAATTCGTGAGCCACTACGCCCTGCAATTCATCGCGGGTAAGCTCCCTGATACATCCGCGCGTGATGCCAATGACAGCATCCCTGGGACGGTATCCGGCCGCAAAGGCATTAATGGACTCATCTTCCATGAGGTAGACCGGCGGCACCGGTGTACCCGAGGCAATGGCCATTTCTTCCACGACATTAAGAATTTTTCTTTCATCTGCATCGCGGGTATTGGTATTAAGCAGTCTGCCACCCATGGCTTCCGCTACAACCTTGCCACCACGGCGCAACTGTGCCAGGCGAATCAGGGTCCCCAGACCAATGACAAAAATCACTATCAGACTTACCTGGAAAAATATTTTTGACCCCAGAACGTCTGCATTAATACTCACTTCATTTTGGGTTTCTATATAGGTGAGGACACCGATGACCAGCAATGAAGTGACCACAATGAGCGTAATCACGGCGCAGATAAACAGGAAGACCAGCTTGCGCGTATTGCTTCTGGCCTGATCCTGATGAGCAAAGAAATTCATAACAGAGCAGCTATCTTTGCTTTAAAAAGAAACCTTGGGCGCTTCCTGCATGGCTTCACTGTCTGCAAATTCAAGCAAGCTGGCATTTTCGCTGTGTCCAAAGGTGCCGGCAAAAATAACCGGTGGAAAAGTCTGTTTATAGGTATTGTATTCAGTCACCGCATCGTTAAAAGCCTGCCTGGAAAATGCTACTTTATTCTCAGTACTGGTGAGCTCTTCAGACAACTGCATCATATTCTGGTTTGCCTTGAGATCAGGGTAGGCTTCCACGACCACATTCAATTTCCCCAATGCACCGCTGAGCATACCTTCGGCCTGGTTCAGATCCAGCATGGCAGCCGGGTTTCCGGGATTGGCCGAAGCCTTTTCCAGCCCACTCATCGCCTGATTACGGGCATTAATTACCGCTTCCAGCGTTTCTCTTTCATGCTGGATATAACCCTTGGCGGTTTCCACCAGATTGGGAATCAGGTCATAACGCCGCTTAAGCTGCACCTCTATCTGTGAGAATGCATTCTTGTAACGATTTTTAAGGGTGACGAGTTTGTTGAAAATTCCAACAACCCAGAAAATCACCACGGCTAAAACAATTAACACGATTATGGTTGATACTGACATTTTGTTATTCCCCAGTTAAGTTATCTCGATGATACTCTTATCCTGTGAATGAATAAAAGGCTACACCTCTCAGAACTAAGGAACCTCTGATTGAACATCCCTGGAAAATCATTTTCAATGGCTTCAAAGTATAAAAACAATCTTCCATAGAGTGAAAGCAGGAGAATAACTATGAAAACAGTAACTCGAGCGACAACAACAGGTAAGTATCTGGCGTTTTTAGTCGTTGCATGGATCAGTGCGCTGTCAACTTTTCCGGCTATTGCACAACCCCGACGTGCGGCGCCTGCGGCGGTCCCGGATGCTGTCGTCATGCCACGACCAGATGAGGCTGAAGTCAGGCGGGCTGAAACGCTACTGGCGTCCTTTATGGCGGACCTTGGCACTGAAGATGAAAAATTATTCAGCCGTTATCCCTTCTTGCTGGAAGTCTCTCCCCCCGGCATTAACACGGCGATCATTCCTGCGCTTAATCCACGTTTCCAGGAAAAGCACGAGGCCAATCTGGATGTCGCCAGAGGAGGTAATATTGATGTACTGTTCATGGGCGACTCAATAACGGACTGGTGGAGAACTGAAAGTGGCCCCTATGCCGGCAAACCTGTCTTTGACGAATATTTTGCCGATTTGAAAGTCGCCAATTTCGGTATTGCTGGTGATACCACTCAAGGTGTTCTGTACCGCTTGCAAAATGGCGAAGGTGAAGGCTATACCCCCAGGGCAATCATGCTGATGATCGGCACCAATAATACCCGCACCAATCTGGCTGGTGAAATCGCCGAGGGAGTGGGTGCCATTGTGCTGGATATGCAGACACGCTGGCCGCGAGCCAAAATTCTGCTGCTGGGTATTTTCCCACGCAGTACGCCTGATGATCCGGTGCGGGAAAAACTGGCACAGATAAATTCGGTCATTGCACACCTGGATGACGGCGAGCAGGTTTTTTATCGCGATATTGGCGATATCTTTCTCGATGCAAAGGGCGAAATTTCTACTGACATCATGAGCGATCGACTACACCCGACCACAAGGGGCTATCGTTTATGGGCCAACGCAGTAAATGGCCCACTGCGGGATATGCTTAAATAAATTGATCTCTCTACTTCAGGCAATAGCCGGTTTATGCATGCTTTTCTTCGGTGGTGAGGCTCTGGTTCGCGGCGCCGTGGCACTGTCGTCACGTTTTGGATTATCTCCACTGGCCATAGGGCTGACTGTCGTCGCCTTTGGCACCAGCGCACCCGAACTTGCCGTCTCACTCAACGCGGCAAGGGATAATGCCAGTGATATCGCGGTTGGCAATGTGATTGGTTCCAATATCGCCAACATCGGCCTGATCCTTGGTCTGTCTGCCCTGATCTCACCCCTGGTCGTAAAGGCGAAAATTATTCGCCTGGATGCCCCTATTATGCTTGCTTCAGTGCTGCTGATAGTGATTTTTTTGCTTGATCAACAGCTTGGCAGACTCGAAGGTCTGATCCTCACGACAGCACTTGTTGCCTATATTGCGTTTACCTTCCTGCAGGCCAGCAAGGAACCGGAAGCTGTTAAGGAAGAATATCTGCAGGGGGTACCCCAAACCAGAAACAAACTCAGCATAGATCTGGGGCTCATTGTTATTGGTCTGGGCCTGTTGATTAGTGGCGGAAAGTTGCTGGTTACGGCAGCGGTTACCATTGCCCTGTTACTGGGAATGAGCGAAGCGGTTATAGGTCTGACAATCGTTGCCCTGGGCACCAGCCTGCCAGAACTGACTGCCACTCTGGTAGCAGCTCGACGCGGTTACGGCGATATTGCCATTGGTAATATCATTGGCAGCAATATATTCAATGTGCTGGGTATTCTTGGTATTACATCTGTGGTCATACCAACAAGAACCGACAATATTCTTTGGGCGGACATCATCTGCGTGGTATTACTCAGCCTGCTGACCTACCTTTTTCTTTTTACCCGCAGCAAGGTGGAACGTTATGAGGGAGCCATATTGGTGCTTATCTATGCTGCCTATACCAGCTGGTTGATTATTCGATAGCGTCGGGAATTACCAACCCCAGCCAGTGGGCGACTGATAGGGCACAAGAACTCCCACCGCTTCAATCTGGTGAATCTGGCCTTCCGGCCCGATCTTGAAAATATGCATGGCAGGCATATCGAAAGGATTGAACATGGTTAAATCGCGGACGGTCTGTCCTTCCACGCCATAAATCGGCGTTTCTTTTTCAGCAAACGAATGTCGGAAATGAGACAGCCCAAAGACAAGACCGGTTTCGGGATCAGCAATGGTGACACGACGATTATTGATGGTATCGATATACTGAAAATAGTTGCTGCTCAACTGCGGACCGCAAAGCATTTTTCCGAAGATACTGGCGGCGCCGGAATTGTTACTGGTCTGCATACCATTTTCAAAGCGCACACAATCATCGGCAAGTGGTGACAGTATGCCGTTATTTTCATCAAGAGCCGGGTAGTAGGAATAGCCAATAGCAAGCAATTCCTCTCTGGGCAGTTGTTGTGATTCTGGAATTGGCGTTAGTAGACCTGCTCTGGGATTTTGCAAATTCGCCAGCATGGCGTCATTGGTGATCCAGGAAATCAAATGCTCGGCAGCGACAATTTGGCCCTGCTTTACCTGCAGGCGCAAACCCAGCAGCATGGGATCACCCTCTGCTTCCATCAAACCAAAAAAACCCACCTGTCCGGAAACCGGGTCTGGCACATAAATCCTGTAATTATTTGGTAAAGCGCTGGCGGTTTCCCAAAGTCCAGTGCCAATGGCTTTGCGTTCCACGTTTTCCACAAAGACTGCATCCTCTGCAAAGGGTAACTGCTCAGGATTGCCTTGCACCAGGGCTTGCAGATAATTGTCCACAAGCGTCTTCAGGCATTCGCGATCTGAACAAGCCAGATTCTCTGGCGCTGGATTCACTGTGGCACAGGCAGACAGAATCGATATGAATATCAGGATCAAGAATTTCTTTAACACCATATCATTCATTTTTTTGCCTATCGGTTTGGTTCGAGGTATTACCTGTTTTTTATAAGGGCCTCTTTCGAGTTTAAATCACTGGCAAAACGATTTCTAATGAATATAAAAAAACAGGGTGCAAAATTGCACCCTGTTTTTATTCTCGCTACGGGCAAGTCTTAACGACCGCCAGATCCCAGTCTGTATTTGAAGGTCAGGCCCCAGTTAAGAGGTCTGCCCCGGGTAACACCCAATGCTGAACGCAGAGGGGCTTTCAGATTAACCGGTGCGGGTGGACCCCCTTCCCAGTAACCGCCACCAAAGCGGCTGGCAAAGTTACCGTAATTCCTGTCAGTCAGGTTATTGCCAAACAAGGCCATTTCCCAGCGATTATCGGGACTGGTGTACAACAGTCGGGCATTAAGCAAACCGTAGCCGGGTAATTCATAACGGGAATCCAGGAACCATTCCGCGACAGGAACTCCGAAGGGACCGGTACCACAACCGGAAGAACCTGGCCCGTTAGGGGCTTCAACACCGCCTGGATGGGTCTGCTGTGGTCCGGTGTAGGCATAGTTGACTGACAACTGCAGTCCGCCATTGTTTTCCAGATCGAAATCCCAAATACCGCCTACCTGATAGCTGCGTTCGGCGGGGGATGGAAACAGGAAGATACCGTTATTGACACAGACATCATTGACTTTGCTGTCTATCCAGCCGGCACTGGCATTCAGTGAGAAGTTATCTGAGATGGCCAGTTGAGTATCAATTTCGACGCCGTCCAGATCAATCGTGCCCTGGTTCGCCAATTGAATGGCGAAGCCTACCGGAGAGGTGGGATCAGAGACGGCGGTCGCATTCTGCCGATCGCTGTATTCCATATCGAAATAAGTCAGGTTAAAACGTAATCGGCTATCGAAGAACTCACCACGGAATCCCACTTCATTATTAATGACTTTTTCCGGCGGGATGGCGGTAATGAAGTCTCCACTCTGTTCAGGTCCCGGCACATTATCCAGAATCTGATAGGCAAAAGAGCCTGCCCGATAAGCCTTGGATATGGTGCCATAGACCATCAGGTCATCGTTGAGGTGATAATCCACGGTGCCACGCCAGTCCACTTCTGACCAGGAGTCATCTGTGTTGACGGTGGTGGAAGTGGTTCCCGGCGCCGGGGTGAAATTGCCGGAAGCATATTCAGTCTGCTCATAATCCTTTTCATCATAGGCAAAGCGCACACCCGCGGTAATATTCAATGCATCGGTTGCATGCCAGGTGCCATTGAAAAATGCGCCCCAGGAATCCGATTTCTGGGTAGTGGCAGTATCACCGGTGACAAGTCCACCGGTCCAGCCATTGCCGTTGGGATTCTGGTTGGTCGGGGTAAAGAACGGTAATCCCGGCGCGCCAAAAATACTGGTACCGGTTGCCTGTAACAGGGCGTTACGCGGACTGTCAGCGGTTTCATGGAAGTAACTCAGACCCGATACCATGTCCAGCTTGCCATCAAAGTGACTGGAGTTTAACTGCAGCTCCTGATAAAAGGTCCAGGATTCTGCCTCACTGGGGCGACGTTCCATACCCAGCAACTGCCAGTCAGTGATACCGCTACTTTCAAAATCCGAATACCCACTGACTGAGGTCAGACTCATGGTATCGGATAACTCCCAGTTAACGGTCATGTCATATTGGGTATAGGTGTTCTCATTGACCTGCTTACACAAATCATCCCAGTCAGGATCCGGGTCATCGAGGAAACAGAAGCTGGGCATGGTGTAATCATCCAGCAACAGGCGTGGGTCATTATTCTGCAGGCGAGGCTGTCCTGATGCTTCCAGGAAGTCAGACATCCAGTCCGCATAGCCACCCTCAAAACTGATCACATTACTGACACCATTGATAGGATCTACCGGAGACATATCAAAGGTTTCAAGATCCTGGGGATTACCATCGGACTCAGAGTCCAGATGCATAAAGCCAAAATTGACACTGACTTTATCACTGGCTTCCCAGGCACCACGCAATCGCAGAATCAGGTTTTCCGAACTACCCAGTTCCTGTGGGCCGCGATCTACATAACCATCCTGGCTGAGATACGCTGCCTGACCCCTGATGGCAAATGTATCGCTAATAGGGGTATTGAACATGGCATTGAAATCACTACGACCATAATTACCGCCAGTCAGCTGAACATAGCCATCGCGTTCCTGAGTCGGTTGCTGGGAGAAAACACGAATGGCGCCGCCAAGACTGTTGCGGCCGAACAGGGTTCCCTGGGGGCCCCTCAACACCTCAACCCGTTCCAGATCCAGCACCTGCATGTAGGGGCCTGTCTGACGCGGTACAAAGACGCCGTCAAGATAGAATCCTACACCGCGCTCACCAGTGGCACCGCCGCCGCCTGAAATGCCTCGAATCTGGTAGGTAGGCGAAACATTACCGGTACCTCGTGAGCCCTTGATATCCAGGTTCGGCGAGTTGGTGGCAAGATCCTCAATCGTTTGCACACCGCGTGCCTGCATCATCTCGTTGGAGAATGACAGAACTGAAATCGGTGTATCCTGCAAGGCAGTTTCGCGTCGTTCCGAGGTTACTACTATTTCTTCAAGAACCTGTGCCTGCAATGTCGGGGCAAAAATTGCTGCCAGACACGCATAACGTAACAATCCAGATTTTTTTCTGAATAATGGTGTTTTGTTCATATTTTTTTCCCTTATTTAATTTTTATTTTTTAATTTTTTAATTACCGACTTATCTACCGAACCTCCTGCTTCTTTCAATATTTTTTTTACTACACTGGCAACAAAAACTATTTACGATCCGGGTAAAGATTAAACATCTTCTCACCCACCTTGAGTCGCTCTGTTTTCATTTCATAATTGTCCCCCTCACTGCGCCTGTGACCGTATGCGGTAACCGTATCTCCCACTTCGACGGCTTCACTTGAAAGCCCTGCCCTGCGACTGCGTGCTGGCGGACTGAGCAGCACATTCCATTGCTGACCATTGTCATCCTTCAGGGTTAATCTGTCATGGGGGTTACCAAAAGCCACTTCGACGACTTCAGCGGTAAGAATAAAAGGCAGGTTACCGTACCAGCTCCAGCCATGATGGCCGTAAGAGAAAATAGCCACTGTACTCAGTGCTGTTCCGACAACGAATTTCAATAGAGTTTTAGAAAGAAGCATATGTTACTCCTTGTATTTAACGCCTGTGAGGATATGACAGGGGGCGGGGATTTTCAATGCATTGCTGACGATTAAGGAGGTCACAAGTCTCGAAAAAATGGATAAAAGATAAAGGAAAAAGGATAAAGGTGGGCGCTTCAGTGGGGTGGGAGGAGACAGTGAATCAGTTTCAGGGAGGCGACCACGGGTCGCCACGTCGAATGACGTCCCTGCGGTCCTTATCCGACCTACAGGCTTGATGCAGGTAGCGTCGCAAGCGCAGGTCTGGCCAGGCAAAATGTTTTCTGGATCCCGGGCGCATGGAAATACTATGTAAGCGGGCCCAGAAAAAATTTTAACGACGCCAGAACAAGCGTAGCAGTTACAGATCATCCAAAAAAAACCGGGAATTAAAATTCCCGGCTTTTGGTTTAGTTGTTTCGAGTCGCCTCTTCGACTTCCTCGACGTCTTCTGGCGCCACATCCGGTGGCGGTCCGAAAGGACTCGGGGCGTTCATGGCAATATGCGCCTGGGAAATCACATAATGCCTGATGGCATTGGTGGCTTCCTCATCCAGCACCGCGGCAAAACTTGTCATGCCACGTTCTGCCAGGGCACCGCCCAGCACAATATTGTTAAAACCTTCTTCCGAATGCAGCATGGGTGACCTGCGTAAATCCGGGAAGGAGCTTCTTGCCATTCCACCCACGTCATGGCACATGGCGCAATTTTCGCCGTAGATTTCAGCGCCGCGAGCGATAATATCCGCAGTCGCTGTTTCTTCAGGTGGAGAAAACGGCCGCTGGGTAAATTCTGTTTTCGGTGGCAATTCAGCAGTACCGCCCAACTTGTATACCAGCAAACGAGCGTAGGTCGGTGCGTAATAACCCAGAAATGATGGGCCACCTACCACCTGGGCAACATATTGTTCGCCCTCATGCATATAGGTAATCGCACCGGCAAAAGTTCTTGCCTGCGTATCCAGCAATTTAAGTTCGGTACCGTCCTCGGCGTTATAAACCCCAAGGGATTCACCACGACCATTACCCTTGAACAGAAGACCTCCAGCTGTGGTCAGCGTTCCGCCAACATCCACATCCTCAATCGCCCATACTTCCTCGGCAGCTATCGGATCCCAGGCCACCAGCCTGGAACGGCTGCCGCGCACGATAGTGTTGTCCGGATCATCATAGGCATAATCACCACCGGTATATTCCATCCCCAGGTTAAATCGGCCATCGATGTTTTCCGGCGCATTGGTAAACGCCATGCTGCTTTCCATGGCAGGAATATACAGAAGACCTGTGTCCTGGCTAAAGGACATGGGCGCCGCACCATGGGCACCGGCAGGGCCAGGCTGAATAATAGTGGCTGCTGTACGTTTGGTATATTGCGCCGCTTCGTTAATGATGGGTCGACCGGTTGCCATGTCATAACCGGATGTCCAGTTGACCGGCACAAAGTTATTGGCACGGATCAGCTCACCGGTATAGGCATCATTCATGTAGTAATAACCGCTTTTGGCGGCCTGCATAACGACATGGCGCATCTCACCATCGACTTCAAGATCGGCAATAGTGATCTGCTGCACCGAATCAAAATCCCACTCTTCCGCGGGAATCTGCTGGTAATGCCAGACATATTCACCAGTATCGGCATCCACAGCCACGATAGAGTTCAGGAACAGGTTGTCACCGCCACCGGGGCTTCTTACCAAGGGGTTCCATGGCGCGCCATTGCCTACACCAAAAAGTAGCAGATTGGTTACCGGGTCATAGGTAATGCCGTCCCAGGTTGAGCCGCCACCACCGAGTTCCCACCAGTTACCGTTCCAGGTTTGGGCTGCCATGCGCATGGCTTCGTTTTCAAAACCCAGTTCAGGATTACCAGGCACAGTGTAGAAACGCCAGACTACTTCGCCGGTTTCAGCATCCAGTGCAGAGACGAAACCGCGGGTACGAAATTCTGCACCACCGTTACCGATAAAAACCTTGCCATTGGCAACACGTACTGCACCGGTAGAGGTATAGTTCAGGGATTCATCAACAGTCTGGGTTTCCCAGAGCACTTCACCGTTGGCAGCATCCAGAGCAAACATGCGGCCATCATAGGCCGTCACATACACCTTGCCCTCGTATACTGCTGCACCACGATTATTCACACCGCAACAGCCTTTACCGGCCACATTGCCCGCCACTTCAGGATCAAAGCGCCAGAGGATTTCCCCACTGGAGGCATCGATGGCATCGACCTGCCCCCAGGACTCGGTCATGTAAAGCACACCATCCACATACAGTGGCGTGGATTGCTGTCCCTGATTGGCCTGGATATCGACATACCAGGCAAGCGCCAGCTGTTCGACATTGTCGGTATTGATCTGATCCAGTGAACTGTAGCGTTGCTCATTGTAGGAGCCGCCATAGGTCAGCCATTGATCAGGTTCATTTTCAGCATTGGCCAGACGTGCCTGGTCCACATTGCCAAACGCCGGGGCTGTGGCCGCAGACTGTGCTGATGCCATGCTGGAAGAACCGTTGCCAGTCGCTTCAACGTTATTATTGGCACTGCTATTGTCGTCACCACCACAGGCAGCCAGAAAAAGGCTGCAGAGCGTAAGCAGCAGAAATTTGAATTTCGACATAATATTTTCCTTGATTGAGTATTTCACTGCGGTATTTCAATGCGAAGAGTATAGACTGAATACGCGAAACCAGACCGGGGGGATTTATTGTTTTTATCCCTTTTTGCAGGCGCACACACTACCGCAACAGGCAAGTATCGCCCAGCTTGCCAAAGGATGCATCCTTTTTCGGGACAAAAACCTGCCGGAAAACTGATGAAACGCTGATGCCGTCAGGCTGAATGCATCATGCGTTTGATTATCGGAGATATCAGCAGCATCACTACAGCGATTGCCATGGCGATATAGCCTACCTGTGAATAAACCGCCGCATAGGTGGCCTTGGCGGCCGCTGTGTCGGCTAACTGTCCGCCAATAGTTTCCGCCCCGGTGGTGGATGCAATAACCCCCGCCAGATAATTGGATAGCCCGCTGTATAGAAACCAGGCCCCCATGGTCATGCCAACTGCCTGGGGCGGTGCCAGTTTGGTCACGGCGGACAAACCAACCGGAGATACCATCAATTCACCCATGGTATGGATCCAGTAAATCAGGAAGATAAAATACACTGCTGTCATACCGTCATCACCTGACATTTTCATTCCCGCCACCAGAGACAAAAATCCCAGTCCGGCCAGGAAGACACCAAAAGCAAATTTCACCGGTGTGGAAGGATTAAGATTGCGCTTCGCCAGGCTAATCCAGAGCCAGGCCAACAGCGGCGCGAACAACACAATGAACATGGCATTGAGGGACTGGAATACTGGCGCCGGCACCGACATCCCCAGCATGGTGCGATCCACCAGCCGATCGGTAAACAGGTTCAGTGAAGAGCCAGCCTGTTCAAACAGTGCCCAGAATGGAATCTGGGCAAGAATAAAATAGATACCGGCGAGCATGCGGTCACGCTCTACACCTTCACAACTGACAAAGGCATACCCCAGCAGCAGGATAAAAATAATAATTCCCAGTAAACCCACATAGCTTTCATCAACCAAATGCGCGTTCATTACCAGCAGCATGGAAACGATAATTATTCCCAGCCCTGTTAAATAGCACATGTATTCGATATTGATCGGGCCCAACACTTTTTCACGTAACTTTTCGTCGCTTGGTGGCTCAGCTTTGCCTTCAAGCCAGGGCTGGTATTTCAGAAATATTAGCAGGCCAAACAACATCCCTATTCCGGCCAAGCCAAAGCCGTATTTCCAGCCATAGGCGATCCCCAGGTACCCGCAAAAGATGGAAGACAGGAAGGCACCCATGTTGATGCCCATATAAAAAATGGTAAAACCGGAGTCCCGGCGAGCATCACCAAAACCATAAAGCGAGCCAACTATGGTGGAAATATTGGCCTTGAGAAATCCGACACCGGCAATGATCAGTGCCAGTGACAGATAGAGTATATTCAGATAAAACGCCTCGGTTTCCACCCTGAGGCTGTAACTGTCGGTAGGGATGGAAGCCGGGAGTCCGACAACAGCTGGTTCTGCGATCAGCAGATTGGAGGCACCCTCACTGAAACTGATCATGGAAGTGCCCTGCCCGGAAACAATGATCTGGTTGGCATCACCGCCACGACCATCCAGGGTCAACTGGTAGTCACTGCCGTTATAGGTCATCAGCTGGCGTGAACCATTGCCTTCAAAAGCCATACCGAAATGACCAAGCACCAGCAGGATAGCACCAAAGGTCACGGCTTTCCTTGAGCCCAGGTATCTGTCTGCCAGCGTTCCGCCGATGATGGTCATCACATAAACCAGTGCGGTATAGGCGCCATATAGGACAGTGGAACGTTCATCTGAAAACAGAAAATGCTGGGTGAGATAAAGGATAAGCAAACCACGCATGCCGTAATAGGAAAAGCGTTCCCACATCTCGGTGAAAAAAAGTATTACCAGACCACGGGGATGGCCAAGGATAGTATTGACGGCGCCGGTTTCAAGCGGGGATTGATCGGCAGACGTATTCGAAGAATTAGAAATATCAGTCATGACAGGATCTGGGAAGTAAATATCAGGGTAGGAAGGTAGACGGTATCTGCAGTATTTTCAAGGCACCTGAGGCAATTCCTGTGAAGGATAAAAGTCTGAGGCTGTTTTGCCTTCCGGGACGTATCTAAGTACTATTTAATCATGCCTCTATAACGTAGCCCACGTTGACCAGTTAAGAGGCAGTTACAGTTCAGAAACTTTTTTTTGAAGAGCGCATCAGAAGCAACGATTTGCCGTAAGCGTTTTACTGCGTAGGAAGAAAAGTGAATACAAGAGAAGAAGAAATATAACAGCACCTTTATTATTTTTTTGAAAGGGGAAATCAATGCAATCCAGTTTACGCCATTATCTATATTGCATCCTGGCCTGTGCGTTGCTGCAGTCTTGCAGCGGGGAGACGGATGTGTCGGTAACGACCGCAGAGTCAGCTGACCAGCGACCCAATATCCTGCTCATTGTTGCCGATGATCTGGGTTATGCCGATCTTGGTTTCTATGGCAGCGAAATACCGACCCCAAATCTGGATGCACTGGCTGCCAACGGCATGTTGCTGACCGACTTCTTCAGCAGCCTGACTTGTGGCCCGACCCGTTCCATGCTGATGTCAGGTACTGATAACCATATGGCAGGCGTGGGTGTGCAAACCGCACCCTCCAATCCACGACATTTGAATCAGCCCAACTATCTGGGCTATCTGAGTTTTCGAGTGGCCAGCCTGGCAGAACTGATGAGCGATGCCGGTTATAACACCTATATGACCGGAAAATGGCACTTGGGCTCTGATGTGGAAAATGGTGCCCATGCACGCGGCTTCAAGAAAAATTTCGTTTCCCTGGACGGCGCAGCCCATCTGGGTCCCTGGGACTGGCGTGGCCCGCAAAATGCCAATTACCGTGATGGCGATGAGCTGGTGCAAGTGGATGACGACTGGTACACCACCCGCGATTACACAAAGAAAATGATTGAGTACATTGAGGAAGACCGGGATGAAAACAAACCGTTCTTTGCCTATCTGGCCTATACCGCACCGCACTGGCCCCTGCAGGCACCTGCAGATGTCATTGCCCGTTTTAAAGGCACTTATGATGCAGGCTATGAAACAATCTATCAGCGTCGCTTCGCCAGTATGCAGGCACTGGGTCATATTCCTGCGGATGCTGAACCCATGTCGCTGGATGTTTTCTCACCCCGCTGGGACGAACAAAGTGATGAGGAAAAAGCCCTCTCTGCCAAACGCATGGAAATCTATGCTGCCATGGTCAGTGAACTGGATACTTATGTTGGTCAGGTAATTAACTACCTGAAAGAAACAGGACAATATGACAATACTTTCATCATGTTTATGTCTGACAATGGTGCCGAATCCAGTCGACTTGACTTGAGCCCTCGCTTCCGGAATGTCATCACGCCAGAATATTACGATCAGACTATCGACAATCTCGGTAGCCCAACCTCCTATGTGATGTACGGGCGCAACTGGGCAACGGTGAGTGAAACCCGATTTCGTCGGCATAAAGCGACAGCATTTGAAGGGGGCATTCATGTACCGGCCTTTGTTCACTACCCCTCCATGATTGATGGCGGCACCCAGACCGATGGTTTTGGAACGGTCATGGACGTTATGCCTACCTTTCTTGCCCTGGCTGGCACTCAGCACCCGGGGACATCTTTTAATGGCAGGGAAATCCTGCCGATAAAAGGAAAATCGCTGCTGCCGATGATTACCGGCGAAGTAGATGAAATCCATTCAGACGATGAAATCACTGGTTGGGAACTTAATGGCCACCGAGCCGTGCGCCAGGGCGACTGGAAAATTGTCTGGGATCTGGCTGCCGGCGAGGATGCCCACTGGATGTTGTTCAATCTGGCTGATGATCCCAATGAACAGGTCGATCTGGGGACGGAATTACCAGACAAGCTGGCACAAATGATTGAGAACTGGGAACAGTACGAAGAAGAAAACGGTTTGATTTATGTCTACCCTGAATAAAGGACTCTTCATTGGGCTGGCTGTCGGGGGGGCAGGGATCCTTGGCATGCTCGGCTGGGGCGCGGCTACCCTGCCGGGACCGGGCACTGAACTTGATGTTCTGGCCCTGCAATGCAGTGACATGCCGGTTACCAGTTCTCCCTATCCAGGCATGGCCTGGATTCCCGGGGGAAATTTCACGATGGGAGCTGAAGGCACTTATTTTGAGGAAGGTCCGGCCTTTGAAACCTCTGTGGAAGGCTTCTGGATGGGACAGTATGAAGTCACCAATGCCCAGTTTGCAGAATTTGTCAGTGCCACCGGCTATCTCACGCTGGCGGAAAGGGGGATTGAGAATCCTGCCACAGGTGAACTGATTCCCGGTTCTGCTGTTTTTGCCCCCCATGTCAGTGATGAGCCGGTCAATCCCTTTGCCAGCTGGTGGACATTCATGGCGAATGCCAACTGGCAGCAGCCGGAAGGTCCCGGCTCCAGTATCGACGGCCGGGAAAATCATCCTGTGGTGCATATCGCCTTTGAAGATGCGCAGGCCATCCTGCGCGTCGCCTCGCACCCGGCCGGAGTCAATCTCGACCTCCACTCCAAGC
>JAUHWU010000205.1 GCA_030427065.1 Gammaproteobacteria bacterium | reverse complement strand
CCATCCTCGGCAAACTCTGAAAGTACTTTGTGAAGATGTTCTTCCTGGGATTTCCAAAACATGATTACACCCCTGAATTTATTACCATGTCATTCACGCCACGAATAAGTGTAATTTTCAATCTTTCTCCATCACCTGGACCAGTTCCTGCAATCCGCTTCTAAACTTGTCCCAGGAAAGCGCAGGCCAGACTTCTGTATGACAGCCTCCGTAATAGCGCACCAGCGCCGACGCCTGCATTGCAGTCTCCATATCGGGAGCCCGGATCACATCAATATAATCCCAGGGGCCAAGAATCGCGTAATCATCAACCCACTCTAGATCCGGGCAATACCTGGATACCTTTTCCTTGACGGTGATTTCCTTTGACTGAATATTGAAAGACGGATTGACCTCCTCACTGACAAGACGAGTGAGCATGATAAATGTCTGCATAAAGCTCTCCTGTACATATAATTGCCTGAGAAAATTGCACCTTACACGCCATTGCCGAGATTAATTTGACCTGGCGCAATTTTCTTACAAGAGCGTTGGTCTTTACGGAATTGAGCGATACCGGATCACGTTTTCTTGCCCAAATAATTTTGCTTGAGCTCACGTGTCCCAGAGTGATCGTTGCTAAACAGTCTCATGTTTTCCAGTCAAAACCCGCACCGCCTGGGGACCTTCATCGCCCATCTCCTCAATGAAGCTGACTTCCATCCCTTCCCGTAAATGGGTGAAGGGTATGCCGGCAACCGCGTTTGCAGAGAAATAGATCTGCCGCTTATCCGCCGTTATGAGAAAGCCACAGCTTTCGTCTGCCAGTATTTTTGACACCGTGGCCTTGTGCAGCACTTCCTTGTCGTGGTGCTTGGTCTGTCCTCGACGTTTACGGGCATAATCCTGTAGTTGCCGCCTGGCGGCATCAAAGGCGTCACGCAGGCTTACATAAACATCTTCGTGGGCATGATGCTCGGCAGGATCTCGCTTAACCACTATTTCCCTGCCAGGCACTTTCACTTCAATATGCAGACTGTAGAGATTCCCCTGGAGATGCCGCCCATGTGGCCGCTCAACGCTTACCCGGCAACTGATAATACCGTCATAGCAGTTTTCCAGTTTAGCCACATGTTCGCGAATATGGCTTTCCAGTACATCCGATTTATCGACATGGTGCCAACATATTTCCAACGGACTTTGCATCATATCTCCATTACCATTACTGGCATATTTCCCCATTGAACCTGTGAGCCTCACCAACGGCTCCCGAATACCTTATTTACACTCTTTTTTTAGTCCCTGGCACTGTTCAAGATGTTGACCTGAATCAATTTCCCTTTGGAATGATGCTGCTGCCAGCTAATTCTGTCTTTCATACTTGCCCGCCACTGTTTACGTTTGTCAAATTCCTGGCTTATTTTCAGGAAACAGCAACGGCGGAAAATATTCCCTGAATTCATAAAAAAAATGAGCTGCTGATAAATATCAATGGTGCGGCATTTAACCTTTACTGTTGGCTGGATTTTACTCAGCCTTGTTTGAAAGTGGCTTTTCCATTACCCCCCTGCTGTTGCTGAAAACAGCTTTTGCAGTTCTTATGGCAGGCTAGCGGCCTCATTGAGCGGGGCTGCTGCAGCCGCGTGAAAGACACTACTGCCACAGGCGTTTTCGCTTATTCATCGAGCAGATTAATATAGCTGTGCAACAACAATAATCACGTCATTAACACCGCTTATCGTTGTCTGGCACCTGCTTCTACTGCTGATTTTATTCACTGGCATGGATTAAAAATCAACGAAATTGCGCCATACGTTCCAGTAAATCACAGACGCGGCAGGAGTAGCCCCATTCATTGTCATACCAATTCAGTGTTTTGATATAACGACTACCGGTTACCTGGGTAAAGGTGGCGTCATAAATTGACGAGTGGGGGTTGCCTATGATATCGGTGGATACCAGGGGAGTATGGGTAAACTGCAGGATGTTCTTCATGGGTCCGGCAGCGGCTTCTTTTACAGTGGCATGGATATCCTCGATGCTGACTTCAGACTCCAGTTCTGCCACCAGATCCACGACCGAGCCGTCAGGTACAGGCACACGTGAGGCAATACCATCAAGCCTGCCCTTGAGTTCCGGTAGTACCACCCCCACTGCTTTCGCAGCGCCGGTAGAGGTAGGAATAATATTTTCCGCCGCCGCCCGCGAACGACGCCAGTCCGAATGGGGTACATCAGCCAGACGCTGGTCGTTGGTGTAGGCATGTACTGTATTGATAATGCCTTCCCTGATGCCAAAAGCATCGTGCAATACCTTGACCATGGGTGCCAGGCAATTAGTGGTACAACTGGCATTGGAAACTATGCGGTGTTCCGCTTTAAGCCCGGCATCATTTACTCCAAGAACCACCGTGTAATCAATAGTATCTTTCGCTGGCACTGTCAGTATCACACGCCTGGCGCCAGCCTCAAGGTGCTGTTCAAGTTGAGCCCGGTTACGAAATACGCCTGTTGCTTCCACTACTACGCCGATGTCCAATGCATCCCACGGCAAATCAGCTGGATTCTTGCGTGCCAGCATGGCGGCTTCCGTACGAGACGTGATGAGCCGGCTGTCATCCATGGTGATGACACCCTTGAAACGTCCCATAACTGTGTCATAGGTAAGCAGGTATTTCAGAGCTGCCGGATCAAACAGGTCATTGATTGCCACTACGTGAATATTCGGATGGGTTTCCAGAATGCGGAATACCGCCCGCCCAATACGTCCAAAACCATTGATCGCCACGCGTAACATTACTGCCGCCCCCCTGCCCTGCTGTCCAGGGCGCAATAGTCGCGAACCACATCCATAATGCGATTGGCGTGGCCGAGAGTTTCATACCAGCCAATAGTTTTCACCATGTGCTGACCTGATTTAAGCGTTGCCTGCATATCAAACAGCAATGATTGTCTGCAGCCAATTACATCCGAAGAAACAATGGGGTCATCAGTGATGCCCAGAATATCCGGTTTCGCCTGTGCACCAGAAGCAAGTGCGGCATTGATTGTTTTCGCATCAATGCCTGGATCCGTGAACACCAGCGTGGTATCAAGCATGGATCCTTTCTGGACAGGAACATTCAACGCGTTACCAGCCAGTTTGCCAGCAAACTTCGGCATTACCTGTTCCACCCAGTAGGGCGAGGCATTACTATTGGGTATGATGTTTTCGGCGGCGCTACGCGAGCGCCGTCGATCCGGACCAGCCCTGTCCTGCAGGGCCTGATCGCTGGTATAGGAGTGGACTGTGGTCATGAACGCTCTTTCCACGTCCAGGCCGCCTTTGCCAAGGGCATCAAGCAGTACCGCAAGTGCACAGGTGGTCGCAGAACCGGCACAGATCATGCGATCCGAGCTGACAATACTGTCTTCATTGACGCCATGAATAACCAGCCGGTCAATAGCATCAGCTGGCAATGTGGATATCAACACCCGCCGGGCACCGGCGTCCAGATGGGCCTGCATGAAGGCGTGGGTGTTATGAATACGGGTGGCGTCAATGACAAAATCCACGTCAAAGATATCCCATGGCACTTCGCAGGGCTGATCTGAACATAGCATACGGGTGCGAAATTTTTCGTTGATCAGTGTGTTGTTATCCAGCACACAATCAATACCTTCCACGCCTTCCGTTTCCAGCAGGTAATGAATGATGGCAGCCTGTCCAATATCACTGATGGCGGTGATTTCGACATCATCACTTTCCAGGGCAAGACGATACAAATGCCTGCCGACAACACCGAACCCCATGATACCCAATTTAATGTTTGCCATTCGTTATTCCACCCTTGCCTGCATCATCCAGAGTCTGTTTGTTTACATCCATGTAAAGATGGCAAAAAGTACCGGACATGAAT
>JAUHWU010000204.1 GCA_030427065.1 Gammaproteobacteria bacterium | reverse complement strand
CCAGGTGGCTAATTGCTATATGGGCCGGGTGGGGATGATTAATTCCGGCGGCGCCTCGGGTAAGGACGATCTGCACCAGGCAGCCCGTACTGCTGTAATCAACAAACGTGCCGGCGGTATGGGGCTGATTTCCGGGCGCAAGTCCTTCCAGAAGCCAATGGACGAAGGGGTTAAATTACTTAATACCATTCAGGATATTTACCTGTCTGACCAGGTAACGGTGGCTTGAGCTGTTTGCCGGGCGATTGTTCCCCTGGTGATGCCATTGTTAATTCCTGCCTTAATTGATCGGTATTTTGGAAATGATGGTGACATAACTATTTTCATGAAATGAAGGTCACCAGATCAGGACCTTTTTAGTAATTGACGTAATTCTTTCAGCGATCTGGTATTGAGAACATCCTGTTTTTCCAGCCAACCACGCCTTGCCTGGTCAATGCCAAAACGCATATAGTCCAGATCGGTCATGACATGGCTATCAGTAGAAATAGCGACTTTCAGTCCCAGGCGACGGGCAAGGCGGCAGCCTTCATCATCCAGGTCAAGACGATCGGGATGGGCATTTGCTTCCAGGTAGCAGCCCCTGTCAAGGGCGCCTCTCATAAGCCGTTCCAGATTGATTCTGTAGGGCTGCCGCCTGTTGATCAGGCGGCCATGTGGATGGGCGAGGATATTAAAGCAAGGATTATCCATGGCACGTAGAATGCGTTCAGTCTGCTTGTCTTCCGGTAGATTGAATTTGTAATGGATGGCGCAGACCGTGAAATCCAGCTCCTTAAGCACTGCGTCAGGCAGGTCCAGTGAACCATCGTCCAGAATATCCACCTCGATAGATTTAAGCACAGTGATACCGTCGAGTTTTTCATTCAACTTGTCAATCGCCTTGATCTGTTTAAGTAATCTGTTTTTATCAAGGCCATGGGCTATGGTGAGGTGTTGCGAATGATCATTAATAGACAGGTATTCATAACCCTTTTCCCTTGCAGCACTGGCCAGAGCTTCTAAAGACTCATGGCCATCACTGGCATTGCTGTGACAGTGAAGGTCCCCGCGTATATCATTGAGCGACACCAGTTGCGGGAGTTTATCCTGACTGGCAGCTTCGAGTTCACCGGTGTTTTCCCGAAGTTCCGGTTCTATGTATGGCAGTGACAGGGCGGCATAGACATCTTCCTCGGTGTGTCCTGCTATACGCGTTTTACCCCGGAAGACTCCATATTCATTCAACTTGAGATCCCGGGCAATTGCGATCTTTCGCATTACGATGGAGTGG
Organism: Gammaproteobacteria bacterium; assembly: GCA_030427065.1. Taxonomy (GTDB): domain Bacteria; phylum Pseudomonadota; class Gammaproteobacteria; order Pseudomonadales; family Pseudohongiellaceae; genus Eutrophocola. The sequence continues at coordinate 2,609 of JAUHWU010000204.1, read as the reverse complement.
CTCCTGGAGCCAGTAAGGTACTGCAGAGCTGCGCCATAACTGGCCGCTGGCACGACGCGCAGATCCACGGCCAGCCCGGAACGCAGGCGCACACGTGCACGGGTCTGTCCCAGAGAAATGATTTCCTCTATATCCTCGTAAGCTGAAAAATAATCGGTGATTGTATTTCCCGCCTCTGCTGTTACCAGGATATCCAGATCCCCGACGGTTTCCCGACGCCGACGATAACTGCCTGCGATAGTTACTCGCTGCGTGGCGGTATTGGCCTCAAGGTATGCTATTAAGGGTTTAGCGATGTTCTCAGCCCGTGCGATCGACATGCGCTGTACGCCGGTGCCGACTTTTGTCAGGCCTTCGCTAATACGGTGTTCGGTTTTTTCACCAAACCCCTTGAGGTGACGGATAGTTTTACGACGTAGTGCCCGTTTCAGATCGTCCAGATTCGAGATGCCCAGTTCCCGATGGAGCGCTCTGATCCGCTTGGGGCCCAGACCTTCAATGCTTAACAGTTCGACCAGCGCCGATGGGATTTTTGCCTCAGAGGACTCCATTTGCGGCAGACTACCGGTTTCCACAATGGTTTTAATTTTGGCTGCAAGGTCCTTGCCGATAGTGGGCAACTCGTCCAGGTCTTCACCGGCGTGGAGCATTTCCGCCATGCTTTTGGGGAAGCTACTGATAAAGCGTGCTGCGTTACGATAGGCCCGTACGCGAAATGGGTTGGCTTCTTCAATTTCGAGAAGATCGGCATAGTGACTGAAGATATCCGCGATTTCATTGTTATTCATAGACATGATGAAATGCCAGCTTAATATGACTGCGACAAATGAAATTGATCCCTGTCAAGAATTCCAGTAGGGCGCTATGTAATGCTTTTAACAATCCTGTCAACGCTTGACGTTGCGTCGCCAGACTACGAGGAAATCCATGAAAGCCGGTGAAATCTGTAATCGCTCAGTGGTGATTGTTCGGGAGGAAGAATCAGCATTGGTGGCGGCACGCCTGATGCGTGAGCATGACGTGGGCGATGTCGTTATTGTGAGTGTGACGGAAGTAGGAAATATACCAATTGGTATAGTAACGGACCGGGATATCACCATAGAGTTAATCGCAGAAGAAGTCGACCTTGATGCTGTCAATGTCGGTGAGTTCTTCATCGGCCCGACCCTGGTTACTGTTGGGCCTGAGGATGACATGTTTGAGGTTATCGAGGAAATGAAAAAGTCCGGAGTACGACGGATACCGGTAGTGGAAGCGAACGGTACACTGGCGGGTATTATCACAGCTGATGATGTGCTGTGCAGAATAGCGGAGGAATTTAATTTGATGGCCCAGTTACTGGTCAAACAGAATACCTGCTGATACTACATTTTTTCAATAGGTTATAGGTCTCAAGGGGAAATGCATGCGTCTTTTGACAAAAAACAGTCCGCTGGTCTTGCTGGCATTTGTCTCGCTGTTGTCAGCCTGTAGTTCAATGATGCGAGGTGATGTGGTTACCTTCCATGAAGAACCACTACCTGCAGGCGAAACCATACGGGTGGAAGCGCTGGATCCTTCTAAAGGGCAAACCCTGGAGTTTCGCCGCTATGCCCAGCAGGTTAGTGACGAATTACGCAATGTCGGTTATCTGCCTGTCTCTGATGATGAGGAAGCGGTGCTGATCGCGCAGCTGGATTACGCTGTGGAAACAGGGCCGGTGAATGTCCGGCTCGAACGAGATGGGCCTTATGCCTATTACTATTTCTCGTATGGCAGATTCAGGAATCCATTCTATTACGGTCTTACGAACCGATGGGAGCCCGAAGTCCGATCAACGCCTACTTACATAAGGACGCTTTCCATGGCAATCGTCAAAAACGAACGGCAGCAAGAGCGGCTGTTTGAAGGGCGGGTAGAAAGCATTGGAGCAAGCAGGCAGTTGCCAGAAGTCATGCAGTATTTAATCACTGCACTGTTCTCCAATTTTCCAGGCGAAAACGGAGTGACCAAAGTAGTGACTATTGAAATGGACTAGGGGCAGCACAGGTCAGCACCTATCCCTTTTTCATCACAGGCGAATGCGAAAATAGGTGCCATGGACCTCTTTATCATCATCAAGGCGACCGGCCGCCTTGATGATGATTTTTTTTGCCTGAAAATGCCAACACTCACCAGAAATAATTTCCCGGATTAATCCATCGCTTGTCACCTGTACTGCCAGGTCATCCTGTCCACTATCCACACACACACGGTATTGTCGGGGGAGTGTGCTGTGATTAATGGTCAGCTCCTGATCATTGGTCAAGCTGAAGGCTTTGGGCGCCATTCTCATTTTGACCGGGATAGAATCCGCGGAAAATGCTGAGACAGGCAGCATACACATTGTAATACCTAATAGTGTTGGTAGCAGGTTGGTATTTGAAATATTCATTGCTTATCCTCTATCAAGATTGACCATAGAAATTGTTTATTGAGAGTCGCGTGTACCAGTTACCTCGACTACCACGCGACGGTCAGGTTGCAGGCAGGCTTTAAGGTTGTCAGTGACTGGCCCCATGCATTGCCGAGGCGTAGTAACGGGTTCATCACTGTTGACCCCTCTGGCACTGATATTTTGACCGGGGATA
>JAUHWU010000050.1 GCA_030427065.1 Gammaproteobacteria bacterium | reverse complement strand
CGATAATATCGCTGAAGCCCTCAGCGTCTCGCCCGCTTTTCTTAATCAGTACATCAGTGCGGCGCGCCAGGCGGCCAATCTTGCCGTAGGCAATGCCCGGGCCAAAACCGCGGTCGCCTACTACCCGCCATCAGGTGGTAGCCAGACAAGCCATCAAAATGGCATGCCACCCGGTACCCGGGGCGGCATGATCTTCAAGCACAACTTTCCTGCCGATGGCGAATACCGCTTCAACCTGCTTGGTCTGGGTGCGGGCCTCAATCCCAGCGCCCTGGAAACACAGCACACCGTCGTCATGCTGGTGGATGGCACGGAAGTGTTCCGGGGGCAGATTGGTGGTCCCGCCGACCTTGAACTGGTGGACCGCCAGGGGCCTGCTGGCAGCAGCCAGATCATGCAGCGCTTTAGTGGCATCCCGGTCCAGGTCAACGCCGGAGTTCAGGAGGTCGTCGTGACTTTTATTGAACGGGCACGGTCCCAGTCACTGTGGTGGTCAGATTCCGGTGATCTCACACGCATGCCGCGTATGCAAAGTGGTGTTGAGGTAAGCGGCCCCTATAATGCTACCGGCATTTCCATGACCCCCAGCCGGGAGAAAATTTTTATCTGTTATCCACGCTCTGCCAATGAGCAGGCGGATTGCGCGCGCCGCATTACTGAAAACCTGGCACGGCGGGCTTTTCGCCGCGAAGTCCGGGAGCAGGACATGGCGCTACTGATGCCATTTTTTGAAAACGGCCTGGCTGAAAATGGTTTTGATCGGGGCATTGAACAGGTGGTTGCTGCCGTACTGGCCAGCCCCTACTTCCTGTATCGCGGATTTTCAGACGATGGAAATGACTCTGACAGCGACTACTTCAAACTGGATGACATGGAACTGGCTTCACGCCTGTCCTTTTTTCTATGGAGCCAGATGCCCGATGAGGAACTGCTGAATGCGGCTATCGCCGGCAATTTAAGCAATCCGGACGTGATGGCCACCCAGGTTCGACGTATGCTGAACGACCCGCGCGCGTCAGCCCTGGTGGATAATTTCGCCATGAAGTGGTTGAACCTGGACAACCTGGAAGATGTTGACCCGACACCGGGCCAGTTTCCCGGCTACAGCGATAGCCTGCGTGAGGACTTTGACGAGGAAGTGCGTCTCTTTATTGGCAGCATTTTGCTCACCGATCGGCCGGTATCGGAATTAATGACGGCTAATCACAGCTACCTCAATGAAGCGCTGGCACGCCACTACGGGATCAATGACCTGTATGGTGATCAGTTCCGCCAGGTGACGCTGGAGGATCAAAGACGCTGGGGTATTCTCGGCAAAAGTGCCGTGCTGCTGCGCACCTCCTACGGCGATCGCACCTCCCCCGTGCTAAGGGGTGGCTGGGTATTGGAAAAACTGATGGGAACCCCTTCACCCCCCCCGCCACCAAATGTGGAAACCGATTTGTCGGTTCCAGATGGCGTGAAACCCACCACGGTCCGCGCGCGCCTTGAAGAACACCGGGCCAACCCCAGTTGTAACCAGTGTCATGGCGTTATCGATCCGATTGGCCTGGCGCTGGAAAATTATACCGTAACAGGCCGCTGGCGGGATGTTGATGACCAGGCAGATGCGCCGATAGACGCCCGCACCATCATGCCGGGAAACATCCCCATCAATGGTCCGGTGGAGTTACGTCAACAATTGACCAAAGATCCTGCCAGGTTTGTGCAGGCCCTGACGGAAAAACTCATGATGTATGCGCTGTCACGGGAGCTGGAATATTTTGATATGCCACAAATTCGTGAGATCGTTAGTCAGGCCGCGAAGGATGATTATCGTCTTTACGGCATCGTCATGGGGATTGTGAACAGCGATGCATTCCGTCTGCAGGCCCGGCGTGGGCATGAAGACGGCGCCGCTCAGAAAGTCGCACAGCAGTAATTCAAATCAGCTGGAATCTGTAAAAACAGAAAGTTCAGGACACAGGACAACCCGGAAAAGCCGGAAAACGGAATAACGGAATAACGGAATAACGGAAAAAGAGAGACGCTTATGTTTATTACCAAAAAATTTCTTTCCCGAAGAGCTGTACTGAAAGGCGCCGGCGCCTCTGTCGCGCTGCCCTTTCTCAGTGCCATGGTGCCAGCCGCCACCGCACTGGCGCAGACGGCAGCGGCCGGCAATAAACGGGTGGGCTTTTTCTATATCCCCCACGGTGCAATCATGCATAACACTGCTTTTGGTGCCGAGATGGATCACTGGCATCCGACCGGCAGCTTTGGCGATGACCTGAAACTTAACAAGATCATGGCGCCGCTGGAAAACTACAAACCCTACCTGAATACCTTCAGCAATTTGCTTAATGAGGCCTCCAAAGGGTCAGTGCATACATTGAATCCGGCCACCTGGCTAAGCGGGGTACGTCCTGACGACAGTGCTGCTGGCGCCAGCATGGCACAGACTCTGGACCAGGTTATTGTTGATCATATTGGCCAGGAAACTGCCCTGCCTTCACTGCAGGTCGCTTCGGAAACCACGATCCAGGGAGCTGCATGCGGAAACTCAGGCTGCTATTACAGCTCCACGCTCTCATTTGCCAATGCGAATTCGCCTCTGCCCATGGAATACAATCCGCGCAAACTGTTTCTGCAGTTGTTTGGCGAAGGTGATACTAACGAGGAGCGTGAGGCTATTTTGCGCCAGCAGGCCAGCCTGCTGGATATGGTGGCGGAAAGTACGCGCAGTTTACAGCGCGAACTGGGGGCAGATGACAAACAGGTGCTGGAAGGCTATCTGAACACTGTTCGGGAAATTGAACGTCGGGTTGAAAAAGCCACGCAACAGGACTTCTCCAGCGTCGATGTGCCCAATGCACCCATTGGCGAGCTGGATAATTTTGGCGAACAGGTGAGCCTGATGTTTGATCTGCTTGCTATCGCCTACCAGGCTGACCTGACCCGGGTGATTTCCTACATGATGGTTTCCGAAGGCACCAATCGCACCTATAACCATATTGGTGTACCCGATGCTTTTCATCCGGTCTCTCACCATGCCGACGACCGCGAAAGGCTCTACAAACTGGTGCGCATCCAGACCTGGCACATGGAACGCTTCCGCGATTTTCTGGACCAGATGGCAGCCACACCTGATGGTGAAGGCTCAATTCTGGATAACAGTATTTTTATGTACGGCTCCAACATGAGTAACAGTGACCGCCATGATAACTATCCGGTGCCCAACCTGCTGGTTGGCGGCGGCCAGGGAACCCTGAAACGCGGCGGTCAGCATATTGTCTTGCCGGAGCGGACACCGATAGCCAATCTGCATCTGACCCTGCTCAACAAGCTGGGCATTGAAGCCGACAGTTTCGCTGACAGTACAGGAATCATTACCGAGATTTAAGATGCACGAGACAACAGGCAAGAAAAAACAGGCTGCTTTGCCGGGTCGCAGAAGCCTGCTGAAATATGGCGCAGCCGGCCTGGCCACTGCGGTATTCCCAAAAGCGCTGCTGGCCCAGGCTGAAGCCAATCCCCGGCCACTGGGAAATTCCCTGCAGCTGATATCCAGCAGTGGCGTTAACCTCTTGGTCCATACCCGGGGTGACGGTCTCATTCTGGTGGATAGCGGTCCTGCCAGCGCCATTGATAAATTGTACGACACCCTGGAAAGTCTTCAGGCAGGTCCCGTGAGGACTGTTTTTAACACCCACTGGCATGCTGACCAGGTTGGTGGCAACGAGGTGTTTGGACGTGATGGCGCCCGCATCATCGCCCATCAGAAGACCCACCAGCGCCTCTCTACCGACTATTACATTCCCCATGAACAGCGTTATCAACGTGCTATGCCGAAAGCAGCCTGGCCTACGGAATTTTTTCATGATCGCGGAGAAATTAATGCCGGCAATGAAAGCATAGACTATGGCTGGCTGGTACAGCCCCATACAGACGGTGATATCTATGTGCATTTTCGCGACGCCAATGTACTGGCGGTGGGCGATGCCCTGTCACCCGAACGCGACCCGGAACTGGACTGGTATGGCGGAGGCTGGCTGGGTGGACGTGTTGATTCCCAGAAGCAATTACTGGCCATGACCAATGCCGACACAGTGATCGTTCCTGCCTACGGACCGGTCATGAGTCAGGCTGACCTGATGGCGGAACTCGAGCTCACCCAGGAACTCTATAACCGCCTGCTGGACCTGATCAGGGAAGGTTGCAGTGCGGGCTGCATGCTGAATGAAGGCGCTCTCGATGGTTTGGGCAGAACCTGGGGCAACCCGGAAAAATTTCTCTATGACGCCTATAAGGGGTTGTGGGCGCATCACTATAATCTGGCACCGAATATATTATGAAGACGATTTTGACCACAGCGGGAAATCACGACAGAAACATCATTAATGGTTTCCGCTCTGCACTTTTCAATTGCCTGCTTTGCGGCGCATTTATGCTGACGTCACATGCTGCCCTGGCGGAGTCACTCCTGGCCGACCTGATCAAGGCCGGGGATCGCAGTAACGCCCTGGCGCTGATACGAGCCGGTGTTGATGTGAATATGCCCCAGAATGACGGCACCACCCCGCTGCACTGGGCGGTCTACCAGGTGGATCAGGAACTGGTCAGTACCCTGTTGCGCAATGAAGCAGACCCCAATGTCAGTAACAACTTTGGTGCCACGCCACTTTCCGAAGCGGTACGGGTGGCCAATCCTGAGCTGGTTGAAGCCCTGTTAAAAGCTGGCGCTGATCCCTCTTTGGCCAACGCAGACGGGCAAACACCGCTGATGCTGGCGGCCTGGACCGGAATAGAGGAAGTGGCACAGCTGTTGATTGATCATGGCGCCGATGTGAATGCCGAGGAAAGCTGGACCGGGCAGTCAGCCCTGATGTGGGCCGCTTCGCGCAAACATGCGGCGATGACAGAGATGCTCATAGCCAACGGGGCGGATGTCAGCCTGCGGGCCCGCGCCTTTGACTGGTCCACGCAAATTACCTCGGAACCGCGAAATCAGTATCGTCCGGCCGGCGGCCTGACTCCCCTGCTTTATGCCGCTCGTAGCGGCTGTTTGCATTGTGTGCAGGCTATTGTCGAGGCTGGTGCAGACATCAATATACCAAGCCCTGAGGGCGTCACGCCACTGATGGTGGCGATCGATAATTTCCATTTTGACAGCGCCCATTATCTGCTCGACCAGGGGGCCAACCCGCACACCTTTGACTGGTGGGGCAGAACCCCCCTGTATCTGGCCATTGATGTGCGCACCATTGAAGCCCGTGACCAGCGTCTTGATGCTGTACAGCAGAAGCAGGCCCTGGAGCTGGCCCGCCGCCTGCTGGATATGGGGGTTTATGTTGATCCGGTGCTGAATTTTGGCCGCCCCGGACGCGGTGGAGGTAACGGTCGTTTTTCCGACGAACATCTGTCCACGGGTGCTACACCACTGCTCAGGGCAGCCGTATCCCATGATGCTGATGCCGTGCGCCTGCTGCTGGAATTTGGCGCCGAAGTCGATTACCCCAATATCTTTGGCGCCACGCCCTTGATCGTCGCCTCCGGACTGGCTACTCCGCGCGGCGTTCTGAGTGACGGAACCTTTTATAGTGCAGCGGATGTTGAAACCCGTGTCATTAACACCCTGCAGTTGTTACTGGATGCTGGCGCTGACATCAATGCCCGTGTCACCGATACCACCAGCTATACCGCGTTTATTCCGCGTCACAATGCCATGACTGATCGCCAGGGACAGACCGCCATTTACGGGCCTGGCAAATGGGGCTGGATGAAAGTAGCAAAATTTCTGGTGGATCATGGTGCCGATGTGGATATCACCGATTTCTTCGGCAAAACCCCGGTAGACTCGGCCCTGGCCAAAGCCGGCGGTGAACAGGAAGAAGTCTGGGAAGAGCTCGCCGACTATCTGCGCAACGTTAATTAAGCCGCAAAAAAAATGGCGCTGTTTTTCAACAGCGCCATTCTTGTTTGAACAACTCAGTAGATAGCCGTGTTCACGGCAAGGCCATTATTTCGCCTTGGTTCTCCAGCTATCTGCGTAGTTTTCACGGGCATCGGCAGCATAAGGTGTCGGTGCTACTTTAACGCGGACTTCACACTGCTGATGTGGCTCGATGGAAGTCTTGCCAGAGTTTTCTGCCTCACCCCACTTCAGGGTCAGTACATCACCCACTTCAACATCGCTATCAACGACAGCCAGTGACAGCAGGCAGCGTTCGTTATAGGAATAACCATTGAACATGGACATACCAACGGTTTTGCCATCTTTCAGCAGCTCATCAGCATTACTGGAAGAGTAGTTGTGATTGGGGAAGTCGATCCACTTGTAAGCCAGACCCGGTTCGAAAGAAGACATCATGACTTTCATGACATCATCACGATTCCACTCAATGGTCACTTTCTTGCGCTGGTTACCGGCATCACGCATGGCTTCCAGGGCAGCTTTACCGATGAAATCCTCTTTCTTCCAGCCAATGTAGAAGTCATAACCCAGCTCGAAAGGAGTCACGTAGTAGTCTTCTATATTGTCAGAGACCAGGGAGCCACCCAGAGAGCCAACAGCTTCGTAGTGATCAGCACCCAGCCAGTCACGATAATCCTTGAGCATACCGTCACCGGAATAAATACCAGGCAGCGGAGAAGGAATCCAGCCTGATTCAAGCGTGTTGGAAGAGTAGGCACGAGCACCAACGAAACGCAGATCAACACCAGCTTCTTTAGCAGCTTCAGCGATAGTCGTCTGGATGTAATGCTTGTCAGCATAGGGACCCCAGATTTCAAGACCGGGAGCACCGGCCATACCATGACGCAGCGCCTGAACCTTGCGGTTACCGACATTGATCCAGTCAACGTGGAAGAATTTCACTTCAGGAATGGGGCCACCATTCATTTTCTCGAAGATCGCATTGGCTTCAGGGCCCTGGATCTGGAAACGGTAATGAGTACGGTATACCGCTTTGCCATCCGGACGTGAATCAGAGCGGGGATCGTGGAAAAGACGCACATTCCATTTGCCATAGGAAGCCTGGAAACGTACCCAGTTCGCTGTTGGTGCACGACCTACGAGAACAAACTTTTCTTCAGATTCACGGAAGATGATCATGTCGCCGATCACATGACCGGCAGGGGTTACGGGAACAAAATGCTTGGCAACATTCTCTTTAAAATTGGCGAAACTGTTAATACCCACATAGCTCAGGAAAGCTTCAGAATCCGGACCTTCAACGGTCAACTCATCCATGTGGTGAGTCTGGTCGAAAAGTACTGCGGAATTACGCCAGGCCATTTGTTCTGAACGCCAGTTTGAAAATTCAGGCGCTACAACGGGGTATACATAGATACCAGCCTTGGAATTGCGCAGCAGGTTTACCGCACCACCGGCGGCTTCTATGGCCGCTGAAAGACTATTTTTGCTCATCGGGTATTGCTCCTATTTATTGACAATTAGTGCTGAATCGTAACTTTCGGATAACGAAAAAAGGGCGCATTTTGCCAGAAAGAGGCTTTAACAGGAAGCAAAAAAACCCTTGTTTTTCAGTGCCTTTACTTAAACATAAAAAATAACTAAGAACAGCTGTTTAATTCATTGATATTATTAATCTTTTCCAAAATCATAATTTTTGTAATTTTTTCGATATGCGAAAATTTTTTCGATAAATTTACACCTGTTTCCAATATCCAGGTAGACGAGACCTTCTATCACGTTTATTCTTGGTTATAAGGGATGCGTCAATAATGCACCCGGAATCAATCATACCGATTCCTGAACCTAACGATAAAATCAACAAAAGGGGTTAATCGATGCCAAGAAGTACAGATCACTTTCTCACCACCCATGTGGGCAGCCTGCCTCGAGAGCAAGACCTGATGCAGATGATGTTTGCCAAAGAAGATGGTGTGCCCGTCGATGAGGAAGCACTGCACAGCAGAATTCACCAGGCAGTTATCGATATTGTCAGTAAACAGAAGAGTCTGGGCGTGGATATAGTTAATGATGGCGAGATGTCCAAACCCAGTTATGCCACCTATATCAAGGACAGGCTGGATGGCTTTGGGGGTAGTGAAAATACCTATGTGTTTGCCGATCTGGTTGACTTCCCCAACCTGGCGCGGCGTGTCGGTGAAGACCCCTCACGTCAGCATCGTCATGCACCAGGCTGTAAGGGGCCGATTTCAGTGAAGACTACTGATGATGTCCACGAAGATGTCGCCAATATGAAAAAAGCCACCAACGGCAATATGGAATATGCTTTTTTCAGCTCAGCATCGCCGGGAGTGACCTCTATCTTCTTCAAGAACGAGTACTACCCGACCCACGAGGAATATGTCTTTGCTATCGCTGAAGCCATGCGCACCGAATACGAAATCATTGCCGAATCCGGAGCTACTCTGCAAATAGACTGCCCGGATCTCGCCATGGGCCGCCATATGAACTCAGATGGCGTCAGTCTGGAGGATTTTCGCAAAGTCGCGGCAATGCATGTGGAAGCATTGAATCATGCGGTGAAGAATATTCCTGCCGAACAGCTGCGCATGCACTTATGCTGGGGCAATTATGGTGGGCCGCATCACTGTGATATGAATTTTGCGGATATTATTGATATCGTCATGAAAGCCAAACCCCAGACTTTATTATTTGAAGCCGCCAATCCTCGCCATGCCCACGAATGGGCGCTGTTTGAAGACTTCAAGCTTCCAGAAGGCAAGGTACTTTGCCCGGGCGTCATTGAAGTGCAGTCCAACTATATTGAACATCCGGAATTAATCGCCCAGCGCATCAAACGTTATGCCGATCTGGTAGGCAAGGAAAATGTCATGGCCGGCACTGATTGCGGCTTCAGCATCCACGTCGGCCAGGCTGCCATTGACCCCGGTGTCGCCTGGTTGAAACTCAAATCCCTGGCCGAAGGGGCGGCGATTGCATCAGACTGGTTTTTTAAAAACGGATAAAAGAAAAAGGAAAAAGGATAAAGGCAACAAGGTTCAGGTAAATCCTGATGGTTACAGCTTTTTCCTTTTTCCTTATATCCTTTATCCGCCGTTATCCTTTATCCGCCTTTATTATGACTGCCATCGCACATCGGCGCCTTGGCGGTTGCCTTGCAGCAGCAAAAGAATACTTTACGGTTTTCCTCGGCAGTGTACTTCAGCGGAGTAAAGTCAGTGTCGCGGTGTGAACCATCACAAAAGGGCTGCTTCTGGCTTTTGCCGCAGGCACACCAGAAATAATTCCTGCCTGCTTCCACGTCAATGGCCATTGGCTTGTTATCTGCTCGTATAGGGTCTGTCATTGTCCTGCCTCTGTATAGAAAATCCTGTTTGAATCAAATCCACTAATCCGGGATTTATATCGGTTAATCAACGTTCACTCTGAACGCCTTGGCATTGAAATGCAATGGGCCACCCTCAAGCAGCTTGTAACCCAGAAAAACCCGATAAAGTCCACTTTGCACCTTACCGCTAAAAACCGGGAATTTTTCTATTGCACCCAATGTAGTAATTTCAAAAGCCGGCTCCAGCCTTTTCAAACTTAAACTGTTCCACAACTGAAAGTTGCCGTCAGTATCAAGATAGGTCGGCGCAACATTACTTATTAGAACCACGTAAATCTCGCCGGCTTTGCCAACATCTGCTGTATTCGGAACCAAGGAGCCGGCAATTGTAATATTGTCATTATTGAGAAAATCTGTTGCTGTGGTTGTTCCATTGTCCAATATCGCCCCGGCGAAAAACTGTGCACTTGTCGATGACTGGTCTGATGTGGTGATAAGCTGCAGTGACCTAGACGTAGCAATGGAATCAACCACCGCACTCAAGGAATTATTATCCCCTGCGCCTGAACCATTGCCCGCATCAATATTTCCTCCAGCAAAGGTCGAGACAACCGTCACGTCTTCAGCCGATGCAACAGGCAGATCTACGGTTATAGCCAGCAATGACTGAAAGCCACGCCCGGCCGAACTGGAGTCAGGTTTACTGCCATCATAACGCACGCCATCATCATTCAATTCCACGTAAAGCGTATGAGTATCAACAGAAAGGAAACTGAGTGTTCTGTCTATGGTCTGCCCGCTCTGGACGCTATCGGTAATATTGGTATCAAGAAAGCCGTCATTATCCTGATCGCCAAGGTTGCCATGGGCATGCCATATCACATCAATTGATGATGAATCAGCATCTGTCACATCAAGGCTTATGGTGACGCTGTTATTCCCTGCCCCGGTTACTGTCACAGCAGCCTGTGGTGGCTGATTAAAGGCAGTTTGCGTAGCCACACTAAATTGTAAAGTCAGCAGGTTCGATTGCTTTGTGTCATCTACCACGTGCACGGTCCACTCGCCCGGAATGGTTTTTATCGCACTGGCCGTGCCAACACTGATCCAGCCGCCACCGCAGGCAGTACTGACATTACAAAAAAGCTCGGTATCCCTGATGTCATAAATATAGCCAAAAGGATCAACAAAAATGACAGTAGCATCAATATCGATTGCGGTGTCATTGGTGAAATTACCAATACCCCCGAAATTAAAACGCACAAAGCCGGCATTCTGCGTTGATTCGGTTATTACCGGGACCGGAACATCTGACCCCACTGATATAAACGCACCACTATCAATCGCCTGGTTAGGCTTGAACAGAAAGGTCAGCTCACTATCCGGGGCATCAGCATAGGGAGCATACAGCCATTGCGCTATGGGTTGATTAATATCCTCTATGACAAGCGAACCATTACCATAGAGAGTGCGTGCAGCCTGAATATCATCTGCGCGCGGATGTAGCAGTTGGTTATAGGGATTGGCATACATGATCGACGCCGGGTTATCGGAATGTCCCAACCCCATAAGATGACCCAGCTCATGCACCAGTACGCCAACAAGTTCAGCTGATGATTTCACAATATCAGGGTTCTGATTCAACTCTACCGCGCCATCGATATAGGGGAAATACCCCACATCCGAGTCATAAAAATCCGCATCCGGGCCGGCACGTCCTGCCGCGCCACCGGCACTGCCCCAGAAAACACGCACCAGACCATCAAGGTTGTCAGGACCGGCCCCATCATCATCGGGTACATCAGGATCTGTTCCGACCACATTAAACTCGATACCACTGACCAGTTCCCATTCAGCCGCAGCCTCGGCGAGCAGAACCAGAAATTCATCCGCGTCGGAAAACAGGTCAGGCGCACCATCAGGATCATAAACCAGGTTTATCGCACCATTCCAGCGTCCCAGCTGCACACTGATACCAAGGGCTGGATCAACAGCCCTGACAAAATCATCATGTCCTTCCATCACAGCATGGGCGGGAGCAATAAAAACAAGCAATACACTGTAAAGTCCGGCGACACTGAAAAGTAATGCCTTCACAGCAGAGTTAAGTTTATACATCTGGCTTTCCTGTATTTCTTGATAATGATTCTGAATACCCGCCAAGTTTCTGACCCACTGGTAAGCCATTTTTATGCAAGGCCTGACCATAATTTCTTTTTTCCATCAAGGCATCTGTAAAACCGGTTTGATAACCTGCCCTGCTGACATCTCGGCAACCGCCCTGTTAATCTCTGCAAGCGGATAAAAACTGAGCAACTGATCAAAGGGAAACAAGCCATCACGGTAGTAGTTGAGCAACTGCGGAATAAAAACCCGGGGATTACTGTCACCCTGTATAACCCCCTGCACTGATCTGCCATGGAGCAAATGAGTGCCCGGAAATGTCAGATCCTTTCCGCCGCCACCACTGTGAATACAACTGCCGCGGTTGGCCAGGGACTCAAATGCCTGTCTGACCAGTGCAGGACTATTAGTGGTATCCAGGGAATAATTTACTCCGATATTGCCCGTGATACGATGTATCTGCGCCACTGTATCAGCTTCATTTCCGGCATCTATGGCATGGCTAGCCCCCAGCTTTTGTGCCATGGCCAATCTTTTGACATTTTTATCCACTACTATAATCGGATCCAGTCCGGCAATAACTGCGGCCATAACCGCACTGAGCCCCACATTCCCGGCACCAAAAATTGCCAGCGACTGACCTGATGATGGTTGCAGAACTTTCAGTATTGCTCCGGCACCGGTCTGAAAACCACAACCCAGAGGACCCAGTTTTTCCAATGGAAATTCATCATCCACCTTTACCGTATTGCGCTCATTACTGATGACGTGGGATGCGAAACATGACTGGCCAAAAAAATTGCCATAAACCCGCTCTGAATTCAGCGTTAACGGTGACATACGATGCCTGCCAAGGCAGGAAAATGAGAGTGTTTGCCCGTTATCACAGTAGGCTGGATGGTCGGTACTGCACTGGGGACAACTGCCACAGGAATCAAATGTCAGCAGTACATGATCACCGGGGACAAGCGTCATTACCCGCTTGCCTGTTTGCTCCACAATACCGGCACCTTCATGGCCAAGCACCACAGGCAAAGGCACACCGGCATAGCCCTTGCTGACCTTGATATCCGTGTGACAAATACCGGCGCTGACTATTCTAACCAGGATTTCATCATCGACAGGATCTTCCAGCGTGAGAGTTTCCAGCCTGAACGGCGTTGACAATTCATGCAACACCGCGGCTGAAATACTATGGGACATGATGGCCTGGTCCAGTCAGGGCACTATTGTGAAATGAACGCAACTTGCCAGGAACAAGGTCCCGGATGAAGACAGCGAAAAGACTCTTCAGCTCATTCAAAATTTACTTCAATTTCACCAGCGGCATTGACTTCAAAACGGTTGCCGGCCTGACAGGCATATTCCTGAACAAACTCTCCAGCGGGCAGTCTTGAGTAATATTTGGTGGTAGTCCAGGGCTGTGTAAATACCACCGGGTCCACCAGCTCGATATCCACTTCAAAATAATCCGGGGTTACTTTTGTCATGCGCATGTTTACTGTCAGCTGATCACTATGGGGGACACCGGTAGTATCAACCAGCGTATCACCACGCAGACCAATAGTTTTTACCACAAGGGTATTACCTTCCCAGTGACCGGTGGAAAATCCGTTAAAACTGGGCACCAGATCTTCAGGCGGTTCACGGCCATCCAGATAGATACGAACAGTGGCTTCGGAAAATTCGGCATACCAGTTGAGCTGATGCTCTGCCTGCAGGATTTCTCCCGGCAAGACCATGGTCAGGAAGCGCGGAAATCCCGGAGGTATGCATTGCGCTGTAGGGTCGGCGGTTGATTTCCCGGCATCGGCATCCGCCCAGCGCTGGTCCAGCATTGCCTGGTACTGAGGTCTCAACGGTGGAGTCTGACCACGACGTGAGGGAGAATTGAGCGTATCAAAGTGAATACCGCCGCTGGCATTGGCCCAGACGCCATTAAAATTGCGTGCAACCTCATCACTCATCACAACAGCTTGCGGGCGGTCCACGCGCAGAATGGTGCCAGCTCCTGTCATTTCCACTTTGGTCTCATTGGTGAACTCCCAGCTTTGTAACAAGCCGCCCGGCTGGCCGCTGTGAAGCGGATCAAATTCAACGGTAATCCTGTCCCCTGGTTTCAGGGTATTACGGGTCCAGCCCTGACGGGACAGCATATTCACAGGCCCCTGATCCAGCACCCAATCGGTCTCACTACCGTCATCAGCAGTCACTATGAGCACTACGGCTGCATGAGGATTTGTCCAGCGATGCTCGCGGACGACACCACTCACGGTGACCGGATTTTCCGAATCATAAATGGCAAAAGAGTGATGTGCCTGCGCAGACAGCGTCAGGCTAAAACCCAGCAATAGCGCAGTAACCATGGCCAGTTTTTTTAATAAACGTTTTTCTAATAATTGAGGCTGAAATCCCATAATGAAACCCTGTAATTCGATAATTACCAAACCATGAAAGAGTAAAACAACAGGATAAATGCGTCTAGTAAAAGATGTACTGCGACGGGCACTTGGCGAAGGCTTACAATTTCAGATTGTTCTTCACACTGCCTCTGACGGCGCTGACCACTTCGCGGACTGTTTCCAGACGAGTATAGTTTTGACGAATCAACAGAACGATTCTTCTGGTAGGTGCAGGTTGCTGAAAGGGTATATAGACGATGTCACTGTTTTCTCGTTGATCAACCACAGACAGTTTAGGCAGCAGCGTTATGCCAATACCAGAGGCCACCATATAACGCAGGGTCTCCAGACTGGTCGCCTGAAATCGCTTGTCCTCATCAGCACCGGCGCTAAAACAATAGCCCAGCGCCTGATCGCGCAAACAATGACCGTCTTCCAGAGTCAGTACATGACAGCCTTTTATATCCGTCAGCTTTACACGTTTCTTTTTAGCAAGGGGATGATCCTTGTTGACAGCCAGGACGAACGGCTCCTCAAATAAATCATAGGCTTCAAAATCCATCATATCATCCAGCCAGGGCAGAATCAGGGCATCCAGCTTCCCCTGATCCAGAGCCTGCACCAGGTCGGATGTTTGCTGTTCATGGAGGAAAAAATTCATTTTCGGAAGCCCGGTAATCAGACCCGGCATAATATGAGGCAGCAGATAGGGTGCAAGTGTCGGGATCAGACCCAGATGAAGCTCACCTGATAGCGGGTCACCCAACGTTTTGGCTGTGACCTCCAGATCATGGGCGGCATTGAGCACAGTACGCGCCTTGGCCAGCAGCTGGTTGCCTGCGGGGGTTAACATGATATTTCGTCGATGACGCTCAATCAGCGTGACCCCCAACTGCTCTTCCAGCTTGATGATCTGACCGCTAAGCGTTGGCTGACTGACATGACAGGCTTCGGCTGCCTTGCCGAAATGCTTGTAACGCTCTACGGCGTCCAGGTATTCAAGTTCTCTGATTTTTATCATATATATTCCCTATCGTAAATGAGAATTCTATTAGTTTTAACGATGGTGCATATTGACATAAATCAATATCCAAAAATAGTACGGGTCGACATTTAATAAAAGGTTAAACGCAACAAATTATCAGATAACTAAATTAAAAATTAATCGGCCTGTCTTGATCAAGACCTGGCACCATCAAATATTTTAATCAGCTCACGTGGATTCGATGTGATATCTGCCAGTGAATACTCTTCCAGAGTTGCCAGAAACGCGTCAAGCGCCTCTTTTAAAATAGACTTTAGCTTACAGACTTTGGTAATCACACATTTATTCTTTTCCTTATCAAAGCACTCAACAATAGTAAATGCCGGCTCTGTGCACCTGACTACGTCGGCCAGGCCTATCTGGGATGCGGCTTTTGCCAGAGATATCCCCCCTCCTACTCCGCGCTTGGTATGAACAAAGCCATTTTTTTCAAGCACGTTTACGGTTTTGATCAAGTGATTTCTGGAAATCCCATAAGCTTGTGAAATCTCGTTCAAGGAGCCCGGGACATCCTTTGCTGCCAAATAAACAAGTACTCTAAAAGCGTAATCACTGAAGGTTGTCAGATGCATAATATTTTCTCATTTCAAGTCTTGCCAAATTCCCAATTATACTTCATCTTTATTGTTGTATTATTTATATAACAATAAGATCGTCGATTCATGTTTATTATTTATGGGAGCATATATGAAAACACTATTTGAAAAAATTGGCGGTTCTGATGCTGTGAATACCGCAGTAGAAATTTTCTACCGAAAAATGTTGACTGATGAGAGAGTGAATTATTTTTTTGACAATACCGATATGGACAAACAAATAGCCAAACAAAAATCATTTCTTACCATGGTGTTCGGAGGACCTAACAACTACACCGGTAAAGATATGCGAGAAGGACACAAACATCTGGTTGCACGCGGCCTGAATGATGAACACGTTGATATCGTCATTGAACACCTGGGCGGTACGCTCAAGGAGCTCGGTGTAGCTGATGATGAAATAAACCAGGTTGCAGAATTGGCTAACAGCGTCCGTGATGATGTGCTGAACCGATAACACCTATGCCTTCACTCACTTACAAAGGCCGCACTTTTACCCTCCAGGATCAGCAAAGTATTCTGGAGGGCCTGGAGAATCAGGGAGAAGTCATACCGAATTCATGCCGCTCCGGCCTTTGCCAAAGCTGTCTCATGCACGCAGTTTCAGGCACGCCTACCTCGATAAGTCAGCAAGGTCTGAAAGAAACCCTGATTTCTCAAAATTACTTTCTTGCCTGCAAATGCATACCCACGGAAGACCTGGACGTTTCCCTTCCTTCTGATTCCGCGGTATCAATTCAGACAACAGTGTTGGGCAAAGAGTTACTGGCAAAAGATGTCCTTTGCCTGAGACTCTTACCTCAAGAAACATTTTCATGTAATGCCGGGCAATATATTAATGTGGTGAAAGATGACCTGATTCGCAGTTATTCAGTGGCCAATCTTCCGGATGCAGATGGCTATCTTGAACTGCATATCAAGCGTTTACCTGAAGGACGCATGAGTAACTGGCTCCATGACAGTATAGCTATTCATGACCCTGTCACTATACGGGGCCCTGCAGGAAACTGTTTTTACAACGCTATCCACGACAGGAATTTTCCAATAGTACTGGCGGGAACGGGTACCGGGCTGGCACCCCTGGAAGGCATTGTCACTGATGCACTTGATAAGGGGCATGACGGTGAAATTACATTGATTCATGGGGCTATGAACAAGAGCGGAATTTACCATGAGGAGAAATTAATAAAGATGGCTGACTTTCATCATCAATTTACCTATATACAGTCGTTGATGGAAAGTGCTGATCCGGCTAATTCAGACCTTAACGCAGAAGTACGATCAGTACTTGAAAATCTTGATCTTTCCCGGGTGAAAGTTTACTTATGCGGATCACCCGCTCTTGTTAACAAACTGAAGACCCGGGTTTTCCTGCAGGGAGTTCCTTCATACAATATTTTCAGTGACCCCTTCATAACAGCAACAACTGCTGACTGGGATGTCTTCCCCAGGAATTCCTGATAGCCGGTAACAGACACAGCTTGATAGAGTGCCGGTATATCTTGGCAATTGTTCGCGCTCAGGTATAATACGCGCCTTTCCGGTCACCCGGGATTCCCCTCTCAATGCGGACGTGGCGGAATTGGTAGACGCGCTAGATTTAGGTTCTAGTATCGAAAGGTGTGGGAGTTCAAGTCTCCCCGTCCGCACCACACTCTAATTGCCGGGATTAAATACGCCTGAGCGTTGAGCGAAACTGCTTCGAGCCTCAGGAGACTTCCTTCGAAACATTGAAACGGGACTGGTAGTTCAGCTGCTTCGGTTGATTTCTTGAATTCTTCGAATTTCAACCCCCTGCGCACCATATAAGCATATTTTACAGTCCGATATCGTCTCCTTCACCAGCATAAATGCGCCTTACCCGCTAATTAATAATCTATAGCTATCCACAGCGATATTGCCATATATATGACTTAATCTAGCACTGATTGTAACATCCATACAGTCAGGGACTCAGAGGGTTGTCATGGTAAATACTACCAAGCCATTAACCAACACTGAATTTAAGCAGGACAAGCCTAAAGCCAAAGTGTACAACCTAGCAGACGGTAACGGGCTGTACGCAAGAGTTGACCTGCCCCCTCATTTTGACTGCCGGTTTGATCTTAGTAAAGTCCACTTTAGAAGGAGAAAGTGGACATGAAGAAACACTCACAGAAGAACAGATCATTGGGTTTTTGAAAGAGGCCGAATCGGGTGTTCCAGTGAAGGTGCTGTGCCGGAAACACGGCTTCAGCGACGGCTCGTTTTATACCTGGCGCAGCAAGTACGGCGGGCTGGATGTCTCGGAGGCCAAGCAGCTGAAGGCCCTGGAAGAAGAGAACACCAGGCTCAAGAAACTGCTCGCAGACACCATGCTGGACAAGGAAGCCCTGGAAGTTGCCTTGAGTAAAAAAAGTATTAACCCCACGGGCCAAACGGGAGGCTGTTCAAGTGATGCAATCACAAACAGCTATCTCAGAACGCCAAGCCTGCGCCCTGGTGGGGATTTATCGAAGCACTTTACGCTACCAGTCTCGATTGTCAGAACATGATTTCGCGCTGTCCGGAAGGATCATAGAACTGGCCCAGGAACGACGGCGATTCGGCTACCGGCGCATTCATGCCCTATTGCGGCATCAAGGGGTTGAGGTCAATCACAAGCGGGTCTCCAGGCTGTATCAGGCTGCAGAACTGGCGGTAAAGCGGCGTAAACGGCGCAAGGGGGTGATGGTTCCCAGGGAACCACTGGCATTACCGACAAAGCGCAATGAGCTCTGGTCCATGGACTTCGTCATGGTTGCTCTGGCTTCTGGCCGGCGGATCAAGGTGCTGATCGTCGTCGATGATTGCACCATGGAGGCCGTGGACTTGGTTGCGGACTTCGGTATCTCGGGTCATTATGTTACCCGGATACTGGAACAGGTGGCACGATTCAGGGGTTACCCTAAAGCGGTGAGAACAGATCAGGGGCCGGAGTTTTCCGGCAGAACACTGGACCAATGGGCTTACCAACATGGTGTAAGGTTAAAACTGATACAACCTGGCAAGACGACCCAGAATGCTTTTATCGAAAGCTTTAACAGCAAGTTCAGGGACGAATGCCTGAATGAACACTGGTTCCATACCCTGGATCATGCCAGGGTGGTTATCAATCAGTGGCGCAAGGATTAAAACGAGTGCCGACCACACTCCATGCTGGGCTATAAAACTCCGGTGGAGATGGCTGAAATATTACACAACCATGTGGACTGAGCTAAATGAACACTGGTGGCAATATTGGGGGCAGGTCAGCCAGACTCGGCTTACGCAGATGGACGATCAGATCCTGGCACTCTATGCCAAGGGTATCAGCACCTTCTACATCATCGATGACTTCAAGCACATGTTCTTCGGTTTCGATTACTCAGCGGGAATAACACTTCCGACTATTGCATAACGACTTTTAAATCAGCGCTATAGTTCATTAAGCGAATCAAGATAGATAGAGGCCTGCTGCAATATAGCTTCTCGTTCGGCTTCAGGTTTTTTATCCCAGTTTCTATAGACCATAGCAGTGCGCGGATTATTGGCAAAACGTGCTTTGTGGCGCTCATGAAAGTGCCAATAGAGTGAGTTGAAGGGGCAGCTTCTGTTTCCTGCTCGAAGTTTTACATCATAAAAGCAGCTTTTGCAGTAGTCGCTCATACGGCTGATATATTGGCCGGAACCTGAATAGGGCTTGGAGGCTAGCAAGCCACCATCTGCAAATTGGCTCATACCACGGGTGTTTGGCATCTCGACCCACTCAATAGCATCGATGTAGATACCTAGATACCAAGCGTCGACTTGGTCCGGATCTATGCCGGCGAGAAGAGTGAAGTTCCCTATCACCATCAGACGCTGAATATGATGGGCGTAAGCGTAATCCAGAGATTGCCCAAGACTTTGCTCCATACAGCGCATTTTGGTTTTACCGCTCCAAAAATATTCCGGGAGATCCTTATTTGCTGCAAGTGCATTGAGGGTTGGGTATTCCGGTAAGTTGATCCAGTAGATGCCACGAACAAACTCTCGCCAACCGAGAATTTGGCGAATAAAACCCTCGATTTGTGCCAGATCTATCAGTTCTGGTCGGGCTCGGTACTCTGCTATTGATCGCTCTATCACCTGTGCCGGCGAGATCATTTTGGCGTTCAGGGCGAAAGAGAGTCTGGAATGATAAAGGCTCCATTTATGCTCTGAATTAGCAGTCATCGCATCTTGGAATTGTCCAAACAACGGTAGGCAATGAGTACAAAAAAACTCAAGGAGTTGAAGTGCCTCTTTGCGAGAGGTAGGCCAAACTAGTGTTTCTGCAATCT
>JAUHWU010000049.1 GCA_030427065.1 Gammaproteobacteria bacterium | reverse complement strand
TTTAGTATGAATTATTATATTTTTGTTAAATCAGTACTATTACGACTAATTCGTATTACCAAAATAGCGGCAAGCTTAATTCAGGCATACAACTATTACAACACTGGACCCTGGCCCAATAAATAGCCAAAAGCAACACAGTAAAATTGTTCTGATTCTACTAAAGCACCGGTCCAAATGATGAAATTAACTTGCTGGAACGAGGCAAAGCATAATAACGCGAAGCAATATTTCCGGGTTTTACTGCAGACTTTTACTTACTACCTCAAAGACATCCCTGGATAATTGCGGGGTATCCAGTATGCGTTTAAGTGCAGCCCGCATCATTTCCTGCCGCTGCGGGTCATATTTTTTAAGTCGGGTGAGTGGTGTCAGCAAACGTGACGCAATTTGCGGGTTGATAATGTTCAATGCAATTACCTGATCTGCGAGAAACTTGTAGCCACTACCATCAAGTTGGTGAAAACCTACGGCATTGTTATGACAAAATGCCCCTATCACACTTCGCACCTTGTTTGGATTTTTTATATCAAATGCCGGATGCGCCATCAAACTCTTAACGTTAACGAGATTATCTGGTGAACTTGTCGCACATTGCATGGAGAACCATTGCTCAACAACCAGAGATTCGTCTTTCCAGGTTTCATAAAACCCGTTGATCAATTCATCGCGCAGCGATTTACTTTGTTCTGAAGAATTATTCAGCACAGCACGTAAAGCCGCACTGCTGTCTGTCATGTTGTTGGCAGACTGGTATTGGCCCTTTATAAGTGCCCAATACTCTGGTTTATCCAGACAAGCCAGATAATTCAGCACAGTATTCTTGAGATAACGCCTGGCAACCTCATTGGCATTGAATACGTATTCTTCAGCACTATTACATGCTTCATAAACAGCCAGAAATTTGCTTTCAAGTTTGTCTGCCAGGTAACGACGCAAAAATTCTCTGACAAAGTGAATGGCGTCTACATCGACAACATCTGTCAATTCAGCAAGATAGGACTCGGAAGGCAGCAACAACAGGTTTGCCAACATTGCCTTGTCCGTTGCCGAATCTGTGAGTGCCGCATCAAGTACACTATCAAAAGCCGCCACAATTCTCTCATCTACGTTTTTTTCCCGAGAGTTCTTTTGATACGCCACAATTAATTCATCAAGAACAAGAAGTGATAATTGTTGAGAAGCCTCCCAGCGGGCATAGCCATCTTTCTCATGCTGCATTAAAAGCATAAGCTCGTCCCGGCTATAGGGATAATGAAGTTTTACCGGAGCAGAAAACCCTCGCAGCAGCACCGGCACAGGCCTTTCACTGACATTTTTAAATACAAAGTCCTGTTGCGCTTCGCTGACATGAAGCACCAGATCATCTGTTGCCGGATCATGCTCATGCCCCTCTACTTCCAGCACAATTGATTCACCGGCCGGATTTAATAGTCCTGTTCTGAGAGGAATGTAAAAAGGCTCTTTTAGCGGTTGTGAAGGCGTCGGCTTGCAACTTTGAGTTACTGTCAAAACAAAGCTGTTGGTTTCTTCCTGGTAGTCTCCGGTCACTTCAAGCATGGGGGTTCCAGCCTGGAAATACCAGCGGCGGAACTGGTCAAGATCAAGTCCGGAGACTTCTTCCATTGTTTTTACAAAATCTTCGGTAGTCACTGCCTTGCCATCAAAGCGCTCAAAATACAGATCTGTGCCCTGCCTGAATTTCTCAGGCCCAAGTAAATTGGCCTGCATTCTGACGACTTCCGCGCCTTTTTCATAAATGGTCACGGTGTAAAAATTCGAAATTTCCATATAGGATTCGGGCCTGACAGAGTGAGCCATTGGACCTGCATCCTCAGCGAACTGAACAGTGCGTAAAAATCCTACTTCTTCTATGCGATTCACTGCGCGTGACCCCATATCAGCGGAAAATTCAGCATCACGGTAAACCGTAAAACCTTCCTTTAACCTCAGCTGAAACCAGTCTCTACATGTCACTCGATTACCAGACCAGTTATGGAAATATTCATGAGCCACAATTCCCTCTATCCGCTGAAAAGCCTGGTCTGTAGACGTCGCCGGATTAGCCAACACACAGGATGAGTTGAAAATATTCAGGCCTTTGTTTTCCATCGCGCCCATATTGAAATCATCTACAGCGACGATCATGAATATATCCAGATCGTATTCCCGACCATAGACATCTTCATCCCATTTCATGGCTTTTTTCAGAGAAGACATGGCAAAGTCACATTTATCGAGGTCTTTTTCCTCAACAAAAATTTGCAGATGAACTTTTCTTCCGGAACATGTTGTAAAGTTGTCATCAACTGACTTCAGGTTTCCAGCCACCAGCGCGAAAAGGTAACTTGGCTTTTTGAAAGGATCTTCCCAGGTAACCCAGTGCCTGTCCTCCGCAAGATCCCCGCTGTCTGTTTTGTTGCCGTTTGAGAGTAATACCGGGTAGAGGTTTTTATCGGCTTCTATTCTGGTGGTAAAACTGGACAGTACATCCGGGCGGTCCAGATAATAGGTGATTTTTCTGAAACCTTCCGGTTCACATTGGGTGCAAAACATTACCCTGGATTTATAAAGTCCTTCCAGGCTGGTATTGTCCTGCGGCATGATTCTGGTTTCACATTCCAGCGTAAAGCTGTCTGGCACCTGCGGGATAACAAGAGACTCCTGGGTCACTGTATAGGATGACGGATCCAGGACATTGCCATCAAGAGAGACTTTTTCAAGAGCCAGGTCGTTACCATCAAGCACCAGCTCATTTGGCGCACCAGCATTGGCCTGAGGGTTACGTCTAAACACCAGACGTGAACTGACAAGCGTTTTGTCTTCATAAAGCTGAAAACAAAGGTGTGTTTCGTCGATAATGAAAACCGGTGGCTGGTAATCTTTCAGGTAAATCGTTTTACCCTGTGCTTCTCTCATGAATGTTCCTGTTTATAAAATCTGATAATTATATGATTGATCAGGCTGTAGCAAGGGCTACCTGGTAACCCGAATACTTACGTAGATTGATAACTCCCGTATCAAAAATCAGGTACTGCCCCTTGATCCCGGTCAAAGTTCCCTCGACCAGAGGGTCTTTATCCAGGTTCAAAGAGCTGACTTTTTCGGGGAAATGTTGAATCGGGTAATTAATTGAAACTGGTGTTACACCATTGAGTATACTGACAGCATGAAGCCCGAACTGATGCTCAATCTCCTGCAGCTCTTTTTCACATAACGCCAGCAAGCGATCTCGCTCCTGCTCAAGGTTAATTTCCTCAACGTCGCCTTTGAGCATATTTCGCCAATTGGTGCGATCTGTTACATGGCTTTTGAAAACAACTTCTGTAAACCCTGCCTGCTGCCTTGAACGGACTCTAATGATGGGTAGAGCTTGTATTGCACCCTGGTCAATCCATCGCGTCGGCACCTGGGATGCCCGGGTTATTCCTATTTTGAGACCGGATGAATTTGCAAGATAGACAATATGATCCTGCATACAGAACTCATCACCCCAGACAGGCTCGCGGCATGTCCCTGCGTCGTAATGACATTTTTCCGGGGAAATAACACAGCTGTCACACTGTGCAAGCTTCTGAAAACAGGGATAACAATATCCCTGATTAAAACTCTTGCTCGTGTTCCGACCGCAGTGCACACAGTTTATCTGGCCAAGAAATTCAATAGTGAGCTTTTTGCCAATAAGTGAATTAAGAGCAATGGAATCCTCGCCAAGCATCATAAAATAGGAAACAGGGTTATCGAGACGAGTTCTCATTTTATGTAATTGCCCTCGTTGTATTTCAGGCATACTGTTTACTCTTTATATTATTTTCACGCTTTGTCTGCTTCATACCACCAAGATCCTGCTGATCGCTGAATGTTGCACTATTATACTATTAATGGGTATTGTTCCGATCAAGCGCCTTATCAACTGAATGGCTTGTTTGTTGTTGAGCATCACTCTTACTGCAGGCACTTCCCTCTCTGCTAATAAAACCAACGCGCTGTTCAGGAGCTACAAATGCCCTGTCATAGGCAATAATGGCCTGTAAACAATGCTCTCGCTGACTATTGGTCAACTTCTCTCCATTCTCCCAATGCCCCAGTTCCACGGCCGTTTTCAGAGCCTGGTGAATTTCGGGGGTCATGCTGGCCAGCAGGGCTGCTATGGCGTTTGATTCAGTAGTGGGATTCTCTGACATGGATTTACTTCTTCCTGTTGTTGGTATTTTTAATTCGAGCCAGACGGCTAATTGTTGCTGTAAAAGCGCCGTATACCACCCCTGTTAATAATCCGCCAATATGCGCTTCATCGGCGATAAAATCGAGATTGATTACGGAAATAACAATCAGACTTAAGAGCAGGAAAAATATCAATGCTCCAGGCAATGACAGTTGTTTTTGCGGATCAAAAAGTTGCCACATCCAGATATAGGAAAAAAGGCCGTAAACTACTCCTGACATTCCGCCAAAATAAATGGAGCCACCATAGAGAAATTGTACTGTGTTTGATACCAGGGCAATAGAAACTATCAGTATCAGCAATGACCAGCTTGACTGAACGGCTTCAATTCTTCGACCAAACTCCCATAGCCACAGCATATTGAAAGCAAGGTGAATAATGCCCCCATGCAGCAACATTGGTGAAATCATTTTAAAGAACTGAAAGGCAGAAAAGTTTGCTCTGACAGTATCCAGATTAATAATACGCGTGCCAAAACTAAAGTCGGGATAAAGCATTTCCCTTGTCAGCTCTGTCATTGCATTCAGCGGAGCCAGAAACGCAAGAACAATACATAGCACTATCAGGCTAAGTGTAAAGGGTGCTCTGGAAAAAGCCTGGAATAACTTGCCCAGAAAATCCTTCGGGCTAAAGTAGGAAGCAAAATCTGATGAGTCATCAGCATTCGGCGCAATATCCCCTCTTAGCCATTGATGATACAAAAGGCCAGCTATCTCTACCTGGTTTTGTTGGGGAACGGTCAAAATTTGCCGGTTCTCCACTTCATAAATACGGTGGGATATTTTCCTTTGCCATAAAAGTCGGCTGAATTGCCCCAGGTCTTCCTGTATTGAAACATCCAGTACTTTATACATAGCGTAAAGGGAAAGCTGACTTATCGATTGAAGGATCTGTTGGTTGGACGCTGGGACCAGCCCAGTTTACTGCGACAGGTTTCGTAATAATCATAGTCTGCAGGGTGCAGTATTTTCAACTCTTTGGGCTTTTTACGGATCGTGATCCGGTCTCCGGGAGAACAGCTATGACTCATGGCGCCATCACAACTCAGCTGTGGAAGAATACTATGCCTATCACCAACAACCAGCGTTAACTCACGGTTGCCTTCTATAACGATGGGACGACTACTGAGACTATGTGGGTTAATGGGGACTAAAACTATTGCATCCAGACGAGGATGCATAATTGGCCCGCCCGCGGACATCGCATAGGCCGTTGAACCCGTCGGAGTTGCTACTATCAAGCCATCGGAGGCCTGGTTATAGACAAATTCATTGTCTATATACAACTCAAATTCTATCATTTGAACTGCCTTGCCGGGGTGTAAGACAATGTCATTTAAGGCTGAGTCAAGATAATTCTGCTCCCCGTCACCGATGGATAAATCAAGAAGAAACCTCGACTCAATTTTAAAGACTCCATCCAGTATTGGCTGCAAAGTGGACTCAATATCATCCGGCAGGATATCTGTTAAAAACCCAAGTTTCCCCCGATTGATACCAGTCACAGGCAGATCATGGTCCGCAAGCGTGGATGCCACCTGCAAGAGACTGCCATCCCCTCCTACCACTATCACCAGGTCGCAATTTTTACCTAGCTCATCCAATGAAAAAAACGAATAATTATTGCCGCCAAGCAAATCGGCAATATTCTCATCAAGAAGGATGTTGATGCCGGTATTGTGCTCAAGAAATTGAATGACCGCCTGAAGAGAGTCAACAATTTCGATGTTGCTCCTTGCGGTCAGGCCAATGGTATTGAATTGCGCCATATCACTTTAAAGTTAATTTTAAATATTGGTAAGTATATCACGGCCTATTGGGCAACCATGGCCTTATTGTATAAAACTCAAGGCAAGATAATGGGATTTCTTTATAATGCCGGGGAAGCATTAAGGAACCAGAATGGATATAAATAATATAAAAATCGCTGTTATTGGCCTGGGCTATGTGGGCTTGCCGCTCATGGTCGAATTTGCCAAAAAATACCCCACGCTGGGATTTGACATAAATAGTGAGAGAATAAATCAGCTTAGAGACGGCATGGATTTGATGAAAGATCTTAGCAAGAGCGAATTGCAAGCAGCAGTGCTTGGCAGTTTTTCACTGGATCCAGATGAACTAAAAGATTACAACGTTTATGTTATAACAGTTCCGACACCTGTCGATAAAAACAATCGCCCGGACTTAACTGCACTTGAAAATACTTGCCAGCTTGTTGGCAAGGTTTTATCTGAAAATGACATAGTCATTTATGAGTCAACGGTTTTCCCTGGTGCTACTGAAGAAGTCTGCGTGCCTATCCTGGAACAGTTTTCCGGGTTAAAACTGAACGAATCATTTTATGTGGGGTACAGTCCAGAGAGAATTAATCCGGGCGACAAGAAGCATCGTTTGTCGTCAGTGATAAAAGTAACGTCAGGATCCAATGAAGACGCCGCCGATTTTGTTGACTCTCTTTACCAATCCATTATCGAGGCTGGAACTCATCCTGCCAGTAGTATTAAAGTTGCAGAAGCGTCGAAAGTTATTGAAAACACTCAGCGGGATCTCAATATTGCCCTGGTTAATGAATTTAGTATTATCTTTCATCGACTCGGTATAGATACAGAGGAAGTTCTTGAAGCAGCCGGGACAAAATGGAATTTCCTCCCCTTTCGACCAGGCCTGGTAGGTGGGCATTGTATCGGCGTCGATCCCTATTATCTGACCTACAAAGCCCAGGAAATCGGCTATCATCCTGAAGTTATTCTTGCCGGTCGACGCATTAATGACGAAATGGGTAAATACATCAGTCAAAGAGTTGTCAAGGAAATAACTCAAAAAAGAATTCATGTCGTTGATGCCAATATTCTCATAATGGGATTAACCTTTAAGGAAGATTGTCCTGACATCAGAAACACTCGGGTTGTGGAAATGGCTAAAGGTCTGGAAGAATATCAGGCTAATGTTGATGTCTATGATCCCTGGGTTGAAGCGAAAAATGCAAAGCAGGAATATGGTTTAGACATATTATCCACGCCTCAACCCAGTAAATATGATGCGGTAATCATCGCAGTTGCACATGATTGTTTTAAAAAAATGGGAGTGGAGAATATACGTAATCTATGCAAAGAAAATCATGTGATTTTTGACGTGAAGTATTTATTCCCGCTAACAGAGAACCTGAAGAGACTTTGATCGGGCATAGCATAAGTTATCGAAGAGCCATAAATTCGCCACGTATAATTCCGTATCAATATAACTGCACAGTTAATTATTGGCAGAGAATCTTTCAGGGCTTTCCTGCAGATTGATAGTCAATGGCGTTGCCCCATAGATCAGCTCTCCAGAATCCAGCATTCTGTATGCGCTATAAATATTAACCCGCCCTGTCAGACCGGCTTTAGCTAAATCCAGATCCCTGGCAACATCGAATAACTCCCTTTCAGACATTACACGGGGCGCTGAAGTGGGAAGCAGAGACTTCAGACTGCCATTAAACTTAACCAATACACCGTCACTATTTAGTTGATAAAAAGTTCCCCGCCCTTTCACAATCACCAGGTGAGAGACAAATTCCTGACCAAGCTGTTCAGGCAGCGGGCTGATTTTCATACGCAAGCTGATCTGGTCACCTTCATGAAAAACCCGGGAGAAATTGTTGCCTGTCTGAGTGTAGGCTCCCAGACCCAATTCAGCGCCAATCATCCCTGTTGTTTGTGAGACTGGATAAAATTCAGTAATCCTCTCTTCCTGGCTGGGATAATAGTTTGCGACCTGGTACTTGACCGTATTCAGGGTAGCAACCGCATCGGCGCCAGCCAGATCATCGCTGTCTGCTCCACATTGATAAGGGCCGCACGATCGGCTGGGGTCAGAAAAACGATACAACCTGTTTACTACATCAAAGTCTTCCGGAAAAGCCATCATGGTGACAAAGGTTTTATCAACACCAAATCCTGCTGAATAAGGAAAAGTACCTCCGTCAGGATCTTCACGTCGAGAATGGGCAAGCCCCAGGTTATGACCTATTTCATGGGCAACAACACT
Organism: Gammaproteobacteria bacterium; assembly: GCA_030427065.1. Lineage (GTDB taxonomy): Bacteria > Pseudomonadota > Gammaproteobacteria > Pseudomonadales > Pseudohongiellaceae > Eutrophocola. Next base: position 11,676 of record JAUHWU010000049.1, on the reverse strand, counting down.
GTCATCCTTGCAGTCTATATTTATCACGGAGTAAGCAAAGTCCTTGTGATAACTTGCTGAAAAATCACCCCGGGTGCCCTTGCCGCCAAGGTTGGAAAGACCGCAGATTCCGTCTTCCTCACCGGTTCGGAACAATATGACCAGATCACCACCAAATAACTCTCGACGGCGCTGAAGGTTGGCAAACGCCCCATCAGTCTGAAAGGTGATTTCGGTAAGATCGGAAAACAAATCATCCGCATGGGTGTAACTTACCTCGTGACTACCAACCGGGCGTATAAATATCCCTGTATTACTGTCTGCGAAAATCTTGTTAGCCACATTAAACAACTGATTAATGCGGGTATCCACTTCTCCGAAATACAATGAATCCACTTCAGGGGTATAGGCTACCAGCACATCAATCACTGCTGTCTCGTTATTCAGACTATCAAAACCATCGTCAGGGTCCGTGCCAAGAATTTCCTCATTAAAGTCACTGATTCCATCGGCATCGCTATCTGTAAGAACGTCTCGATACACCTCAATAATCAAGTCACTTCGATCGTTATTAACCACCACGGTGCTATAAATGAGTGGGTGAGATTTCTCGCCTGTTATTACCGTAAAAGACAGTTTCTTTTGCGCCTCAGTGGTTAATTCACCCAACATACATCCAAGCACCGGCTTGCTGTCGGTTGACTGAAGGACTTCACAACCTTCTGGCAAAACGTCCAGGGTGGTGTTTTCAAGCAGGAAAAATATATCTGCAAAAAGGTCGGCCCGGGTTTCTCTCGAGATATTGGTAAAGGTGAGATCAAAAGTCAGCTTGTTGCCTAAAGGAATAATCGTGTCGGATACCTGCTGATCAATCCTGATATCCGTGAAAACTCTCTCATCGTCAGACAAATCCTCTGTATCTTTGGGCACGATGGTGTCTGTCGTTGCCACGTTGTCTCTGACCAACTCCAGACGGCTAAAAGCCCCTGAATATGTAGCCGGGCTGATTCTCGTCGCATATAACTGAAAAATTCCGGACGGAGACGTAAGCACAGCATGGGCGGTAAAGTTTCCTGCAGTAAGTACAAAAGCGTAATCCAGGCCGGTGTTGGTAATTGAGCCATACCAGCTTTTATCTCCGTTCTCTGCATACCCCACCTCATCAATGCGGATTGGATACACAGCCGTCCTGTTCACGCGCAGTTCAAAAGTTTCACCTACCGACATTTCCTCTAGGGCAGAAAGCTTGAGTATTCCCGTTGCCGGGGAACTGGCAACATCAAGTATCCAGACATTCTGGGCCTGAACAGATTGCACAAAACACAGGCACAGCAGTAGTACGGTAAATACACTCCGGACAGGAGAAACAGCCATCTTGTGGGCTAAATGATATCCGTACCAATTCATGAAATTACTTTAATTTAACTCTTTATTCTATTGAAATTATTGAACTATTTTACAAAAACCTCTGTTGCCCTGCAAACCGCCACCATGAATGACCAGTATACGGTAATTTTGTGGGAAAAAATCCCTTTTTTTGATGAGCTGATACAGACCACATAACATTTTCCCCACATAGACCGGCTCAAGGGGAATATTATGTATTCGTTCGAAACGATTAATGAAAGTTATCAATTCGTCAGTGGTTTTAGCATAGCCACCAAAATGAAACCTGTCATTGATTGACCAGCGACATTGTGATGTCAGCCCGAAATGTTGAAAATTATTGCTAATTTGACGTTCCAGGTAAGCATCCCCTTTCAATACCTGAAACCCCATCAGCGGGATAGCGGAGGACGTGGCAAGACCGGTCAGCATTATGCCCGTGCCGCAAGCCATAGACACCAGATCAAACTGCTGCTCATCATAGTATAGATTGAGCTCAGCACAACCAAGCGCCCCTTCCCGGTTGGCCCCACCTTCCGGAATCAGATAAGCATCAGGATATAGTTCCTGCAGGGAGGCAAGATACTCTGGATTGGTTTTTTGCCGATAAGTAGACCTGTCAACTGGCTGCAGCAGCATTCCTGACGCGCTGGCATCTGCAAGGCAAGGGTTCAGTGGTGAAGGAAGTTCGCCACGAACCAGACCGATGGTTTGAAAATCAAACAAACGCCCGGCTTCGGCAAGAGCATGGAGATGATTCGACCAGGGACCACCAAAGCTCAAGAGGCAGGTCTTGTTCTGTTCACGGGCTTTGATGAGATTATGTTTGAGCTTGAACCACTTATTTCCGGAAACAACAGGATGAATCAAATCAGTCCGTAAAATAGACAGACTTACACCAGTGCCTTCCAGTAAAGGGTCATTAATAGTCTGGACAGGAATATCTGGTGTGCTGAATTCCGGGCTCAAATCCATATGCTACGTGCTGCATGCTGAAAAAACAGCATTATCACCTTACGCCTCATCGCTAAACAATGCCTGAAGGCGTATAAATCAATTCAGGACAAGATAACCTCGATAGGACAGACAATTCTTCACCACTCTTTCCCGCTCCTGCATGGCATCTGCGGCACCTCTCAAAGTACCACTGGCAGCACCTATGCCTGCTCCGCGCCTGGCGGTAGTACTATTACCAGCTGCGGCTCCAATTACTCCGCCTACTACAGCGCCTGTCGCGGCTCCTGTAGCGACTTTTCGACCTGCCTGTACATCATCAGCAAAAACATAACATTCCTGTAAATCAGCTTCATAGACCTCCAGGTCAATCCCTTTCGTATCAACGATAGGACGAGTGCCGGTTATTTCATCCACCTGACGACAGGATGACAACAAACCCAGGAACAAAATAACAATAAGCGAATTTCTCATGACTTCCTCCAGTGGCGGGTCTCATCATGATTAACGCACTGACAAGCTTAAGGTTTACTGAATACAAAGAGAGGATTGCTTTGAACCATTTGCAATAAAACAGACACAGTAGAGTCCGATTGAACCTGTGTAGTTTCCGGCCATGTAATCAATGGTATATATACAGCAGGAATTAATGAGTTCGGAAAATTATGGTTTTATTGAGGGGCAAATAATGGCGGACCGGACGGGACTCGAACCCGCGACCTCCGGCGTGACAGGCCGGCATTCTAACCAGCTGAACTACCGGTCCTTAGAATGATAATACCGGAGACTATTCCGATATTTTTAAACAAGCGCACTTTGGTGGGTGAAGAGGGACTTGAACCCCCGACATTCGCCTTGTAAGGGCGACGCTCTCCCAGCTGAGCTATTCACCCAGAGCGCTAAGGCTGGGCATTTTACCTTCTTATGGTTGCATGTCAATAAGCCTCTGACCTGCTTTTTCACTCCTGGCAAATTACTTGGTGGTATAACGAAAAGTACCATCCCAATCCGCTTCAAGATCTGCGTCTCCAAGCTCATCAATCCTGCCCAGGTAGACATCATATAACATAACCCCGGGGTCCCTTTGTTTAAGATTAGTAAACATTCTCCGGGCTTCATCCCAGTCCTGCTCGGCGTACTTTTTATGCGCCCGATGATATTCATCCACCAGCCCCAAGAGCGTTTCATCTGCATCATCTTCCATACACAAGGGTTGATAGATGCGAATAGATTCTTCCTTTCCCTTGACCTGGACCTTGTCAATCAGGCGACATAGAAAGCCGTCAAGATGATCATAGGTTTCTTCTCCGATGAGTAATTTAACCCCATAGTTCTTGGTTATTCCTTCAAGACGAGAACCCAGATTTACAGCATCGCCCAGAACCGTATAGGAACGACGATAGGTAGACCCCATGTCTCCAACGTTCATAAATCCGGAATTTATACCAATGCCTATATTTACCTCGGGAAATCCTCTTTCCTTGAATTCAACTTTGAGCTCTTCTACTTTCTCCAGCATTTTCAGAGCAGCTTTTACGGCATGGAGGCGATGATCTGGATCATCCAGGGGCGCGCCCCAGAAAGCCATCACCATGTCGCCCACGTACTTATCGATAGTCCCGTTATGGTCAAAAATAATGCCGGTAATCGGGGTAAAAAAATCATTAAGCAAGGTTTTCAATTGCCCTGCACTCAGGGATTCTGAGATATTGGTAAAGTTTCGAATATCAGAAAACAATACACTGAGCTCCTTACTTTCCCCCTCAAAATTATAGCTCTCAGGATTATTCAGCATTGCATCGATATGTGCTGGAGGTACATATTGATCAAACATGCCTTTGATCGCCCGGCGACTCAGCCCTTCTTTCAGGAAGCCATAGCTGAGGTTAACAACGGTAATCAGAAAGATAAGGAAGATAATTATTATCAGGGATATATCGAGATTGTAATCAGACCAAAGTTTAAAATTCAGCGCTGTTACTCCCAGCATAAAAGACAAGCTGGAAAGCAGCAGTAGCGCGGGGCCAAGCATGGGATATACCAGGGACAGAAAAACACCTGAAACCATTATTGTGGCAATGACAGCCCCCTCTTCCCAATCCGGCCTGGAAGGAAAAGGTTCATTCTGTGAACCTCTTAACACCGATGTGGCATTAACAAGCTGACTACCTGCTTCCAGATCGCTTTCTGAATTCTCAAGGGTAAATGCCGGGGCAGCAGATAAAAGTGCGTTGAGCACATTGGCATGAACTTCAACGCCCGGGAACACCGCTTCCATGGGCGCAGAACGCAAGTCAAAAAGTCCGGTAGCCGTAGCCCCCACAAGAGCCAGGCTGTTAAACAGGGCTTCCTCCTGTTCCGGACTGATGGTGTCATTGAGCACATCAACTGCACTGATATAGGTATAAGGGCTGCTATTACCCAAATTGGACGTTCCGGTATAAGGTATTAATACCTGGCCTATGTTATCAGTTGGAATGAAAACCTGGCCCACCTTGATTCCGGCGAGTCGATCAAATTGCCCGGTCAGGTCAGCTTCTGTCTGTATTTCAAATTCTTCTTCAAAAAAATACAGACGCATCATTTCCAGTGCCAGGGAGGGATAGAGATTATTACCAAAACGCATAACCAGCGGCGTTCTTCTTAGCACACCATCACTATCAGGAATGGTGTCGAAAAAACCAGCTCCCTTTGCCGCCTTCTGCAGGATATCGACATTCCCTTCATAGCCAATAGCACGCAGAAAGCTGATTGCCTGGGTTCTTTTCTCATCCAGCCTAATGATTGGCGCTGGCAAATCGCCGTAATGCATACTTTCACCAGACTTGAATGAAACACCAAGTACCGTATCCAGCAAGGCCATTTGCTGGGCAAAATGCAGGTCTCCATCCAGTAGATTGCTCCACTCTTCCAGTTGATCTTCGGGAGGAAGATTCGAAGCAATGTCGGAGCCGTCAGCTTTTTCCCTGAGTTCGGCCATCAGATTTCTTTCCGGCTCCGGGAAATAATAGTCAAAGCCAAGCACGATGACGCCATAATCTGCTAATTTGCCTACCAGGTCGCCAAAATCGAAACGGGACCAGGGCCAGCGCCCATAGGTAGACAGACTGCGTTCATCAATATCAATGATGACTATTTTATGCTCTGTTGCTTTCGTGGTTTCCAGCATAAAAGCAAAACGCTGGTCGTAAATAAGGTTGTCGAGTCGCTGAAATAAACCGCTAATTGTGGGGTTGTTACTGGTGTGGATGGTAAAAACGAAAATGGTCACCAGCAAACCAATAAATACCGGCAGCCTTGAGCCTTTTAGAAGCTCAAACTTTAGTCTTTTAAGGAATTTAAGTAAGAGGGAAAATACTTCCATCAAGCTGAGTTCCGAAGGTTTTCGTCATTATAAGCGAAAGCACTGTACATGACAGTGTCCAGTCGTTAACATCACGACCCGATTTATGGCACGTAACACTATGGAAATATTCAAGAAATTTACATTCGAAGCAGCACACCGGCTACCCAATGTCCCGGCCGGGCATAAATGTGCACGCCTGCATGGACACTCCTACTCCCTGACCGTCCATGTCAGCGGCGAACCTGATGCCCATCATGGCTGGATAATGGATTTTGCCGAAATCACATCTGTGGTCGATCCGATTGTCAAACAACTCGACCATTATTACCTGAATGAAATCCAGGGACTTGAAAACCCGACCAGTGAGAATATCGTGCGTTGGTTGTGGCCGCCAATCAAGCAGGCCTTGCCAGCTCTTTCAAAAATCGAGCTCAGTGAAACCTGCACCAGCGGCTGTGTGTATAAAGGGGATTAAGCACAGGCAAGACGATTCCCGCTTGCCGCTTACACCCTGTGCCACCAAACAATGAAGCCACTGAAAAACTTCTCTTGTAGGTCGGAAAACCGAAGCGCCTTCCGACATGATGTCCGCTCAAAGCCCGACCAGGTTGTCTGCAAACGTCGGATGGCGGCCTGCGGCCTTATCCGACCTACATTCCTATCTACCCACCATACCATTTGAAACCTGAGGCCTTCCTCTTGCATCTTGCATCCTGCATCCTGCATCCTGCATCCTGCATCTTGTCTCTTGTCTCTTGTCTCTTGTCTCTTTTCTCTTTTCCCCTGGTACCTGTCACTTTTAGCCCCCTCGTGATTAAACCAATTAACTGCCAGCCTGAACGCTCTCTGGCAAAGACCAGTCAATTGGACGCTGCCCTGTTTTAACAAGATACTCATTTGCCTGTGAAAAATGCTTACATCCGAGAAAACCCCGATGAGCTGAAAGTGGTGATGGATGCGCAGACTGTAAAACCAGATGTCGATCCCGATCAATGATCTGCCCTTTTTTTTGGGCATAACTCCCCCACAGCAGAAAAACCAGATGTTCACGCTTTTCATTTAATAACGAGACAACTTTGTCTGTGAATCGCTCCCAGCCTCGGCCCTGATGCGAAGCAGCATGTGCTTTTTCCACGGTTAATACGGCATTCAACAACAGCACGCCCTGCTCTGCCCAGCTTTGCAAACAGCCATGAGTCGGTATTGCGATATCCAGATCGCTTTTAATTTCCTTGTAAATATTTACCAGAGAAGGTGGAATCCGAACACCGGGTAATACTGAAAAACACAAGCCATGAGCCTGACCAGCACCGTGATAGGGGTCCTGTCCAAGAATGACAACCCTGACCTTGTCAAAAGCAGTGCTATTCAGGGCATTAAATATTAGTTCACCGGGGGGATATATTTGTTTTCCCTGCGCTTTTTCCTGTCTCAGAAATTGACGCAGGGCAAGCATATAGTCCTGAGTGAATTCAGAGTGCAATTGTTCCAGCCAGGAAGGGGCGAGATTTACACTCCTGTCAGTGGACGCAGAATTCAATTTATTGCTGCGCACAGGCTGATACTCAACCATTCACCGGACGCATATGAGGAAATAACAGGACATCGCGAATTGAGGCAGAATCTGTAAACAGCATCACCAGACGGTCAATACCAATACCTTCACCGGCAGTCGGCGGCATTCCATACTCAAGAGCAGTAATATAATCCTGATCAAAATGCATGGCTTCATCGTCTCCGGCCTCTTTCTCTGCTACCTGGGCCTTGAATCGTTGTGCCTGGTCTTCTGAATCATTAAGCTCCGAAAATCCATTGGCAATTTCACGCCCCCCGATGAACAGTTCAAAACGATCACTGATTGCGGGGTTGTCATCATTACGCCTTGCCAGTGGTGAAACCTCGGTCGGATACTGGGTAATAAAGGTTGGTTGTTGCAATGACTCTTCAACCTTTTCTTCAAAGATCTCAAGCTGTATTTTTCCAGTGCCCCACTTATCTTTCACGGCGATTCCCATGGATTTTGCCAATGCAGACACCTGCTCATGGTCTTCAAGCTGCTCGAGGGTGACACCATCCACTTTCTCCAAAATGGCTTCAAGCAAGGTCATGCGAGTAAAAGGACTATCAAAATCCAGCTCAATTTCCTGGTAAGTGATTTTGCCTGAGCCAATTACGTCATAGGCAATCCTGCGCAACATGTCTTCTGTCAGACTCATCAGATCATGATAATCGGCATAGGCCTGGTAAAACTCCAGCATGGTAAATTCGGGGTTATGGCGCGTGGACAAGCCTTCGTTGCGGAAGTTGCGGTTAAGTTCATAGACCCGTTCAAAGCCACCTACAACCAGCCTCTTGAGATATAACTCTGGCGCTATTCGCAGGTACATATCCTGATCCAGAGAGTTATGATGGGTAATAAAGGGTCTTGCCACTGCACCGCCTGGAATCACTTGCATCATTGGCGTTTCCACTTCCATATAACGCTGTTCGCTCATGAAATTTCGAATGGCACTGACAATCCTGGAACGAATAATAAAGGTTTCGCGCGCGTCTTCATTGGCAATCAGATCCACATAGCGCTGACGATAGCGTACTTCAGTATCAGTGAGCCCCTTATGCTTGTCGGGAAGCGGACGCAGCGACTTTGTCAGCAGGCAAATTTCCTCCACCCGAATACTGAGCTCGCCTTTATCGGTTCGAAAAATATGCCCCCGGGTTCCAATGATGTCACCGAGATCCCAGCTTTTGATTTCCGCTCTTTTCTCCTCAGGAAACTCTTTTATATTCAGGTATAACTGTATCTGCCCCGTCATATCCTGAATAACAATAAATGGTCCACGCATCCTGATGATACGTCCAGCCACACAGGCTGCTATGGCAAGCTCTGCCAGCTCCTCTTTCTCCTTGTCTGCATAGGATGCATGGATATCCGCAGCATAGTCGCTGCGTCGGAAGCTATTGGGGAAAGCATTACCTTGGGCTCTAATGGCGTTCAACTTGTCACGACGTTGTGCTATCAGCCGGTTTTCATCACTGCTGTCGGCAGTTCCAGTGGGTTGTTGCGAATCGCTCATTTATTTTTCCGCTAGTAAATTGGTGAATTTATCGGTTGTTGCTCTAAAGCCCCATTTTCAGGCTGGCTTCCATAAACTTGTCGAGATCGCCGTCAAGCACCGCGCCGGTATTACTGGATTCTATATTCGTCCGTAAATCCTTGATTCTTGATTGATCCAGCACGTAGGAACGAATCTGGCTACCCCAGCCGATATCCGCTTTTTCATCTTCTATTTCCTGCTGGCTTTCTTTTTGTTTAAGTTCTTCCAGTTCATATAACTTGGCTTTCAACTGTTTGATGGCCATATCCTTGTTCTTGTGTTGCGAGCGCTGGTTTTGGCATTGTACAACGATGCCAGTGGGTTCATGGGTAAGCCTGATGGCTGAATCTGTCTTGTTGACATGCTGGCCACCGGCGCCGCTGGCACGATAGGTGTCTACCCTGACCTGGCCCATATCCAGTTCGATTTCAATATCATCATCCACTTCCGGAGAAACGAAAACCGAAGCAAAGGAGGTATGGCGTCTATTACCAGAATCAAAGGGCGACTTTCTAACCAGTCTATGTACCCCGGTTTCTGTTCTAAGCCAACCGAAGGCATAATCTCCTTCAAAGTGAAGCGTTGCGCTCTTGATACCGGCCACTTCCCCGGCAGATACCTCAACCAGTTCAGTTTTAAATTCTTTCTGCTCGCCCCAACGCAGGTACATCCTTAGCAGCATTTCTGCCCAGTCCTGCGCTTCGGTACCACCCGATCCGGCTTGTATATCAAGGTAGGCATTATTGGCGTCCATGGCACCGGAAAACATGCGCAGGAACTCAAGCTTCTCCAGAGAGGCTATTGATTCATCAAGATCTGCAAGGGCCTCGTGCAGCAGACTTTCATCGTCTTCTTCCCGCGCCAGTTCAACCAACTCCTGGATGTCGGCGAGAGACTGATCCAGCTGGCTAATTGTCAGGACCACTTTCTCGAGGTCGGCTCTCTCTTTTCCCAAAGCCTGGGCATATTCGGGCTTATCCCATACAGCAGATTCTCCCAGCTCCAGTTCTACTTCCGCCAGTCTCTCCTGCTTGACATCAAAGTCAAAGATACCCCCTGAGCACAGTAACGCGCTCCTGGCAGTCTTTCAGGGTTTCTAGAGGAATATTTACTTCTAACATGGATATATGACCTGAAAAAAAGGCGCTATTTTAACTGATACACCTGTCATTGCCTACGTGCAGGATGTATCAATCAGTCACAGACCGTATACTTCCCTGCCTTGAACGGAATACGCAGGAATCAGTCATCAGTAACCATAATGAAACAAGCTGTCTGGCCAATGCTGAAATCACCTGGGAAGCAAATGGTCTGCCGCGCTCCGACACCTATGGCGACATCTATTTTTCGGCCACTGACCCAATAGAAGAAAGCCGCCATGTCTTTGTCCAGGGCAACGATCTCGAAGCCCGCATGCCTGATGTCGGTCACAAACCCCTTGTAATTGGCGAATGTGGCTTTGGTTTTGGGGTTAATTTCCTGGTCACTTGTGAACGATTTTCCCAACTCGCCCCGGCAAACAGCACATTGCACTTTCTCAGTTGTGAGGCACACCCGGTATTAAAAAAGGACCTGATCCGATTTTATAAAACACTGCCCTCTTCGCTGCGCCCCTTTGCAGAACAGTTGCTGGAAAACTACCCCGAACAGGGTCAAGGGATGCACCGAATGGTGTTTGAGTATCAACAGCACCATTATATTCTTGACCTGCTTTATAACGATGCCATTGCTGCTTTCCAAAAGCTTTCCACACCCGCACCGATCATTGATGCATGGTACCTGGATGGTTACAGCCCAGCGAAAAATGAGGCCATGTGGGGGCGTGATCTGTGCAACATCATAGCCAAACTCAGTAAACCCGGTTCCACGCTGGCCACCTATTCTGTTGCCGGCATGGTCAGGGAAAATCTCAGGCAAGCAGGCTTTAATGTAAGCAAGCGCATCGGTTATGGCAAAAAACGGCATATGCTGGGCGCTGTAATGGGCGAGCACCCACAATCGCCTGATCCTGAAAATCAATCCTGGTCAAACCCCTGGGCTGATGCAGAGCACAGTGTCAGCAGAATCGGCATAATTGGTGCTGGTCTGGCGGGTTCTGCGACAGCTCATGCCCTTGCCCTGCGAGGCTATTCAGTGAGCTTGCTGGAAAAAAATGCCGGTGTTGCCAGTGGCGCCTCGGGAAACCCGCGCGGCATCGTCCATTTCAATCCGGGGCGGCAATTAACACCCGCAAACCTGTTTCGACTATCCGCTTTCAGGTATGCGGTTAGACATTATCACCATCTGTCCAATCTTCATGATTTCAGCTGGCTCCCATGCGGCCTGATTCAACTGGCAAAAGACAACACCGAGTTTGATGAATATAACAATTTGCTGGGCAGGCAACTTTATGACCCTGCTTTCATGAGGCTGATTAATGCTGATCAGGCATCCCGGTTAGCAGGCTTGCCGATAGATCATGACGGCCTTTTCTTCCCACAAGCCGGTTGTCTTGATCCTGCGGCCTTGTGCCGGGCATGGACAAGCGCGGAAAACATAAATCTTCTTGCCAATCGGGAAGTGACAGAAATCAATTATAATAAGGAACAATGGCAAGTGACCATGAATGGCCCGCATGGCAGAGAGCAACGGGAATTTGATGCCCTGATTATTTGTGACAATGGCGCAACACCACGACTGACTCAAGACAATGATTACCCGGTCCTGTTCAATTATGGACAAACAGATTCATTCAAGCTTGATAACGCACAATTTGAATCCGATCCCCTGAAGTGTGTTGTGAGACAAAAAGGCTACGTTATTCCATGGGGTAGCGAAAGTAGTGCAGGTATGACCATTGGTGGCAGTTTCTACACACAAAAAGGCCTGTCAACGCAGAGCGCTACAATGCAAGAACATAATTTGCAGATGCTCAAG
>JAUHWU010000203.1 GCA_030427065.1 Gammaproteobacteria bacterium | reverse complement strand
GCACCTCAATGCGCTCGGTTCCTACTGCCTGCTGCACACCAAACACCAGACCGGCACGAATGGATTCCACGATTGCCGGGGTACCCCCCTCTTCGCGACGTTCATGATCGCTAATAAAGCGATGATCCTCAGGCGTAACATAAACGACAGTTCCACCACCAGGCACTGCCGGCACGGAGTTGTTCAGCAGCTGCTTTTTCACCACCAGGATACCCGGAGTACCGGGGCCGCCCACAAACTTGTGGGGACTGATAAACACCGCATCCTTGGCACACTCCGATTGCGAAGGATTCATATCAATGGCCAGGTAAGGCGCGGCAGCGGCGTAGTCCCAAAAAGAGTAGGCCCCATGGGCATGCAGCAGGGCTGCGACCTTGTCCACATCGGTTTTAATGCCGGTAACATTGGAGGACGCCGACAAGCTGCCTATTTTCATTTCGCGATCGGCATACTGCACCAGCTTTTGTTCCAGGAATGCGATATCCAACTGGCCGTTTGCTGCGAGGGGGATAACGACGACATCGGCAATGGATTCGCGCCAGGGAATCTCGTTGCTGTGATGTTCATAGGGTCCGATAAAGACCACCGGCCGAGTGTCTGCGGGCAGATGATCATGGAGCTTATGACGAGCACTTAATTCTGCAGGTAGACGCAGATTGAGGATATCAATTAATTTATCGATGGCTGAGGTGGCTCCCGAGCCAGTGAAAATCACCTGATCATCGCTATTGGCATTCACGGCCTGGCGGATCGTGTTTCTGGCTTCTTCACGAAATTTTGTGGTCTGCGCGCCGGAAAACGAGGTGTCGGTATGGGTATTGGCATAAAACGGCAATACACGATTGGAAATGAAGTCTTCAATGAAGGTCAGTGCGCGGCCAGAAGCAGTGTAATCGGCATAAACCAGTGGCTTGGTGCCAAAACAGGTTTCTATGCCCTGTCTGTCACCAATCACGGATTCACGGATTCTGGTAATTAATGCGTCATTCATTTTGGTTGATACTCCTGTCAAGAAGCAGGAATTCTATCTCATGCAGCTGGAAACATTGTTTCCCTTTACATCGATAAACAAGTGAAATAAACACATTTGTTTCATTTATTGTGATTATATGGCACATTTATTCGATAACTTAATATATATGAGAATGAAATGAATAAACTCGACCTTGCGCTGCTGGAATTGATCCAGAAAGACGCCTCCCTCTCCACCGGTGAACTCGCTGAACGCATTGGTATGTCGAAGTCAGCCTGCTGGCGTCGACTCCAGAAACTCAGCCACGACGGCGTCATTCGCAAACAGGTTGCTCTGCTCAACCAGGAGAAGGTCAACCTGCCCTTGACGGTATATATTTCCGTGCGCACCAACGAACACAATGACAAATGGGCCGCCCAATTCCAAAAGGTTATTCAGGCTATTCCGGGGGTATTGGAGGTCTATCGCATGAGCGGCGATCTCGACTACCTGATAAAAGCCGTCGTGGAAGACATGAAAGGCTATGACAGATTATACAAACAACTGATCAAGGCCAACTTATCGGATGTCAGTTCAAGCTTTGTGATGGAGACTATGAAGCAAACGACGGAATTACCTCTGGCTTGAATAGAAAAAGAGCGATAAAACAGGCAACTGAAAATGAGGACAGAGTTTTTGAAGATCCCATGCCCACCATTTTTATTAATCTCGATTTTTATTAATCTCAATTTTTAAAGACACGCAAGTCAGCCTGTCAAAGACAACATGGTGAATACATATCCCTGTTGTTGCACCGCTGGCGTCTAATTTCCTGGCCCGTCTTCTGCTGCGCGAATATTTCTGATCCCCTGCAATAACGCGTCGGCATTGAAAGAAATACTGTCAATACCACTGTTGACCAGAAAGCGGGCAAAATCAGGATAGTCGCTTGGCGCCTGTCCACACAGGCCTATTTTTTTGCCAGCCTTGTTGGCGGCAGTGATCACATTGGCAAGCATGCAGGTGACTGCCTCGTTGTTTTCATCGAACAGGTCACTGACGATGTCAGAATCACGATCTATACCGAGGGTCAGTTGGGTCAGGTCGTTGGATCCGATGGAGAAGCCGTCAAAAATTTCGGCAAACTTATCGGCCAGAAGTACATTGCTGGGAATCTCGGCCATGACATAAATTTCCAGGGCATTCTCACCCTGAACAAGGCCACACTCATTCATGGTGGCGATCACTTTTTTGCCTTCCTCCACCGTGCGGCAGAAGGGAATCATCAACTTGATATTGGTCAGTCCCATATCATCACGCACCAGGCGCATGGACTCGCATTCCAGCGCAAATCCTTCACGGTAGCGTGGATGATAGTAGCGTGATGCACCTCGGAAACCGAGCATGGGATTTTCCTCTTCGGGCTCAAACTGACGCCCGCCAAGGAGCTGTGCGTATTCGTTGGTTTTGAAGTCGCTCATGCGCACGATAACCTCCCGCGGATAAAACGCGGCAGCCACCAAAGCCACCGCTTCAGCCAGGGTTTCGACAAAATAGTCATGGCGATTACGAAAACCACTGGTAATAGCGTTGATAGCCTCACGCTCATCGTTGTCCTGCAGTTCTGAATATTTAACCAGCGCCATGGGATGGACCCGGACGGCGTTGGTGATAATGAACTCCATGCGCAACAACCCAACCCCCTGACTGGGATAACAAGACAGTCCCAGCGCCCTGGAGGGGTCAGCCAAAATAAGCATGGGCTTTGTTCTGGTGGGTTCGAAAGCAGAAAGATTAGTCTCGATTTCCTGCCATTGCAGGCTTCCGTCGTAAACACGGCCTTCTTCGCCCTCAGCACAACTGACCGTAATCATCTGTCCGTCAGTCAATTTCTGCGTGGCATCACCACTGCCTACAACCGCGTGAATACCGAGCTCGCGCGCAACTATGGAGGCATGGCTGGTACGCCCGCCTTTGTCGGTAACAATGCAGATAGCCTTACGCAACATGGAATTCCAGTCCGGATTGGTGATTTCCGCCACAATAATGTCACCCTGGCGGACTTTCGCGGCATCTGCCAGTGAATGCACCATACAGACTCTGCCGCTGGAAATGGCGCTCCCCACTGCCCGCCCTTTACAGATTGGCGTGGCTTTCTGCAGTAGCCTGTATTCCTTTATAATCAGCTCATGTCTCTCTCCATGGATGGTTTCCGGTCTGGCCTGAACGATAAATAACTCTCCGCTGTTGCCGTCACGGGCCCATTCGATATCCATTGGCACCCCGTAATGCTTTTCGATCTGTATGCACCAGCGACCGAGCATGGCGATATCTGCGTCGGACAGGCTGAAGCTGGAACGTTCGGCAGCCGTGGTTTCAACATTGTGTATGGGCCGCTCTCCACTGGTCGCATAAACCATGCGCAGCTCCTTGGCACCCAGTGTACGATGCACGATTGCCCGCTTGCCGGATTCCAACGCCGGCTTGAACAGGTAGAACTCATCCGGGTTAACGGCTCCCTGCACCACGTTTTCACCCAGCCCCCAGGCGGCAGTGAGATAGATTACATTGCTATTGCCGCTTTCCGGATCCAGGGTAAATGCCACCCCGGCGCTGCCGATATCGGAGCGCACCATGCGTTGGACTCCAACGGAAAGGGCCACGTCCATATGGTCAAAACCATTGTCCTGGCGATATTTGATGGCCCGGTCATTAAACAGCGAGGCATAACATTTTTTTACCGCCCTGAGCAGCGCGTCATCGCCGGAGATATTCAGGAAGCTGTCGTGCTGACCAGCAAAACTCGCAGCTGGCAGATCCTCGGCGGTGGCGCTACTGCGAACAGCCACCGAAAACTGACGATCGGGGTCAAGCTCCCCGTATGAGGTCAGAATGGCCTCGCCTAATTCGGCCGGCAAGGTGCCCGAATTGATCAGCCGACGGCATTCACTGCCGACCTGATCCAGGTTATCCAGAGTCTTGATATCCAGAGTATCCAGGGTAGTTTGCAAGGCTTCATCAAGATTATTGTGGGCC
>JAUHWU010000048.1 GCA_030427065.1 Gammaproteobacteria bacterium | reverse complement strand
TTCAGGGCATAAAAATATATACCCGTGAGTCAGCCAGACTCGGCTATTGGCAGAATTGCTTTGCAACCGCTATGAGTTCAGGAATACAGGTACAGAAACTTGGCTTTAATGTGCAGTTTTTTCAGGGTCTATTACTTGGCCTTGAAAATATTGTATTGCTGCTGGCAGGCAGTTATTCGGTGACCAATGGAGCTATCTCAGTGGGTATGCTGATGGCATTTATCAGTTTCAAGGATCATTTTTACCGCAGCATATTTTCAATGCTGGACAAGCTTTTTGAATTCCGAATGCTGGATATACATCTTGGACGCCTTGCAGATATTGCTTTTAGCAAAGCCGAGCCAGGTGGAGGAAATAGTCTGGTGATCGGCTCACATCATGACCACGTTTTCGATGTCAGCCTGGATGCGGTTGGATACCGCTATGACCCGGAATCGCCGCTTCTTTTCAGCGATGTTTCACTGACGCTGAAAAACAACGAGGTCGTCGCAATAATCGGTCCAACGGGCTGCGGAAAATCCACATTGTTAAAGATTGTATTGAGTCTCATTGAGCCATTGCAGGGTAAGTTACTGATCAATGGAGTCTGCGTTTCTCATTATGGTCTTGAGCGTTATCGAAGCCGGGTTGCCGGTGTTTTGCAAAATGACAGTTTGCTATCAGGCAGTATTCTGGAAAATATTGTATTTTTTGATCCGGCTCCTGATCATGAAAAAGCCGTACAGGCTGCCAGGCAGGCTATGATTCTGGAAGATATAAGCAGGATGCCTATGCAGTTCAACACCATGGTTGGAAATATGGGCAGCGCTTTATCCGGAGGTCAGGTACAAAGGCTGATGCTGGCACGAGCGATATACCAGCAACCGTCGCTGCTGGTTCTGGATGAAGCAACAAGTCATCTGGATATCAATACCGAGCAAGCAGTCAACAATAGTCTGAAGCAGATGAAAATTCCCTGTCTGATGGTAGCTCATCGTCCGCAAACCGTCTTGAATGCAGACCGGATTCTCATGCTCACTCCAGGGGGGCTGCAAGCCCTGACGCATGACGATTGTGTGGCACTGATGTCGAAACAGATTAAAAATGATGTCATAACGATATGATATATATGCTTATTTTATTTTTATTTATGTTGTTCTTACCAAAATATATGTTAGATTAGTTATGCCTGTTCAGGGAAGAACGGGTATTCACAGATGCTGTTTCAGCACGTTCTCATCTCCCTGTTATTCTTTCCCCTCATATTTCTTATTTGCGCTGCATCGTTTTGGCAGATTTCTGAATTCCTGCCGGAATTCACTTAAAATACCGGTCAGGTTAAACAGGTAATCATAAACAGGAACAGGTCTTTTATGGCTCGAGTTATCAAAAGAAACATTATCAAGAGAGGCGGGTTGCTTCTGGTATTGTTCCTTGGACTTTCGCATTGGGCATTGCCGCAGGCTATCAATAGCAGCTCAATTTACCGCAATGACACTGTCGGGATACGCGGGGCTTTTGCACCGCAATGGAATCTTATCACCAACCGTGAACAGGCACCTGAAGGTCTGAAGCAGAATTTTCCAGCTGACAAAGGACCAGATGAGTCACCTTTGTTTATAGGTATACATGACAGCCAGCAGTTGTTCATCCGCCTGTTAACAGAGACTTATTTTGACGATCTGATCGCCTATGCCAGGGTACTGGCCCAGGGTATCGAGAGTCAGGGCCTGCAGGTCCTGTCAGCGAGTATGTCTTCTGACGAAACAGCTATGCAGATTGACTATCAGCATCCCGAGCTGGGGCTTCGTTTCAGGGAACGCGTTTCGATCCTGCCTGATAGTCAGGTCATTCGAATGGCCGCCTGGTCAAGTAATCTTACCTGGGACACCTATGCAGCGGTTATTGATGATGCCTTTGCCGGTGTGGAGCTGAATGAGCCGGTTAATGGAAATAGCGGTTGGCAGACAGTCTGGGCGAATTTGGAGCAGAGGCTGCTTTCATCAGGGGTTGAAGGGCTTGAGTTGGCACAGGTAGCTGTCCAGACCAATAGTCCTGCATTATGCGTTGACCCGACATCCTCCATGCTGTGGCGTGTTGACAGTCCGCCTTTGCAGGAAAATGGCTCGGAAATATATCTATTTGGATCTATTCATGTGGGCAAAGCCGGGTTTTATCCGCTCGCTGAGGAGATTGAAAATACCTACCGATCTGCAGATTACCTGGTATTCGAAGTTGATCCCAACTCGTTAGCAGACCCTGCGGTCCTGATGAATATGCAAACACGCGGAATGTTACCCGCTGGACAGACCCTCGCTGATGTTGTGTCAACGCAAGTGCTTGATGAGTTTCGTCGTGTTATGGGGAATATGGGGCTGCCAGCGGATAATTTTATGGGTATGCAGCCATGGTTTCTGACACTGATGCTGTCCAGTTTGCAGATGAGCGCACTGGGCTATTTGCCTGAATATGGCCTGGAAAGTTACTTTCTGGCTCAAAAACCGGCACGCACTGAAATTCTTGAGCTGGAGTCTATTGAGCAGCAAATCGGCTTTCTTGAAGCGTTGAATGCAGAAACCTATCTTGCTTACACCATTGATACCTTTGAAACGGGGAATGAAGAGATAGAAAAACTGGTTGATGCCTGGCTTTGTGCAGACAAAGTACCGCTGACAGAAATGTTGTTTGCTGAATTTGACAACACTGACCTGAGTGCAGCCCAGCAGGTTGAAATGGAAGCGCTAATGGGATCTCTTTATACGCGCCGTAACATAGATATGGCTGATAAAATTGCCGAGTATGCCTATGCCCGGCAGGGCACCTACTTTGTCGTTATAGGCTCAGCGCACCTGCTGGGGGAGGGCAGTGTGGTTGAACTGTTGAGAGAAAAGCGCTTCCAGGTGACACCGGTTTCCCTGTCCCCCTGATTTTTCCTGCCCAGGGTGTTGATTCCGACAGGTGATTTCCACATAATGCGCCTCGTTTGACGCGTAGGCTTTGAAATAATCAACAAACCGTTTACCATCCCTGATTGACCGGTTATAGCACCGGTAAGTTTTATGGTATCTCTTGTCGGTCCCCTCGCAATGATAGGCAGTGAACCCCGCCAGGCCCGGAAGGGAGCAACGGTAACTGCTGACTCATGTGCCGGGGTGTGGCTGGCAGGAGGTACCTCCATTAAAATCCTCGCTGATAAACGCCTTCCAAAGAGCTATCAGCTTAAAACGAATAATAGTCGCATCTTATGACGTATCAGGTACTGGCAAGAAAGTGGCGACCCCGTAATTTCCGGGAAATGGCTGGCCAGGGACATGTGCTTAAAACCCTGATTAATTCCCTTGATAATGATCGCCTGCACCATGCCTATCTGTTTACCGGTACGCGTGGAGTCGGCAAAACCACTATTGCACGCATACTCGCTCGCTGCCTTAACTGTGAAAAGGGCGTCACCTCTGAACCCTGCGGTGAATGCAGTGCCTGTACTGAAATTGATCAGGGACGCTTTATCGACCTGATTGAAGTTGATGCGGCTTCCAGAACTAAAGTTGAAGATACCAGAGAGTTGCTTGATAACGTTCAGTATTCCCCCACACGGGGACGTTTCAAGGTCTATCTCATCGACGAAGTTCATATGCTTTCAGGGCACAGCTTCAATGCCCTGTTAAAAACCCTGGAAGAACCCCCTCCTCACGTAAAGTTTCTGCTTGCCACGACCGACCCGCAAAAACTGCCAATTACGGTGTTATCGCGCTGTCTGCAGTTCAATCTGAAAAATATCAGTCCGGAACGTCTGGTAGAACATATCAAGCATATTCTTGATGAAGAAAAGGTTCCCTATGAGGAACCGGCCTTGTGGCAGCTGGGGCGGGCGGCTCAGGGCAGTGTGCGTGATTGCCTGACCTTGCTGGATCAGGCCATAGGTTATTGTGAAGGCGAAATAACCGATACAGCGGTCAGAGCATTTCTTGGCACCATAGACCAGAGCGTGATTCATGAGCTTGTGGATACGCTTATCGCAAATGATGCTGCAGCAATGCTGAAAATTATTGATGCAGCCGCTGATCATGCACCCGATTTTTCCAGTGTTCTTGCCGATCTGTTGTCTTATTTACACCGTGTAGCTATCGCCCAGGTATTGCCTGATGGTATTGATAATTCTCAGGGTGACAGACAAAGAGTCCTGGATCATGCGGGTACAATAGCGGCAGAAACATTACAGCTTTATTACCAGATCGCATTGAAAAGCCGTGAGGATCTGCCCTTTGCCATTGACGCCAGGGCAGGCCTTGAAATGGCTTTGCTGCGTATGCTGGCTTTCGCCCCAGCAGGTGTACCGATAGTTCCTCAGGCACATCTGTCAGCTGATGAAGTTGCGCCTGACATGCAGGACCCTGAAGACAAGGTAAAAAAAAAGCCCCCGGTAAATGAAGCTATAACGGGTCACTCCAGACTCATAAGCAGTCGTGCGGATGTGCCCCTGCCAAAGCCGGCAAAGACTCCGGCGGCAAAAGATGAAGCCCAGTCGGCGGCTATACAGACCAGTGCAGTGAGAGCCAATTCGTCCACCGCAGCAGAAGTAAAGACGCTGGCGGAGAATGCCCCGCAAGAAAAAGATTCAGCACAGCCGCTTGCTGAAAAAGGCGACGTGCTCAGCAAGGATAGGCTAAGCCTGCAAACGCTTTCCAGTGATCAGTGGATTTCACTTTTTTTCCAGCTTGGCCTTGATGGTATTACCCGCAGTATTACTGCTAATTGCCTGCTGGGAGAGGTGAAGGGCAGGCACATCACTTTAATTCTTGATGAAAGTCAGACGTCAGTATTTAACGAAGAGCAACAGCGTCGAATCAAGTCGGCATTTGATAAATACTTCCAGGAAGAACTTCAGCTGGAAATTAAAACCGGTAAAATTGATGCTGAAACTCCTTCTGCCTGGCGTGAGCGAATGGAGCAGGAACGATTACAGGCCGCGATAATCGAATTTGAAAATGATGAAATGGTGAAAGAAATTCTAGAGCGGTTTTCCGGCGTCATCCAGCCTGATACGATTGAACCGACGTCACCCAAGCAATACTAGTTAACACTATTTTTAAAAGAGGAAATTATGACAGACCTGAATAATTTGCTTAAACAGGCAAAGGAAATGCAGGAGCAGTTTGAGAAAACTCAAAAACAGCTTGCAGAACAGGAAGTGACTGGAGAGTCTGGCGCCGGTCTCGTCAAGGTAACCATGAATGGGAAGCACAATGTGAAGAAAATTGCGCTTGATAGCACCTTGATGAACGAAGAACAGTCACTGGTTGAAGATCTTGTTGCTGCAGCTGTAAATGATGCTGTTCGTAAAGTTGGCGAGAACAACAAGAGTCAGCTTGCCGGGATGGCTTCCGGATTAAATTTACCGGAAGGATTCAAGTTTCCATTCTAGTGAAAATACTAAAACGCCTGGCATGAATTACAGTCCCCTAATTGATCAGTTGATAGAAGCTTTTCGCCGCCTGCCTGGTGTTGGTCCGAAGTCTGCTCAGCGTATGGTGCTGCATTTTCTCGAAAAAGACCGTAATGGGGGCAAGGTCCTGGCCGAAGCACTGCAGGCGGCTATGGATGGCGTTGGGCATTGTGAAAAGTGCCGGACTTTATCCGAGGAGCCACTTTGTCGCATATGTCAGAATCCCGCGCGTGATCAACAAACTGTTTGTGTGGTTGAAACCCCGGCAGATGTTTTTGCTGTAGAGCAGACAGCGTCCTATAAAGGGCTGTATTTCGTTCTCATGGGTCACCTGTCCCCTATAGATGGCATTGGTCCTGATGAGATAGGGATAAGGCAATTAACCGATCTGGTGGCAGACAGTGACATTACCGAGATTATTCTGGCTACCAATCCTACGGTAGAAGGCGAAGCAACTGCGTATTACATTGCCGAGCAATTCAATTCCCCGGCGTTGCAGGCCAGAAATATCAGGATCTCCAGAATTGCTCATGGTGTGCCGGTGGGCGGAGAGCTTGAATATATTGATGGTGGCACGTTGATCCACTCATTTGCAGGTCGACTGCAAATTAACAAGAATCAGGCTGGTTAAGGAAATCAAGAATTGTGACTGAAACTACAGCCACCTCACAGGCAAATGAAAGCTATATTCTGGTTAAGGATGAGCTGACGCTGAATGAATTATGTGCAATCTGGCGTGATTCTTCATTCCTGGCGATGGATACCGAGTTTATTCGGACCTCAACATTTTTTCCTCAGGTTGGTTTGATACAGCTAAATGCGGGAGCAGGTAATTATCTGATTGATCCTCTGGGGATTGGCAATTGGGACCCGTTCAGAGAATTGATGAGCAATAAGAGTATTACGAAGATTTTTCATTCATGTTCGGAAGACCTGCAAGTCTTTATGACTGCGATGCAACTGATTCCTGAGCCAGTATTTGATACCCAGATTGCCGCAGCCTTTCTTAATCAGGGCTTTGGCAATTCTTACCAATCGCTGGTTTTGAATATGCTGGGTATTGATCTTCCCAAGGGTGAAACCAGGTCAGACTGGTTACAACGACCGCTGGCGGAGAAGCAGTGTCATTATGCTGCTCAGGATGTGGCCTATTTGCCTGAAATATACAAGCAGTTGCATGGGGCGTTGCTGCACAGCGGTAGACTGGACTGGTTCAGGGAAGAGTGTGATTCATTGTTGAGACTCTATCGTAAAGAGGTGAGTTCGGATTTTTCTGGTTACTATCTTGCTATTCGTGGTGCCTGGCAACTTGATGCCAGGCAACTTATTATCCTCAAATACCTGGCCCAATGGCGAGAGCAACGTGCCCGCAAAAGGGACAAACCCAGAAACTGGATAGTCAAGGATAAAAGTCTTCTCGATATCGCCAGATTGGCGCCGGCAACGCTGGAACAATTGAAAAGTATAGACGAAATAAGCGCCAGTTTTCTGCATCATGAGGGGGACGAGGTTCTTTCTCTGGTTAGCATGGCCCAGGCGACTCCTGATGACTTTCTGCCCGAGGCAATGCCCAGACCTCTTGAAGGCAAAGCCAAAGTTCGTTTGCGGCATGGGCAGAAGTTCATTGAGGCAAAAGCGCTGGAGTTGAATATGCCGGTAGAAATGCTGATTCGTAAACGCTGGCTTATCACTATTCTGCAAAATATGCGTCAAGAAGAAGCTCCCTCAACCGAACAAGACGTTCAAGCACTATTGCCAGAAGAGCTTTTGGGCTGGCGTTACACTCTCTTGATGCCTGGGTTGGTTCAGGTAATGAGTAAGACATGACAGATCCTGATGCAATGATTTGCAGTATTTTTAAAGGCAGTCGTGAGCCTGAACTTTATGTCTATGTGCCGTTTGCGAAGGCTGAAAGCAATATTCCCGAGGAATTGCGTCAACGACTGGGAAAATTAAAAGAGGTGATGACACTGGAAATTACGCCAGACAAAAAACTCGCCAGAGTAGATGCAGTTAAAGTACTGAAGGAAATACGCGAGCAAGGATATTTTGTCCAGTTGCCTCCCGTCATTACTGGTCAGGTTTTGTTCGATGGTGATTAGTTTTGATTTCGTTTGTCCGCTTATTCCCTAGTCATTGAGGAGACTATTATTTCCAGTCAAAAAGCACGCCCATTCTGGGAAAGCAAATCCCTTGCCGAGATGTCCTCGAAAGAGTGGGAATCACTCTGCGATGGCTGCGCTAAGTGCTGCCTGCATAAGCTTGAAGACGAAGATTCCGGTGAGATTTTTTATACGCGAGTGGTGTGCAGCTACCTGGATCAGGAAAAATGTAATTGCACCGTTTACAATAAGCGTCAACAACTGGTACCAGACTGTGTCATTCTGACACCGGAAAACCTCGATGATCTGAGCTGGATGCCGGGAACCTGTGCCTACAGGCTGCTCCATGAAGGCAAGTCTCTACCGGTTTGGCATCCTTTGATAAGCGGAAGCAGGAATGCCATGATAGCTGCCGATATAACGGTGACCGGTAAGGTTGTCTCGGAAGAGTTTATTCATGAAGATGGATTGGAAGAACACATTATCGATTGGGCAAATGGCCAGGATTGATGGATAGTCAGGATTATTATATTGCCTGGGGCACCTATCTGTTTGCCGGCATCCTCTTCAGCCTGATCTCATGGAGAGTGATGAAGCGCTATTTCTGGCGCGAGATGGCTTATCTGCTGCAAAGTCTGTTGCTCGCCATTATCTTTACTCCCTGGTATGTCTTGCCAGAGGAAGAAATATTGGCCCCCGCACTTATCGTCTTCATGCTTGATCTGATTACGGTAGACCTGACTACCAGCATTCGTGCACTGATTCCCCTGGTTATGGCGATGCTGTTTGGAATCATCGTAACGGTAATTCTCAGTATTGTTTACCGGATCAAGCGCCGGGGCAAAACGTCTTCTTAAGCTGTTATGGATAGCTTGCTGATTAATTATTCAGGTCGTACTTTCTCATGTAGCCGCGTAACTGGTCGTAACTCAGGTCCAGCAGCTTGGCTGTTTTACGTTGATTGAACTGGCATTCCTTAAGTGCCTGACGCAGGATTTTCTTTTCAAATTCCTGCACCCGGTGTTTAAAACCTATTGCCCCGAAATCAAAATCTTCTTCGCTGACATTTTCGCCAGACTCCTGTGCAGGTTCTGCTTGATCTGCAGTGGCCGGGTTAGCTGTGTGGGGCCGGTATGGCGATGCAAAAGGATCAAAGACAATATCCCTGACCGGCCTGTCCGGATCTTCCGACTGATAAACACAACGCTCAATGACATTCTTTAATTCCCTGACATTGCCGGGCCATGGATAGTTCAACAAGGCTTTTGCTGCTGACTTGGTGAAGCCGGGAAAATACTCGCGCTCCAGTTCCTTGACCATATTGATGGCAAAATGTCGGGCCAGCACCGGGATATCTTCCAGTCGCTCACGCAAGGGCGGCAGGGTTATGACGTCAAAGGCCAGCCTGTCGAGCAAGTCATCACGAAACTTTCCTTCCCGCGCCTGTTGGGGCAGATCAACATTTGTTGCTGCGACTATCCTGACATCGACCTTGATGGGTTTGGAGCCGCCCAGGCGTTCGATTTCTCCGTATTCCGTTACCCTGAGAATGCGTTCCTGAACGGCCATTGACGTGGTCGCCAGTTCATCAAGGAACAGGGTGCCACCATCTGCGCGCTCAAAAAACCCCAGTTGTTGTTTACTGGCCCCGGTAAAAGCACCGGCTTCGTGACCAAATAACTGGGACTCCAGCAAGGCTTCATTAAAGGCTGCACAATTAATCTTGATAAAAGGCTGCTTCCAGCGCTTCGACAGGAAATGCAGTCGTGATGCCACCAGTTCCTTGCCCGTACCGCGCTCACCAATGATGAGGATGGGCTTGTTCAGCGGGGCAAGACGTGAAAGCTGTTCCTGCATGATGAGGAAATTAGCTGACTCGCCAATCATGCGGTCATTGCCTTTCAAGTCTTCCATAGCGTTAATATCACAGTAATATAATTAGCGGTGAAAAATACCACATATTGGTTAATACTCCAATGTAGAAATCCGTGCCTTGGTGTAAAGATGAATATATATTCTTTTAAAACAGCAGGTTATGGGCTTTCTGAAAAGTTGGCACATGAACTGCAATACCTTTGTCAGGGTGCAATTATTATTATATCTTGGAGAAGTAGTTATGAAGCACAAATCAATGATTATTGTCCTGTTTTCGTCACTGGTACTCACAGGCTGTATTTATGTTGACGATACCGACGGCGACAGACATGGCCCCGGATCGGCGCGGATTGCCCAGCCAACTGCAGGACAGGAGTTGCTGGATCTGAACCGTGCCCGGGAGGCAGGGCTTATCAATAACGCTGAGTATCAACAGGCAAAAGAAGCAATTCTGGCGGGAATTCATTAAGGGGTATCATCATGGGTATATTTTCCAGACTTTCAGATATTATTAATTCCAATATCAATTCCTTGCTGGATAAGGCTGAGGATCCTGAAAAAATGATCCGCATGGTTATCCAGGAAATGGAAGAGACGCTGGTGGAAGTTCGTAGTACCTCTGCCCGTATTATTGCGGACAAGAAAGAACTTTCTCGTCGCAACACCAAGCTGGAAAAGCAGGCAGAAGATTGGCAGCACAAAGCAGAACTGGCACTAAGCAAAAATCGCGATGACCTGGCCAAAGCGGCGCTGCTTGAAAAAGCCTCGATCAATGAAGTGATTGGTCTTGTGCAGGATGATCTGGAAAGGCTTGATCATTCACTGGACAAATTAAGTTCTGAAATCGAGCAATTGCAGACTAAGCTGAATGATGCCAGAGCGAGACAAAAAACCATAATGATGCGTCACACGGCAACCAAATCACGACAAACTGTGAGTAATAAGCTCCATAATTCATCAATTGATGAGGCCATCAATAAATTTGACCATTACGAAAAGAAAATTGAACTGATGGAAGGTGAAATTGAAGCCAATCAAATAGGTAGCGCAGGTATCGCGGCGCAATTTGATGCTCTTGAAAAGGAAGGCAGGATTGAAGAGGAGCTTGAGGCTCTGAAATCCAGGCTCCAAAACAAGAAGTAAGGCAGGGATATTATGATTGATTTCATTAATTCAATGATTGGTTTTATGGCAGTAACCATGCCTATCTGGATTGTGTGGATTATTTTTCACTACAAATATGCCAACAAACGCAGTAGCGGTATCACTGCCGAAGAGGCCAAACAGCTGGATGAGTTGATGGATATTGCCGACAGTATGGCTGAACGCATCAAGACTCTGGAATCGATCCTGGATGATGAAACACCGGAATGGCGCGATAAGGTACGGGAGCAGCAGAGTGACGCATAGAAAAACTGGCAAACGCGTGCTGACGCTGGATAAAGACAGGAAAAAGCTGCTTGGGGTTTGTGCCGGCGTGGCGGATTATCTGGATGTTCAGCCCTGGTCAATACGGCTGGTTTTCCTGATCAGTGTACTGTTTGGTGGCTGGTTTTTAATCCCGATCTATTTTATTGCCTGGTTTTGTCTTGATGAAAAACCCGGTGAAGGACTCGGCAGCCTGGCGGATAGTCAGCCCTTGAGACATTTCAGGTCAGTGGACTACAGGAAGCAGTTATATCGAAATACCGAAGACGGTAAATTTCTGGGTATTTGTGCCGGTGTTGCTGATTATCTTGAGGTCAATGTGTTTGCCGTACGACTTGTATTTCTGGTGCTGCTGATACTGACGTCAGCAATACCCCTGATAGTCTACTTTGCAGCCTATTTCATTCTTGAGCCGAAGCCTGTCACAAAACATCCACGTGGGCGTCGCAGAAAATCTGCTGCCAGGCAGCATGATTCTTACGGGTTCAGGAAGTCTGGCCACCGTTTTTATGAGGAAGAAGATTCCAATACAGGCTCTGATGGAGGTAATGAGACTTTTTCATACGAACAGCAGGCTGGAGTGCATCCAGCCGAACCAACACAGGAATATGCCAGGCCGGATTCCGGGGATTGGCAGGATGATGAAGAAGGGGAGGTGATAGGCGCCTTTGCTGGAAAGAGCTACTCCAAGCGCAGGGAATTCAAGTATTGTGTCAGAAAGTTTTCCACGCTGCAGAACAGGCTGGAGAAGATGGAGGCCTATGTCACTTCCAGTCAGTTCAGATTACACCGGGAGTTTAAGAATATATAAGCGGGTATTTGCTACAATCACACTTTTGAATTGAACAAAGTGTCCGCGTCGCTAAAACAACTCTCAAACTCCGTTAATCAGTGCATGACGAAAGATCAGCACCGTTTTCGTATGTCTTTGCAAAAAATTCGGCAGCAAAAGAGTATTGATGCTGACAGCCTGAAAAAACTTGCAGGCAGAATTCAGACCTCATGCCAGCAAGTTGAAGCGAGAAAGTCCGCATTACCCGCGATTAACTTCCCTCCCGAATTACCGATTAGCCAGTCCATTGACACTATTCGTGATCTGATCAGTAAACATCAGGTTGTCATAGTGGCCGGCGAAACCGGTTCGGGCAAAACTACCCAGCTACCCAAGTTATGTCTGGATATGGGGCTGGGTATCAAGGGAATGATTGGACATACTCAACCAAGAAGACTGGCTGCCAGAACCGTGTGCAACAGAATTGCCGAAGAACTGGCAGTGACTGGTACCAGTGCCGTGGCTTATCAGGTCAGATTTCAGGATTACACGGATGAGAATACTTACGTCAAACTGATGACTGACGGTATCCTTTTATCTGAAATTCGCGAAGATCCTTTCCTGAATAAATACGACACACTTATCATTGATGAAGCGCATGAGCGTAGTTTGAATATTGATTTCCTGCTCGGTTATCTCAAACGCCTGCTACGCAGGAGGCCGGATCTGAAGCTTATCGTTACGTCTGCAACCATAGACGTGGAAAAGTTTTCGGTTCACTTCGAAAATGCCCCGGTCATTGAGGTTTCCGGTCGCACCTACCCGGTAAATTTCGTTTACCAGAGCGCTGATGAAAACGAGGAAGAAGACCTGGATCAACGTGTTGTCAGGGCAATTCATGAAATCAGGAAAATCGGCAAAAAGTCCCCCATTCCGCATCGCGATATTCTGGTTTTTCTCAGTGGCGAAAAAGAAATCCGGGATACTGCAAATACTATTCGAAAAGACAAATCGCTGGATCTTGAGGTACTGCCTCTCTATGCCAGGTTGACCAATAAAGAGCAGAACCGGGTCTTTCAGGCACACACCAGACAACGCATTGTACTGGCGACCAATGTTGCCGAAACCTCACTCACAGTCCCCGGCATTGGCTATGTCATTGATAGCGGGATGGCTCGTATCAGTCGCTACAGTGTTAGAAGTAAAATCCAGCGTCTTCCAATAGAGGCCGTATCACAAGCCAGCGCCAACCAGCGCGCGGGGCGCTGTGGTCGCTTATGTCCTGGTACCTGTGTACGTCTGTACAGCGAAGAGGATTACAACAGCAGGCCGGAATATACCGATACTGAAATTACCAGAACCAACCTGGCGTCAGTTATTTTACAAATGCTGGTTTTAAAGCTTGGCGATATTGAGTCTTTTCCATTTGTTGATCCACCGGAGACTACTGCGATCAAGGATGGCTTTAAAATTCTGGAAGAACTGGGTGCGGTTAATGCCCAGGGGAAAATAACGCGCTCTGGACGGCAAATGGCCAGTTTCCCGGTAGATCCCCGGCTCGCAAGAATTCTACTGGCAGGCGCACAATATAACTGCCTCAACGAAATTCTGACCATTGTCAGTGCGCTCAGTATCCAGGACCCTCGTGAACGACCGCAGGAAAAACGTCAGGCTGCTGACGAGGCCCATAGCCGATACAGCCACCCTGAATCTGATTTTATGGCATGGATAAATCTCTGGCAGTACTTCGAGGAAAACAGGCAGGCATTGGGTAGAAACCGACTCGGCAAGTTCTGCCATAAACATTTTCTGTCCTACCTGCGAATGACCGAATGGCGCGAAGTTCATCGTCAATTGAAACTGCTTTGCCAGGAAATGAAATTCCCGATAAATACCGTGCCTGCCAGTTATGAAAATATCCACCATGCTTTATTAAGTGGTCTGGTCAGTAATGTGGCAAACCGGCTTGATGACCATACTTACCTTGGCGCCAGAAATCGTAAATTCAGAGTGTTTCCGGGGTCTGACCTGCATGGCAAAAAATACCCATGGATTCTTGCGGCAGAGCTTGTCGAAACATCACAGCTTTTCGCCAGAATGAATGCCAGAGTTGAGCCAGACTGGATTGAAAGCCAGGCAAAAGGATTGCTGAAGTATCACTATGCGGAGCCGCACTGGGAAAAACGTCGAGGCAAAGTTATCGCATTGGAAAAAGTCACACTCTATGGCCTGGTGCTGGCAGAAAATAGAAAAGTCGTTTACAGCTCGATAGATCCGCGCATTAGTCGGGAAATATTCATTCGTGAAGGGCTGGTGCCTGCTCAGGTCAATACGCGACTGGATTTCTATCGTCATTATGCTGAACTGAAAAAACAAATAGAAAGCCTGGAAGATAAAACCCGCCGTAAGGATATCCTGCTGACCGATGATGATTTATATGCCTTGTTTGAACCTTTAATCCCGGCACAGGTTGTCGATCAGGCCAGTCTCGAACGCTGGGTTAAAAGGCTTTCGAAAGAGGAGGCGGACAAACTTTTTCTGGACAAAAAGGACCTGCAAAATAGTTCAGGTGACGCGGTTAATCTTCAGGCCTTTCCAGACAAGATTCAGGCAGGGCATCTGTCTCTGGAACTGGACTATCAATTCGACCCTGGAAAGGAAAGCGATGGCGTGTCAGTGGATGTCCCCGTTACTGTTTTGATGCAATTAAATGAGGCAGACCTGGATTGGCTGGTACCAGGCCTGTTGCGTGAGAAATGTATCGCCATGGTGAAAGCTCTGCCAAAGGCTGTGAGGAAAAACTTTGTTCCGGTCCCTGATTATATAGATCGGGTACTGGCCCGTATTAAACTGGGTGAAGGTGACCTGAAGGCGGTCCTGGCCACCCAGTTACAGGGACTTACTGGCGTAACCATCCCGATTGAAAGCTGGAAAGACTTCGTGTTACCGGATCATCTGAGAATGAATATCAATGTACTGGATAATAATGACCGTCGACTTGGTAGTGACAGAAACCTGTTGGCTCTAAAAGAAAAGTTTGCCGAGCAAAGCCGCAAGGCAATGGCAGAATTCTCTGTGGCTACAATTGAACGAAGTGGAATTACTGATTGGGATTTTGGTGAGCTTGAAGCCGTACATGAAATCAAACAAGGGGGATTGACAGTATTATCATGGCCCTCACTGATAGACGATGGTGAAAGTGTTTCACTCAAACTTGCTGATTCCCCAGTTGCCGCACAAAAACAAACGCGGGCAGGGGTCGCCAGACTATATATGCTTAAAAACCGTCAGCAATTGAAGTATCTGCAAAAACATCTGTTACAGGACCCACGCACATTGCCACTGATGAAAAATTTTGGTGGTCAGAAAAATCTCGTAAGCGGACTGATTCAGGCCAGTTATCAGGCAGCATTCGACCTTAATAACAGATTGCCTGCCACTGCCGAGGAATTTGAGTCTATCTATGAAGCCGGCCGCAGTTTGCTGATAGAGACATCGAATAAACTCGAAGCACTATTAATAAGAATACTGGTAGATTTTGGCAGTTTGAAAAAGACACTTGAAAAATATAAAAAACTTGAGGATCTGAAATTGCGACAGGACATAGGCCAGCAATTGGATGCGCTGGTCTATGACAGTTTTCTTGTGGACACGCCGGTTGAGTTGTTGGGTGAATTTCCGCGTTATTTTGCTGCCATCACTCAGCGCCTGGAAAAATACCCGGGCCAAAAAAACCGGGATACTCAATATGCCGCAATGCTTCAGCAATGGTGGCAGCGTTATGAAGAGCGTAAAGCCTTATTCCAGGGCCAGCATAAAAGTAGTCCTGCTCTTGACGAGTTTCGCTGGATGCTGGAAGAACTTCGTGTATCTCTTTTTGCCCAGGTACTCGGTACCCGCTATGCTGTTTCGGAGAAAAGGCTGGAAAAAGCCTGGAAGGCAATAGATTAGGTTTATACCTAGCTTTCTCGACAATTGGGAATAAGCTGCAGGATAATTCTCAATATTTCCTGCTTGTTTAAGCCGAATACTTGTCGGGTGATGGCTATTCGTTCTGGCAACGATCAGACGTGGTTTAACTGGCAGGGTTATAAATATTTTATAAGGTGGGGGTAAAGCCAAATGGTTTTTTGGCGGTCATTATTTCCGACATTACTTTTGCAATCGCATAGTAAGCTATTAACGCAATGCAAGGCCCTCTGCGCTGTGATGCTTATCGGGCTTTCCATATTTATACCTATACCAGCCAGTTATACCCAGTCGAATGATGCTGATCCGTTTATCAGGGTGAACAGGAATCTATACAGGTTTAACCAGGGCTTTGATGAAGTAATTGTCAAGCCGATGAGCAAGGGGTATGACAAAGTCGTGCCGGAGTTTGCCAAACATGGCGTCAGTAATTTTTTCAATAATATTGATGATGTGAATGTAATTGCGAATGACCTTTTGCAGTTGAAAATGATCAGCGCATTCGAAGATTCCTGCAGACTGGTTATTAATTCCACGCTGGGGGTTGCTGGTGTTA
This sequence comes from Gammaproteobacteria bacterium, assembly GCA_030427065.1. Lineage (GTDB taxonomy): Bacteria > Pseudomonadota > Gammaproteobacteria > Pseudomonadales > Pseudohongiellaceae > Eutrophocola. Next base: position 3,958 of record JAUHWU010000048.1, on the reverse strand, counting down.
TTGATGTGGCCTCCAATTTTGGTTTCTACAAGCAACATGAGGATTTTGGCCAGACCCTGGGGCGGTGGGGCGTTGGAAGCGGGCCCTATATAGTTGTACCGTTTTTAGGGAATACGACTCTGCGTGATGCCATCGGGTTTGTTCCTGACTACCTGCTAAACCCGATTTTCCGGGTGGATGAAGAAGCGTACAGGCATACCCTTTATGCTGTGGATACTATTGATACACGTCTGTATTACATGGCGGCTGAATCAATGATCAGCGGGGATGAGTATATTTTTGTTCGTAATGCTTATCTTCAGCGCAGGGAATATCTTGTTGCCGACGGTGAGATAGTGGATGAATGGGATGATTTCTAGTCTGGTTTTGCCAGCACTGAATTATTGCTGTCGCTTGCGGCTCTTTAACAGCGGTAATACATCAGGAGTCTTCTATAATGGTCAGCCTTCCAGAAGGAGGCCGTTAAGGGGATTGTTTTAATCAGGCAGTCAAAAAGGCTACTTTCCGCTTGTATGGCGTCAGATCAAATTCAAAACATTTCCAGGATAAGTGCGCCAACGCGGCAGCGCCCTTTGGGCAGCGCCTGAGTGTTTTTTATCTCGATGAGAGCCTGGTAGGGTTGGCTGTTCTTGTGACCATCATGCACCTTTACCCGACATTCCGTGCCAATGGCAATAATGCTTTCCAGGTCTATCCCCAGGCCTTTATCACTGATATCTATGCAGATCCCTTCGAGGGATTTGGGGGGGGTGCCAAAAAACAAAGTAACAGCGGTTTTGCTTTTTACTCTTTCAAAATCCCGCTTTTCATAAGCGTAAGCCATAACTCATCCTGCTGAACTGCGATGTTGTGAATACTCTACCTCAATTTATAGGCTTTGTGTCCAAATTCGGCAGATTTTGTGAAACTATTAACGCTCTTGTATTGCAGGCTGTGTGAGAAGGGAGTAAGGTATTTCCAACCCCTGCAGGGAGTAAACTCAGGGTATAAGCAGTTAAATATGTGTTGTAGAGGCGGCGTCTTTCTTTATTAATTTTTCCGATTAATTAGCTACTATTTTGTCCTGCGATTTTGCCTCATTTTTCTCTTTTAGATTGTTAATAAAGTCATTTTCGGCTTTTTTTGTGGAATGTTATCTGTCAATCGGACTGGTTCCGATTTTTTTGTAAATGATAAATGGGGAAAATACTGTTGTATTGGTAATCGACAACGATTCGGTTGTCCGGGAGAGTATTGCCTCCTACCTCTCAAATGTTGGTTATCGGGTAGTCCAGGCGGCTTCCAGTGAAGAAGGCATCAATGCCTTTCATTCCTGCAGTCCGGCATTGGTCATTTATGACATCAATATTCCTGATAACAGTGGCTTTGATGCCATTTCCAAAATTTTCGCCCAATCTCCAATACAACCCATCATCATTCTCAGTGATCAGGGAAATACTGACGATATAATCCGGGCCATGCGCCTGGGGGTCAGCGATTACCTGTTCAAACCACTGGACGATATGGAAATGTTGCTGATTTCCATAGAAAAAAGTCTGAACAGAACCCGACTTATTGCGCAAAATAATCTTTACAGGAAAAACCTGGAAGAAATAAATAGGGAGCTTGAAGAGCGCATAGAGGTTTTTCAGATGGACCAGCAAGCTGGTCGTCAGGTGCAGATGCGAATGCTTCCGGTTCCGCCCCAGGACATTAATAATTTCCATTTTGATCACCGGGTAATCCCCTCCCTTTATCTAAGCGGCGACTCAGTCGATTATCAGCCTATTACCAAGTCCCAGGTGCTGCTTTATATCGGTGATGTATCAGGGCATGGATCGTCGTCGGCTTTTGTTACTGTGCTACTTAGATTTCGAATAGCTCAGATGCGCAGGGAATATATTCGGGGCAGATTTGGCGGTGAATTTTCCCCGGCGCATATCCTGGAATTATTAAACCGGGATTTACTTGATACAGGCCTTGAAAAACATATTACGGTTTGCATGGGTATTCTGGATAATACCGACAATACCTTTCTATACAGTATTGCCGGTCATCATCCGTTACCGATTATTTACCAAAACGGTAAAGCAGCATTTCTCGAACCGGCCAAACGCAGTTTCCCAATTGGTCTGGTAGCTGAAGCTGAATACTTTAATGAAAAAATCTCCCTGAGTGACGACTTTGCCCTGTTCCTGTTTTCCGACGGCATTCTGGAATATTTGCCGGGAAAAGATATGGCTGAAAAAGAAGCCCGGATTCTAGATGTAATCAGTGAATGCAAGGGTGATTTTAAACAGGTGAAAACAGGGTTACACTTACACAGGGATATTAAGGTTCCCGATGATATTGCGGTGCTAAGTGCTACAGGGTTATGAGTAACGGCAGAATTCTGGTTGCAGATGTTAACAATGTTCCCATCCTGAAATTTATCGGTGATGTGCGTGTACTTATGGGTGGCGCACTTGATGCCTATTTTTCTTCCCTTTACAAAAAACCTATTCTTGACAAGATGATTGTCGATCTTTCAGAAACCCAGGGTATAGACAGTACCGCCCTTGGACTACTGGCCAAAATGGCTATTCAGTTGCGTAATCGTTTCAATGTCAGTCCTACCATTGTTTCTACCAATACAGATATCACTCGTATTCTAAAAAGTATGAGTTTTGATCTGATCTGTGAAATTGTAGAAGAGCCGTTAAATAAAGTAGGTAATTTTGATGAGTTATGCCAGCTGGATGAAAATGAGGAATCGTTGAAGCAAAAAGTAATAGAGGCACACCAGACCCTGATGACACTCAGTGATGAAAACAGGATTGAATTCCACGAGCTTGTTTCAGCCTTGAAAGCCGGTCGCTAGACCGAGGGGACAAATATCCTGTAATGGTGTTCAGGCTTCGTATTTTTCCCTGGCGAATTTCTTGGTTTTTATAAAATCTACATGAGAGAGATAGAGCAGGTCGGCTACCTTGCGTATAAGGTGTTCTTCATAGCGGTCAATTTTCCCGTCTGCAAAGGCAACTTCCCACATATTTCCAATCAAGATTGCTTTCTCGGAATATTCAAAATTTTCATTCATCAGGCTGGTGAACTGATAAAGGGATGTTGAATCGCGTGCTTCCTGTTCTGCCAGCAGCATGAGTTCTGAAAGCTCGTTTTCATCAAGGTCAAAGCGGGTTTTCAAAATCTCGACAAGAGCGTCTGTTTCAGTGTCATCGATAGACTGGTCTGACTTGCATAATTCAATCATCAAGGCAGCGCTGGCCAGTTGCAGGCGATGAGCTGTGCTGACTTCGTTTTCTTCTTCCATGTCGATGAAGTGGGCTTCAAAAAAACTGGAAATGGCTTTTAACATATTGTTTCCTGAATTAAGGTTTCCTGTGTGCTGCCACGATTGAGGATTAACCTGCCTGCGGTTTCAAGTATTTCTATTCCCGCATCTTCCCTGTGAGCATTTTCACTCAGGTAACGACGAAAACGTTTTGCACCGGGCTGTCCCTGGAATAATCCCAATATATGGCGTGTCATATGTTTCAGGGCAGTGCCACGTCCAAGTTCGTTTTTGGCATAGTCTATAAATTGCGTCAGCACTTCTTCCTGGGTCTCAACCGGTATCTGGCTATCAAATAGCTGCTGGTCGACCCGCGCCAGCAGACCGGGATTCTGGTAAGCCTCCCGACCAATCATAACGCCATCGACTTTTTCCAGTAATTGGCTGCTTTGCTCCAGTGTTTTAATGCCGCCATTAATAACAATTTCAAGATCTGGAAAGCGCTCCTTGATGGAAAAAACCCGTTCATAGTTAAGGGGAGGAATTTCCCGGTTTTGTTTTGGACTCAGACCTGCCAGCACAGCTATGCGGGCATGTATGATGAAACAGCGACAGCCTGATGCCGCGACTGTTTCAACAAAATGGCTCAGGTGTTCAAGCGAGTCAATTTCGTCAATGCCTATTCGGCATTTAATAGTGACCGGGATG
>JAUHWU010000202.1 GCA_030427065.1 Gammaproteobacteria bacterium | reverse complement strand
TTGCTGGCATCAGTGGAGCATGCAGAGCACATGACCGGTCAGTGGCTTGATATAGCCCGCTGGGCAGATACGGATGGTTATCTGGAGGATGGCGGCAACAGGTTGTTGCATCCCTGGCGTGACTGGGTCATCAGCGCCTATCAGGAAAACATGCCCTATGATGATTTTCTCACCTGGCAGATTGCCGGAGACCTGCTACCCGATGCATCCCCTGAACAAATCATGGCCACCACTTTTTTACGTTTGGGCCAGCGCAGTTCTGAAAATGGCATCATCCCGGAAGAATATGAAAACGAGTATGCAATAGACCGGGTGGAGACACTGGGGGTGGGTGTTCTCGGTCATACGGTGGGTTGTGCAAGGTGCCACGACCACAAGTATGATCCCATTTCCATTCGCGACTTTTATGCTTTTGCGGGGTTCTTCAGTAACACCCTGGAAAATGGTTTTTATTCACCTGGAGGCTCCATTGCCGCTGCCGGCTTTGTTGGGGCAGAGTCAGGCGCCTCGCTGGCGCTGCCGGATGCCGAAACACAAGCAAGGTTGAATGCGCTGGAACAAGAAATCGACGCCTTACAGCAGAATTATGACAATGTAGTCTCCAGCACCGAGGCACGCCTGTCTGCCATCGACTTGCCCGATAAAAATCAGGCCTGGTCTGAAATCCAGACAGCTCTTGATGATGCCCTTGCTGCCCATTACTCCTTTGAACGTGTTTACGAGGGTGATCTGGATTTTGCCAAAATAGAAATTTTCGGAAGACAGGAACAAGGCCAGCCAATGACCGTCAGCCGAAATATGCCCGCGGGGATTCGTGAAGATCTGGTCCAGCTGTCAGCAAGTGAAATTCCGGGCCAGGTGCCAGCGGTTATTCAGTCACCTGTCCTTGGTGAAGGCATTGATGGCAATGCCTTTGTCTTTGATGAGCAGAACAAGGGATATTTTGGCTCAGATGTTGGCGATTATGATCGCACCGATGCCTTCAGCCTGGATTTCTGGGTTCAGTTTGCAGAGGTTTATGAAACCGCCACTGTGCTGAACCACAATCAGCATATCCGTTTTGCCGGGATGGGCTACACGCTGGATGCGGAAAACAATCACCTGCGCTTTGATATCCAGCACACACGAGATAACAAGATCAGTGTGATTTCCCGCGAAGCGGTTGCGCCACAAGACTGGTCACACATTACTGTCACTTATGATGGCTCCAGCCAGGCGCAGGGAATAAGGATTTACCTGAATGGTACGCCAATGGCAGTTGATATCCTGGCGAACAATCTGACCCAGACAATTATCAGCGAGCCACTTGCCTTCATTGATGACACGCTCTATGGCCTGGGTTTTGGTAAACGCTGGCAGCAATACACACTGGCGGGTTCACGCCTTGATGAAGTCCGGGTTTTTAATCGTGACCTGAGCCCGCTGGAAATCAGTTTTTTACAAACCCGCGGTAACCCGGATATTAATCTACCTGCCTGGCGTGAATTTAGAGTCATGACTGATTCGCAATTGCTGGCTGCAAAAGAGTCCCTCAGGGAAGTCGCGGCAGAATATAACCAGCTTTACTCCTGGTTACCGGAAATCATGGTGATGGAGGATGACTCGTTTGCCAGTCCGATGCGCGTTAAAAAACGCGGCGTTTATACAGACCCTGGAGATGAAGTGAGCGCTCAGGCCTTTGACCAGATTTTTGCCTGGGATGAGGCCTTGCCAAATAACCGGCTCGGTCTGACCCGCTGGTTGTTTGACGAGCAAAATCCCCTGACATCACGGGTTTATGCCAATCGTGTCTGGCAGAGCGTGTTTGGCCGGGGGCTGGTGGAAACTGCGGAGGATTTTGGTACCCAGGGAGCCATTCCAAGTCACCCGGCGCTGTTGGACTGGCTGGCGGCAGAGTTGATGGATTCTGGGTGGGATACCCGGCACCTTTTGAAAAAGATGGTAATGTCTGCAAGCTACAGACAGGACTCCAGGGTCAGTGACCTCGAAAAGGAAAAAGATCCCTTTAATCATTTGCTGAGTCGAGGCGTGAGACTGCGGCAGAATGCCGAGGTGATTCGTGACAGCGCCCTGTTTGCCAGCGGTTTGCTGCAAAATGAAGTGGGGGGTCCCAGTGTGCACCCCTACCAGCCAGAAGGTGTCTGGTTGGCGGTGTCGGTAAATCAGCCGGTGGATTATCCCCTGGCTGATCAGGTGCCGCTGGATGAGCATCATCGCCGCACTATGTATGGTTATGTGAAGCGCGCTTCCCAACATCCAGCCTTGCAGGTGTTTGATTTTCCACAGCGTATTACTACCATTGCCAGGCGCAGAACATCCAACACCCCTTTACAGGCACTGGTGTTGCTCAATGATGAGCAGTACCTGGAAGCCTATGAGGGAATGGCCTATAGAGCCATAGAAGAAAGTGCTGACCTGACTGAGCAGATCAGGCATTTATACAGGCTTGCATTGCGTCGAGAGCCGGTGGCTCAGGAACTGGAAATCCTACGCGATCATTACAACCGTGCTTTCCAGCGCTTCTCGGAAGACAATGTGCGTGCTGAAAATTATCTGAGTGCCGGGCTTGTTGTGTTTGAGTTTGCTGAAGGGCAGTTGGCGCAGTTTGCCGCACTGGCATCCACTGCCCGCATTGTTATGAATTCACCTGATGCCTATACACGGCACTGATAAGCGCGTCACAGAAAAGAGAAAGGGGCCAAATGAGTAATAGAGAAAGAGACATCATTCAATCCCTTGCCCGTCGTGCCTTTCTGAAAAAAGGCAGCGTCGGCATCGGAGCAGCCGCACTGGCGGATATGCTGGTTGGTGAAACACTGGCCCAGTCCACTTTTCAACAGGACCTGGGGGTTCTGGGTGCCACCCACCATGCCCCCAAGGCCAAACGGGTAATTTACCTGCATATGTTTGGCGCCATTTCCCACGTGGATACTTTTGATTACTGCCCCATGCTGGAGAAAATGCATGGTCAACAGACACCGGCATCCATCATGGGCGAAGGTCGTTTGTCTACCATGGTACAGGGGCAGACCCAGTTCCCCTTGGTGCGAAACCTTGCCCCCTTCAAACAGCGCGGTGAAAGTGGGGCCTGGGTCAGTGATTTCTGGCCCCATGTCGGCGCTATTGCTGATGAGTTGTGCATCATCAATTCCATGGTGACTGAACATGTGAACCATAATCCTGCCGCCCAGTTTCTGCAGACCGGGTTTCAGCTGGTGGGAAGGCCATCAATGGGATCGTGGCTCAGTTACGGTCTTGGCTCAGATAACCATAATCTTCCTTCTTTTATTGTGCTGAACAACATGGGTCCAGGGCAGGGGCAGAATATGGATTCAGCCAACTTCGGCTCCGGATTTCTGCCATCCCATTTTCAGGGGGTGCAGTTCATGAAAGGGGAAAAGCCGGTTCACTACATTGATATTCCTGAAGGCATGAACTTGCAGGATCAGGGTGAAGATATTGCTGCGATCAATGCCCTGGCTATGGCCCAGTATCAACACAGTGGTGATGAGGAAATTCTGTCCAAGATCAGCTCCTATGAAATGGCTTATCGCATGCAAAGCTCTGTACCGGAAGCCACCAGCATAGAGGATGAGCCTGACTATGTGCTGGACATGTACGGCCCGGAAGTACACAACCCCAATTCCTTTGCCCGTCAGTGTCTGCTGGCGCGTCGTTTGGCGGAACGCAATGTGAAATTTGTGCAGCTTTTTTATAATGGCTGGGACTTCCATTTCAGTATCAGTGCCACCCAGCCGGCGATGTCGAAAACTGCTGACCAGCCCATTGCGGGTTTGATCATGGATCTGAAGCAGCGCGGCCTGCTGGAAGACACCCTTGTTGTCTTTACCAGTGAGTTTGGCCGTACCCCCTATTCACAGGGTGATATCAACAACCCCATATTTGGCCGTGATCACCATCCCTATGCCTTCAGCAGCTGGCTGGCAGGCGCCGGTGTGAAAGCAGGCACTACCTATGGCAAAACTGATGAG
>JAUHWU010000047.1 GCA_030427065.1 Gammaproteobacteria bacterium | reverse complement strand
CCGCCGCCCTTTCCAGAGGTTCAGCCGCTTTGGCATCCTCTCGCGCAATCTGGTAGCAGGTTGAAAGGAAAGACAGATTACCTTCGTCTTCTTCAATGATGCCGTCAGACATTCCCTTTTCCATAACGCGGGCACAACCATAAGGGTAGTCATTGTTATAGAGCTGGGCAGCAAAATTCACTAATTGAGAATCAGAATCCAGATAGCCGGCGGCATTCGTCACATAATAAGACTGTGCCTGCTCCTGAAAGCGCTCTATTTGCCCCAATACTGCGGGCAAGAGTGTCCAGTCATTGGCTTCGTTAAACAGGACTACCGACTCTCTGAGGACCTGGTAGGCTTTAACATAATCTTCCACATTGAAGTACAGGGCACGTAACAGATCATAGGTATTCTTGGAAATATCCTCATTCTTGGCGCGTTTGATTTCCATATTTCTCAGAATATAGGGAATCGCTTCCGCATATTGTTCCATCTGGTAATAGGCGGTACCGATGCGGAAATAAACGTCGTCGTTTGGTTCCAGGGCAATTTCGTTGTACTCCAGAAAGAGCTCTATCGCTTCAGGAAACTGTTCCTGGACATAATAGAGTGAGCCCAGATAGAACATTGAAGTTTCCAGTTGTTCCTGGTTCAAGCCATCAATTAGCAGAATCTGGCGATAGGATTCGATGGCCTGATCATAATTTTCCTGTACCTGATAAATATTCGCGTAAAACTGCCACATGACGAATTTTTCACGGTCATTGAGGCGATCACGATCAAAATCTTCCTTGATTTCACCCAGCACCGCCAGGGCTTCATCAAATTGTTCCATATCTCGAAGTTCCATGACTTCGTTAATACGGGTAAACACACGACGACCCAGGGTCTGTGATGAACGCGCTTCTGGAGGCGCACGTCGGCCATCCTCTTCCTCCTCGGCCGCAAGAAGCTGTGTATTTTTGATAAGTCCCGGTGCTGTGTAATTTACAAAAAACGGTACTGCCATAACCGTAGCAACTAATAAAGCAAACCCGGTAAGTTTCAGCAGACTGTACGAAATAGTATTACGTGTCATCATTCTATGCCTTCTTATGCTCTCTATCCCTTGTATCTTTTGGGTCACTTACTCATCAGCCAGATTGTAACGGAAAAGATACCTGACACCTTCAACAGCCACTGGCTGCCCGTCTTCAACGGCCGCATTAAACTTAAAGCGGGATACAGCGCGACGGGATGCAGAATCAAATATATTTTGAGGATCCGCGTCAACCACTACGATCGATTCTTCATCTACTGTCCCCTGGGCTGTTACCGTGAAGGATACAAGACACCAGCCTTCTATCCCTCTGGAAGCAGCGCGTTGAGGATACTGCGGTTGTATGGTTACAATTGGCAGCATTTCAGAATCACTTGCTGAAATAGAGGCGCTATTGTTGAGGCCACCCACATCTATCTCGACACGGGAAATATTCAACCCTTCACCAGTAGGCGCGTCCAAAGAGATATCAGGCTCGGGCAGGTCCGGAATTTCTTCAGGAACATCCGGCTCTTCAGGTTTAGGTTGCTGACGCTGAACCTCAAGTTCAATGTCAGGCATGGTGATATCTGCAATTTTACGCGCTTCCCCTTTTTCCGGTTCTGTAGCATCCATGGAAATCAGGAACTGCATCAAAAAGAACAGAGAAAAGGTGACCGCGGAAGCAAATACAACCGCAAATCCAATATTGAATAATCTAATCATGATTTATTCCTCTGCAGCAATCTGTGTGCAACTTGCTTGGGATTCACGAGCGGCAGTCATTATCATCAAGACATACTCATTGGGGGCATTCTGGTCGGCCTGAATAACAACACAGGCATTGGGAGTTTCAGCCAGACGCTGCTCAATGCGTAACCGCAAGTTTCTGGGAGGGATAATGTCACCATCCATCCACATTTCACCTATTGGAGATATAGCCATCAAAATAGGCTCACCTGAGGTGGGTTCTACCGTAGAGGCTTCCGGGTAATTAACTTCATACCCGGCTTCCTTTACAAATACTGACGTTACAATGAAGAAAATGAGCAGAATGAAAACCACATCCAGCATTGGCGTCAGGTCAATTTCACCTGCTTGCTCATCATCTTTATCTCTTGCAAAACTTTTCATAAGATTTCCTGCGTTACATTCTCAGGTGATCAGGCGTGATGGATTTCAAGATGATCTTCCAACAAACGCAGTTCCCGGTTAGTCCTGACTTTCAGGATGTTACTGGCAAAAATACCAGACAAGGCACCCACCATTCCCGCCATTGTGGGAATGGTAGCCCTGGCAACACCACCAGACATCTGCTTGGCATCACCACCACCAGTTACTGCCATGACATAGAACACCTCAATCATGCCTGTAACGGTACCCAGTAATCCGAATAACGGACAAACAACCACCAGTACCTCGATCAATGGAATCGTAGACCTGAGGTCCAAGGTCACTCGAGAGATCAATTGCTGCCTGATGGCATGAGCATTCCAGGATTTCTTGTCAACTCTGGCTTCCCATTCGGATAAAGCCGCTACCACATTCTTCTTGTGGATAGTTCTAAGAAACCAGAAACGCTCAATCATCAGGCTCCATTTCACAAAGAGCAAAAGGGCAATAAAGTTCAGGACGGGACCACCTCTCTCCATAAAGACATCGATGGTCTCCCAACTTTCACTTAATGCTTCAAACATAAGCCATTCTCCAGCTTTATTAATTGCCTAGTGTTTAGCTTAAGCTTTTCCGCCTGCAGCTTCGGCACGTCTGGCAATAATACCTGTAGCTTGCTCTTCAAGTACCTGTATCACACCGTCGCTACGTGATTTCACAATAGTGTGGAACACGATGGTCGGAATCGCGACAACAATACCCAGAACCGTAGTTACCAGGGCGCCGGAAATACCACCAGCCATGATCTGTGGATCACCAGTACCAAACAGCGTAATGGCCTGGAACACAGTGATCATGCCGGTAACTGTACCCAGCAGACCGCCAAGAGGGGCAACCGTAGCAATGATCTTCAGCAGAGTGAGGAACCTTTCCAGAGCCGGAGTTTCCAGCAGAATTGCTTCACCCAGTTTCAGCTCCAGGGTTTCAATATCCATGTTCTTGTCAGCGTTATAAACCGACAGAACACGACCAAGAGGATTATTCTTGTTTGGATTATCGGGATTTTTCAACTGACGCTTCACTTTACCACTAACGATGGAAAGCGTGATCATTCGTTCTACAGCCAGCAAGGTTGCAAACAGACCAACAAAGATAATGATCTGACCGATAGTTCTACCCTGCTCCCAGTATCTTTCCTGGAATGAAGGCGAGCTGATCAGGGCTGCCAGGTAGGAACCCCCTGTAGGACCAGTTGGGTCAATACCAACCATGGTGAAACCGCCTGTGGCTGACTGAATGGCAGCAGCAGTACCCGTGTATCGGGCTGGCTGGCTTGGCAGTACGCTCAAACGCTTGGTATTCGGATCAAATTCCAGATACTGACCATCGGAAACGATGTTGTAGGAGCCTATACGAACCACTTCCTGCTGACTCTGGGTACCGTCAGGTTGGGCAACCTGGGTAGTAAAACGAGTCACATTGGCAGATTCCGTCATTTCCTGTAAAAGATAGAACCAGAGCCTTTCAAGTTGTTCAATACTTGGCAGCTGGGATTCATCGCCCATAATACCTGCAAGCTCGGTGAGAAAATCTCCACGACCCGGGTATTGGGCTGAAATCAATGAGGCTTCGAACTGGCTGCGGGTATCACCCACGACGCCGGCCACGGTACCAAATAACTCATCAAGATCACCAAGGCGTTCCTGCAATGTTTCAAAACGCTGGGCTTTAGTGATTTCATTTTCGTTATAGGTGTTTTCAAGATCAACCGAGATGCGCTCCTCAGCTTCACGACGCTCAATCATTTCATTAAGCAACGCCTGCTGCTGGTTAACATTCGCCTGGAATTGGGCTTCACGCTGGCGATGCTCTTCTGTTTCACTAAGCCGGGCCTGTTCAACAAGACTTAAAAGATCATCAAGATTAGCTGCCTGCTGCTGGCCGAAAGTCAGCGAAGCTGAAAGACATAATAATGTCGTTGTAATAGTCGTAGTAAAAATCTTTGCAAATTTCATTGTTGCTTACTCCGCCGCAGGAATAGGTAATTCAAGAATTTCAAGTGTGGCCAGATTTTGGGCCATCCTGATAGCATTAGCGACAGGGCGACGATAATCATCATCCAGGGTTACCCACTGGTTAGTCGCTTTGTCCCAAACACCTGTCTCGGTCTGGTCGCTTGTCTGATATAACAGGGCAACTCTGCCAACACGTAAAATATCCACGTCTCGCTCGGCACCGCCGATTTCAAGTGAATCTGTGTAATGCTGCATAACCCTGCCGTAATTGATTTCCTGCTGATAGGCAGCAAGTACCAGGCGGAATTTTTCGGCAACGTTTACACTTGAATCGTCAAAGGTGTCACGGATCAGTTTCAGACGCGCCTGTCTTTCATCTATCAGAAATGGAAGATCCAGTTCAACGAACTGCTCCAGAGCAACCATCATCCTTTCCATCAGGGGTGGAACCTGTCTTTGCAGAGCAGCAGCATCCTCAATGGATCTGTCATACTGTGCAATAGTTCTTTCCTGCTCAGCAATAGTCCTGCGATAGCTCGCATTATAGACTTCCAGGCCATCGACGATTTTTGCCACGTCACGATATTCCTGAAGGATCTCATCTGCTTCGTCTGAAAGCTGGTTGATGCGAACCTGTGCCTGGGCAGCTGATGCAATTGCTTCGCCTGCCATGGCGTTTGCTCTGTCAATAATACTGGTATCGATAACAGTGTCCTGTGCAGAAGCAGTGCCGAAACCCAGTACCATTGGCAGCATTAATAAAGGAACAAGTATCCCTTGCTTGAAACGATGGTAGTTCATGTGTAGTCCCACTTATTTAAAAAAATTCTAATAAAAGATGAGTAGACCTTCGATCACCCATCCCACATCCAACTATTTAGCCTAGAATAAATTCAAGCTTATCTGAGCAGATAAATACTTGGATGTAGAAAAGTACTAAAAGTCTAATCGAAAGGTAAAACCCTATTATTTAAAATAGCCAACAATAATGAATATTGACAGGCCATAATCTTATAAACTCGGTATTAGCAACTCATCCTTGAATTAAGCCTATATCCCTAAGGCAAATGAGCATATCAAATACTGGTGCCAGATTGAACACCTTAATAGTTAAAAAATCAAAGCATTTCTGACTTCGCGACAGGTGTTTTCAAGAAGCTTGAAAAATGCTCGGATAAGTGGCTGTGCGCCCCAAAAAGAGGCGCTAAAACCCGCTATTTTTAATAATTAAAGTGACTCTCTGGTCAGTTATTTTTGCTCACCAACCGGCGGCTTTTTTCAGACCCTCACCAATTTCAGCAAGACTTCTGACAGTGGTAACGCCGGCATCATTAAGGGCGGCAAATTTTTCATCAGCAGTCCCTTTTCCACCAGAGATGATGGCACCGGCATGACCCATACGTTTTCCTGACGGTGCGGTAACCCCGGCAATATAGGATACTACAGGCTTGGTGACATTGGTTTTGATAAACTGGGCAGCCTCTTCTTCTGCAGTACCGCCAATTTCTCCAATCATAACGATGGCTTCAGTCTGATCATCTTTTTCGAGCAATGCCAGAATATCAATAAAGTTTGAACCAGGAATTGGATCGCCTCCGATACCTACACAGGTGGACTGACCAAAACCATAATCAGTAGTCTGTTTAACCGCTTCATAGGTTAATGTGCCGGAACGTGAAACGATGCCGACTTTTCCAGGCAGGTGAATATGGCCTGGCATGATGCCAATTTTCGATTCGCCTGGCGTAATAACACCAGGACAATTTGGTCCGATCAGACGCACACCCAGCTCATCACATTTTACTTTTACTTGCAGCATATCGAGCGTAGGAATTCCTTCAGTAATACAGACAATCAGTTTTACACCGGCGAAAGCGGCTTCCAGAATGGAATCCTTGCAAAACGGTGCTGGAACGTAGATTACAGAAGCCTCAGCCCCGGTTTCAGCGACTGCCTCGCTGACAGTGTTGAAGACTGGCAAATCAAGGTGTGTCTGCCCTCCTTTTCCCGGAGTTACTCCGCCAACCATGTTGGTTCCGTAATCAATTGCCTGCTCGGAATGATAGGTTCCCTGGGAACCGGTAAAGCCCTGACAGATCACGCGTGTTGATTTGTTAATCAGAATGCTCATTATTTGCCTCCCGCTGCCGTTACTGCTTCCTGGGCAGCCTGGCTGAGGCTGTCTGCTGCAATAATATTAAGACCACTTTCGGATAATACTTTTTTGCCAAGATCAGCATTATTCCCTTCCAGTCTGACAACTACCGGCACTTTTACACCCACTTCCGCTACTGCGCCAACAATCCCTTCCGCGATCAAATCACAGCGAACGATGCCGCCAAAAATATTAACCAGTACAGCTTTGACTTTTTCATCAGACAAAATAATCTTGAACGCTTCTGAGACTCTTTCCTTGGTAGCACCACCACCTACGTCCAGAAAGTTTGCCGGATCCCCGCCATAAAGTTTGACGATATCCATGGTACCCATAGCCAGACCAGCACCGTTTACCATGCAACCAATACTGCCATCCAGAGCAACATAATTCAGATCCCACTTGGCAGCGTTGACCTCCCTCTCATCATCCTGGGTAGGATCATGCATTTCCTTCAGTTCAGGATGACGGTACAGCGAGTTGCCGTCTATATTCAGCTTGGCATCAAGGCAATGCAGATCACCAGCGGTTGTTATGACCAGCGGATTAATTTCAAGCAATGCCAGATCACATTCGATGAATATTTTTGCCAGTCCTAAAAATATTTTTGTGAACTGTTTTATCTGATCACCACTTAAACCCAGTTTGAAGGCCAGTTCTCTTCCCTGAAATGGCTGTGGACCAACTAAAGGATCAATAGTTGCACGTAAAATTTTCTCTGGCGTCTCATGAGCTACCTTTTCAATTTCTACACCGCCTTCTGTTGATGCCATGAAAACGATCCGTCTGGAGCTTCTGTCAATAACCGCCCCGAGATATAACTCCTGGGCAATGTCAGTACACTCTTCCACCAGAATTTTACTAACCGGTTGTCCATCCTTGTCTGTCTGGTAAGTAACCAGTCTTTTACCCAGCCATTGCTTTGCAAATTCTTCTATTTCCGCTTTGTTTGATACCAGCTTGACGCCACCAGCCTTTCCTCGACCACCAGCATGTACCTGTGCCTTGACTACCCATCTATCTCCACCAAGTTTGTCAGCTGCGTCGGCTGCATCCCCGGGATTGTCGCAGGCAAAACCTTTTGAAACCGGCAAACCATAATCAGCAAATATTTTCTTGGCCTGGTATTCGTGTAAATTCATAGGATACCTATCTATTTATTTAAATCGTAAATCGCTGCTTTCAGCGTTTTTTTCTATTAGCAATATGTATGGCATGGCCATTCACCGCCAATGCGGCTTCATGGACTGCTTCACAAAGTGCAGGATGAGAGAACACCGTCATCCCGATATCTTCAGCACTGCTGCTGAACTCCATCGCTACTACCACGGTCTGTGCCAGGTCTGCTGCAGAAGGACCGATGATATGACAACCCAGCACACGATCAGTTTTTGCATCAGCCAGCATTTTTACCATACCGTCAGAATCGTTCGCAGCAAGCGCCCGGCCACTGGCAGCGAATGGAAAAACGCCGGTGTTATATTCAATGCCTGCCTCTTTTAACTGCTCTTCGGTTTTACCCACAGCAGCAATTTCCGGATGCGTGTAAATCACTGAAGGAACCAGGTCATAGTTCATTGAAGCTTTTTGCCCGGCAATAATCTCGGCAACCATGACGCCCTCTTCTGAACTTTTATGTGCCAGCATGGGACCGCGCACAAGATCGCCTACAGCATAGACTCCCGGCACGCCTGTTGCACAATGATCGTCTACAGTAATGAAGCCACGTTCATTGGTTTTCACACCACAGTCATCAGCAAACAGATTCTCTGACAGGGGACGACGGCCAACACAAACAATGAGTTTGTCGAAATCCTCTTTCTTCTCACCTTCGCTATCCTGATAGGTAACCGTTACGCCTTTGGCCTTGCCTTTTTTCAAGGCACTGCCTGTAACTTTAGCGCCCAGGCGAATATCCAGTCCCTGTTTAGTGAGAATCTTTTTGGCTTCCTTGGCAATCTGCTGATCCACCATGGGGAGAAAGGCATCAACGGCTTCAAGCACTACTACTTCAGCACCCAGGCGCGCCCAGACTGAACCCAGTTCGAGACCGATAACACCAGCACCTATAACACCCAGTCGTTTTGGAACTTCCTGGAACTCCAGGGCACCGGTGGAATCCACAATCACATCGTGGTCCAGTGGCGTAGGTGGAATTTCTATGGGTACTGATCCCGCGGCAAGAATGACATTATCGGCAGAATAAATTGTTGTCTTGCCTTCGTGATCGGTAACCTCAACTTTTTTGTCTTTTAAAAGTTTACCTGTACCTGATATTCCCTCTACCTTGTTGGCGCGAAACAATCCCGCGATACCGCAGGTAAGCTGCTTAACGACTTTCTCTTTGCGGGCAATCATTGCCGGTACATCAATACCCACTTTACTAACCTTGATGCCATGGACATCAAAGTCATGACTTGCCTCGGCAAATTTATGTGAGGAATCCAGCAAGGCCTTGGAAGGAATACAGCCGACATTAAGACAGGTGCCGCCATAAACGGGTTTGTTACTGGCATCTATCCACTTCTCAACACAGGCCGTCTTCAGTCCCAACTGGGTAGCCCGGATCGCTGCCACATATCCTCCCGGACCTGCGCCGATTACTATCACGTCAAAATCTGCCATTGTTAATTCCTGTCTGCTGCTTGTTTATATTCAATGCCTGCTGCCCCCTTTCAGGGTTAGCGTTACATTTCCATTGCCTCAGGAAATGCATTGGGTTTCGTTAAGGCATCACCTGTATTTGCAAATAGTGCTTATTTGTTCGAAAACGGTTCAAACTTCCAGAAAAATTCTCGCAGGGTCTTCCAGCAATTCCTTGATGGTGACCAGAAACTGCACCGCTTCCTTGCCATCAATCATTCGATGGTCATAAGAAAGTGCCAGATACATCATTGGAAGTATCTTGACCTCACCGTTTACCGCCATGGGACGCTCCTGGATTTTATGCATTCCCAGGATCGCAGTTTGTGGTGGGTTCAAAATGGGCGTTGATAACAATGAGCCGAATACGCCACCATTGGAAATGGTAAACGTGCCTCCGGTCATCTCATCTATACCCAGTTTGCCATCGCGGGCCTTGAGACCAAAATCACGAATGGCCTGCTCTGTATCCGCAAAACTCAAGGCATCTGCATCACGTAACACCGGCACTACCAGGCCTCGCGGGGAAGACACAGCCACACCAATATCCTGATAGCCATGATAAATAATATCGCTGCCATCCATTGAGGCATTCACAGCAGGGAATCGTTTTAAGGCTTCCACGCTGGCACGCACAAAAAATGACATGAAACCGAGCTTGGTACCGTCATGCTGTTTTTCAAAAGATGCCTTATACCTTTCTCTCAGGTCCATAACCTCCTGCATGTTCACTTCGTTAAAAGTAGTCAACATGGCAGTAGTCTGGGTAGCCTGTAGCAGACGCTCTGCTACTTTTGCCCGCAGTCGAGAAATTGGCACCCGCTTTTCGGATCGCGGTCCATCACTGCTAGTGGCGACCAGTTGAGCCAATGCCGGGGTTTCCTGTTGTGCGGCTGCAGGTGGTTCAGTCGGTGTTGCCGGCGTCTGTGCCGGTGTCTTGAGGTAATTTACAACGTCTTCCTTGGTTATTCTGCCGTCCTTGCCAGTGCTTTGGATCCGGTTTGCATCCAGATTGTTTTCTTCAACAAGTTTACGGGCTGCGGGACTTAATAGTACGGCCAGATCGCTTTGATCATCATCGTTTTCAGCGTCAGACTCTGTTGCATTTTCAGTGGCGCTTTCGGTTGCCGACTCAGCTTCAGGAGTCACTGCAACCCCGCCTTCCTCAAAAATAGCCAGCACTTCATTGCTGACAATAGTGTCACCTTCTGCCTTTTTGATATCCTTCAACACGCCATCGGCCGGCGCCACAACTTCCAGCACTACCTTATCTGTTTCAATATCCACAATAAGCTCGTCTCGAGAGACACTCTCACCTGGTTTTTTATACCAGGTAGCAATGGTTCCATCGGGAACGGATTCCGGCAAGGTTGGCGCTTTAATTTCTATGGTCATGCCCTTTCCTTTTTATTCTTGAATAATGCGTAAAAAACATTCCTTTCGACGCTCTGTTTCAAAATTAGTTGCTAGCTACGATCCTATTATCTTCATCATCCAGCCCCAGCGCAGCACGCACCAGTTTTTGCTGTTGCTGTATATGCAAAGACATATAACCTGTCGCTGGCGACGCTGAAGCTTCCCGACCCGCGTAATCCAGTTGAAAACTGGCGCGTTTTCGACGGATTACATTTTTTATATGATGCAGGATCTGATACCAGGCACCCTGGTTCTGAGGCTCTTCCTGACACCACACCACTTCCTTGTAACGTTTATAGGGTTTGAGGATTTCCTGCAGGGTGTCTTCCGGGAATGGGTACATCTGTTCAATTCTGATGATAGCTACATCACGGATTTCCTGCTCCCTGCGTTTGGCTCGTAAATCGTAATAGACCTTGCCACTGCACAGGACAATACGATTCACCAGTTTTGGATCGATATCAGGGTCTGTTTCCGGCAAAACAGTGTGGAAAGCACCGTCAGCCAGGTCTTCCATTGAAGAAATGGCTTCAGGGTGACGCAATAAGCTTTTCGGCGTCATGACTATCAACGGCTTGCGCAATGGCCTGATCATCTGGCGCCTGATCATGTGAAATACCTGTGCTGGCGTGGTAGGTATGCAGACCTGAATATTTTGCTCTGCACACAACTGTAAAAATCGTTCCAGCCTCGCCGACGAATGTTCTGGCCCCTGCCCCTCATAGCCATGGGGCAGAAACAGGGTAAGTCCACAAAGACGATCCCACTTGTTCTCACAACTGGTCAAAAACTGGTCGATCACTACCTGGGCGCCGTTTGCAAAATCCCCAAACTGGGCTTCCCAGATTACCAGGGCATCAGGCCTGGTACTGGCATAACCAAACTCAAAGGCCAGCACAGCTTCCTCTGACAAAATAGAATCAAAAATTACAAATTTTCGTTGCGAATCGGAAATATGACTTAAGGGTACATAGTTTTTACCGGTGTCCTGTTCATGCAACACCGCATGACGATGGGAGAAGGTTCCCCTGCCTACATCCTGACCGGTAATTCGAACCTTGTAATTGTTGTCAACCAGACTGGCGTAAGCCAGGCATTCTGCAAAGCCCCAGTCTATTGGCTGCTCTCCATTTGCCATACGGGAGCGGTCTTCCATCAATTTTTTAACCTGACGGTTGAGCTTGAAGCCATCAGGTAATGTGACCAGTCTCTGTGCCAGTTTCTTCAGATGAACGATATGGATGTGAGTCTCACATGGCATATCCCAGGAGTGACCCAGATAGGGACGCCAATCTACAAACAAAGCGGTGTTGGGCACATGAACCAGACTCTGAACAACATGCGTGCCCTCATCCAGCGACGTTCGATAATTATTATTCATTGCCTCCACTTCTGTTTCTGAAATCAAGCCTGCTTCGATCAGCTTGTTCGCGTAGAGAGTGCGTGTGGAAGGGTGTTTTTTGATGGCTTGATACATCAGTGGTTGAGTGGTGCTGGGTTCGTCAGTTTCGTTATGGCCTCGTCGA
Organism: Gammaproteobacteria bacterium; assembly: GCA_030427065.1. GTDB lineage: Bacteria > Pseudomonadota > Gammaproteobacteria > Pseudomonadales > Pseudohongiellaceae > Eutrophocola. Next base: position 8,433 of record JAUHWU010000047.1, on the reverse strand, counting down.
CGATAACACACCAGATCCACTACCACGTCCTTGCGAAACTTGTTGCGGTAATCCAGCGCCAGATGCGTCACGAAAAGGACCGCTTCAGGATCATCGCCATTGACATGAAAAATGGGCGCCTGAACCATTTTTGCAATATCTGTACAGTATTCTGTAGAGCGAACATCTTCCTGGCGCGATGTGGTAAAACCTATCTGATTATTCAGAACAATATGTACCGTGCCACCTGTCCCATAAGCTCGCGTTTGCGACATCTGGAAGGTTTCCATGACAACACCCTGACCGGCAAAAGCGGCATCACCATGAATTAAAATGGGCAACACCGAGGTACCATGGGGGTCCTTGCGCCGATCCTGTCGCGCCCTTACCGAACCTTCAACGACGGGAGAAACAATTTCAAGATGGCTGGGATTAAAAGCCATACTGCAATGAACTTCTCCGGCAGGGGTCATAATATTGGAGGAAAAACCGGAGTGATACTTTACATCCCCTGAACTTTCCAGCACCAGCTTGCCTTCAAACTCCTCGAACAGATCAAACGGGTTTTTACCCATAATATTGACCAGTACATTGAGACGGCCACGGTGAGCCATGCCAATCACGATTTCCTTGGTACCGTGCTCGCCGGCGCGCTGAATGATGTCATCGACCGCATGAATGAGACTCTCGCCCCCTTCAAGACCAAAGCGTTTCGTGCCTGGATATTTACCATCAAGATGTTTTTCCAGGCCTTCTGCTGCACTCAGGCGCTCCAGAATATGCAGACGCTTTTCGGTACTGAAATTCGGTTTGCCACGATGGCCTTCAATGCGGCGCTGGATCCATTGCTTCTCTTCAAGATTCACAATAGCCATATATTCATAACCAATCGAAGAACAGTAAATGCTTTCAAGATCACTGACTATTTCAGCCAGCGTTGCAGTTTCCTGTTCAATGAATAATGGTTGAGTCTGGAAAGATATATTCAGATCGGACGGTGAAAGACCATGAAACCCCAGATCCAGATCGGGGACATTTTCACGGTACATGATGCCGAGTGGATCCAGCTTGGCATGCTGGTGACCTCGAACCCGGTAGGAACTGATCAGTTGCACGACACTGACCTGCTTTGCCTCATGCAGCAGGCTGCCTGCTACTGAACCGTTGAGAATTTGTGAACCAGTTGTACCGCGACGCGGCAAGCCCCTGAATTGTTCTACAATATCCTGATGGGAAACATCGTGCGCATTTGTGCCTTCAGTAGTTGGTAATTCAGAAAAATATTGCTGCCATTCTTCCGGTACCGAGCTGGCATCGTGAAGCCAGCTTTCGTAAAGGCCTTCCACGTAATCAAGATTGCCACCGGAAATATGCCCTGACTTGAGCATCAGATCGCGTAAATTATCCAGCATGATAGTTACAGTCGTCCCCTGTCTTTACTTCAGAAATTTTGCACCAAACTTAACGGCAGTTTCACTGCAATTCGTTAGTCAGAGTTTTTCTTGTGTTTTGTTTTTGTTCCCGGCTGTTTGCCAGACGCTTATCAGGCGCCCCTTTCCATCAACATCTCTCGAATATGACCAATCGCTTTTGTCGGATTCAGTCCCTTGGGGCAAACAGCAACACAATTCATAATGCCGCGACAACGGAATACACTGAAGGGATCTTCCAGGTTTGCCAGACGCTCATCGGTATGGGTATCACGGCTGTCAGCGAGAAAACGATAGGCCTGCAGCAGCCCCGCCGGACCGACAAATTTTTCCGGGTTCCACCAGAATGACGGACAATTGGTCGAACAGCAGGCGCACAGAATACATTCGTAGAGACCATCCAGCTTGGCACGATCCTCGGGAGATTGCAGTCGCTCGATTGCAGGCACAGGATCATCATTCTGCAGGTAAGGTTCAATGCGTTCGTACTGCTTGTAGAAAATAGACATATCGACGACCAGATCGCGAATCACTGGCAAGCCAGGCAATGGCCGCAATACCAGCTTGTCATTTTTGACGACCTCAGATAGCGGGGTAATACAGGCAAGCCCGTTAACACCATTGATGTTCATGCCATCAGAGCCACATACTCCTTCACGACAGGATCGTCTATAGGTCACACTGTCATCCTGCTCTTTAACCAAAGCCAGAACATCAAGGACCATAAGGTCCTTGCCACCTGGTATTTCGACCTGATAATCCTGCATTGAGGGTTTCAGGTCGGTTTCGGGGTTATAGCGATATACACTGACTAACACGTTATTGTTCTCTCTAAATGTTGAACTTTGAATTAATAGGTTCGAATCATCGGCTCAAACGTTGGCACGGTCTTGGGTGCAAAATTCACCTTGCGCTTGCCCAGGGTTTTGGTCTCGGGATAATACATTGAGTGACAAAGCCAGTTTTCATCATCACGCTCGGTAAAATCGTCACGCGCATGAGCGCCGCGGCTTTCTTCCCTGCCCTCGGCAGCAATTGCGGTGGCTTCTGCCACTTCAAACAGGTTCTGTAATTCCAGCGCTTCAATACGTGCAGTATTAAAGGCATTGCTCTTGTCCTGCAGATGCGGATTTTCGATTCGCTCGCGCATGGCTTGCAACTTCTTGATGCCTTCACGCATAAAATCACCCTTGCGGAATACACCAAAATGATTCTGCATAATCACCTGCAATTCCTTACGCAGGTCTGCGACCTTCTCTCCCGAGCTGGACTGATTCAGCTTGTCCAGGCGCGACAGGCCTAGCTCAAGATCACTATCACTGGCTTCCTGCTGCTCAACGCCGCTACTCAGCATTTTTTCGATATAGATGCCGGAGGCGCGGCCAAAAACCACAAGATCAAGCAGTGAATTACCGCCCAGACGATTGGCACCATGGACAGACACGCAGGCGGCTTCACCGCATGCATAAAGGCCACCGATTACCCTGTCGCTACCATCGGCATTTTGCCCAAGCGCCTGACCATGAATATTGGTGGGTATGCCGCCCATCATGTAATGACAGGTTGGCACCACCGGGATTGGTTCCTTCACCGGGTCAACGTGGGCAAAGGTGCGTGATAACTCGAGAATACCCGGCAGTTTGTCATTGAGTACTTTTTCACCCAGATGATCGAGTTTCAACAAGACGTGATCAGCTTCCGGGCCTACACCGCGTCCTTCCAGAATTTCCAATACCATGGAACGGGCCACCACATCGCGGCCAGCCAGATCTTTTGCATTTGGCGCATAACGTTCCATGAAACGTTCGCCGTCTTTATTTACCAGATAACCGCCTTCTCCACGGCTGCCTTCGGTAATCAGCGTGCCCGCACCGTAAATACCGGTGGGATGAAACTGCCACATTTCCATGTCCTGCTGAGGCACTCCGGCGCGCATGGCCATGCCGATTCCATCACCCGTGTTGATCAGGGCGTTGGTGGTTGAGGCATAAATACGCCCGGCACCGCCAGTGGCAAGCACGGTTGCCTTGGATTTGATAAAGACCACTTCACCGTCTTCAATACAGATGGCAATCAGACCCACCACATGACCCTGCTGATTTTTCACCAGGTCCACGGCATACCACTCGTTAAAGAAAACCGTATTGTTCTTCAGATTGGCCTGATACAGGGTGTGCAGTAGTGCATGGCCGGTTCGGTCCGCAGCAGCGCAGGTACGCGCCGCCTGGCCACCTTTGCCGTATTCGCGTGACTGACCACCAAAAGGACGCTGATAGATACGCCCGTCTTCATTACGGGAAAATGGCAAGCCCATGTGTTCAAGTTCAAAAACAGCCTGCGGGCCTTCCGAGCACATGTATTCAATAGCATCCTGGTCACCGATGTAATCAGAGCCCTTGACCGTGTCGTACATATGCCAGCGCCAGTCATCATCAGGTTCAGTACTAGCTATGGCACAGGTGATGCCGCCCTGGGCTGATACCGTATGTGAGCGGGTAGGAAAAACCTTGGAAATCACAGCAGTCTTGTAACCTGACTGTGAAAGCTCCAGTGCCGCACGTAAACCTGATCCGCCGCCACCGACAATCACGCCATCAAATGTCATGGTTCTGATATTAGCCACGTTTCATTAACTCCCTTGCTAAACCCATTACTACACGCTCCATAAGATGATTACACCCCAGATGAAATAAACCGCCAGTACAGCTAAACAGCCAATCAGGAATACCAGACGCACGAGAGTGGCTTTGCTGCCCATCATTCTTGTCGTCAGGTAGTCCGTCGCTACAGTCCACATGCCAATCCAGGCATGGGCACAAAGGGCCAACAAGGTGAGCAAGCTGAAGATACGCATAGTGGTCCCTGCAAACAGGTCACGCCATAGAGCGTAGGTCATTTCCGGGGTATTCAGGATAATCGCGCTGTGACACACGATATATAAAAGAAGGATCACTGCACTGACGCGCTGGATCAGCCAGTCAGAAAGACCGCTGCGGCCGAAATTGGTGACACTGGAAACCTGCATGCTCTTTACGTCCATAACCACACCCCCAGTAGCACAATAATTATCAGGCTGACAATAATCACGATGGTAGCCCCACGTGGTGCGCCCGCTTTGGTTTCACCGATTCCCGCATCCATTAACAGATGCTTTACACCGGCAATGAGGTGGTAAGCCAGAGCAGACAATACGCCCCAGACTACAAATGTTGCCAGGGGAGACATTAGCACGTCCTGAAGCCGGTTAAAGCCGGCCTCGCCTGAAAGGGATAATTCCAGCATCCAGAGCAGAATGCCAATGCCTGCGAACAGGATGACACCAGAAATGCGATGGGTAATAGAGGTGATTGCCGCAAGCGGCAACTTGATGGTGCTTAAATCGAGATTTACGGGCCTTTCGTTTTTCGTTGTCGGTTTCACTGCATTCTCTTTAAAGTATCTGGAAAATTTACTTAAAACTCATAATCTATCAGTAGAATTAATTGTGATAGCTATTGATAATCAGTTCTAAAGATCATCGAACAAACGGGCGCTATTATGCCCTACTTCCACTGCGAGTTTGAACCTTTTTTCCGCCTTTTCGCTAAATAATTCGATGTAAGGGCCAATTCAACTTTGTCATATATGTTGGTAACTTACGTAATCGGGGGTGTTTCGGTTCAGGTCAGATACTGGTGTTTTCTTCAAATTTAAAGATCAGAAAATTGTCATTAAAAAAAAGTACTGTGATTGACAATTTCCATATCAGAAGCTAGTGTTGCCCCTCCGTAACTACGTGCAGAATTTTAGAATTTCTCGTAATGTTATCCCTGCCGTTAGTCTTCGAATTATTTTCTGTAAGGAGTTCCTATGGCTGAGAAAAAAGCTCAGTTGTCAGTGGATGGCATTGACGAAACTATTGAATTACCGATTTACGAAGGCACTGTCGGTCCTGATGTTATTGACGTGCGCAGCCTGGTCTCCAAAGGCGTTTTCACTTATGACCCCGGCTTTATGTCCACGGCCTCCTGTGAGTCAAAGATTACCTACATAGATGGTGGCAAAGGTATTTTGCTTTATCGTGGCTATCCCATTGAGCAGCTGGCGGAAAAATCTGACTTTATGGAGTGTTGCTATCTGCTCCTCAACGGCGAACTTCCAACCGCTGAGGAAAAAGATGCCTTCATAGACGACGTCAAACACCACACCATGGTACATGAACAGATCCGCAATCTGTTTATAAGCTTCCCCCGCCATGCGCACCCCATGTCAGTGATGATTGGTGCCGTAGGCGCATTATCAGCGTTTTACCATAATGATCTGGTCATTGATGATGCCGAACATCGTCAGGCCGCTGCAGTTCGGCTGATTGCCAAGATTCCTACGCTGGCGGCCATGTGTTACAAGTATTCCATTGGCCAACCTTTCATGTATCCACGAAATGATCTGAGATTCTCCGAGAATTTTCTCTATATGATGTTTGGCACACCGTGCGAGGAATATGTTCCCAGTCCGGTAATCGCTGACGCCATGGACAAGATTTTTCTGCTTCATGCTGATCATGAACAGAATGCCTCTACTTCCACAGTGCGACTGGCCGGTTCCACAGGGGCCAATCCCTACGCCTGCATTTCTTCGGGTATTACAGCTTTATGGGGACCTGCCCATGGCGGCGCCAATGAAGCAGTTCTGGATATGCTGAATGAAATCGGCGACGTGAAGAATATTCCTGATTACATCAAGCGCGTTAAAGACAAGAATGATCCGGTCAAGCTCATGGGCTTCGGCCATCGCGTGTATAAGAACTTTGACCCACGTGCCCACGTTTTACGTGATGCCGCCAAAGGGGTGCTGGAGGAGCTGGGCCACGAAAATGATCCGCTGCTGAAAATCGCCAAGGAACTGGAGCGCATTGCCCTTGAAGACGATTACTTTATAGAGCGTAATCTTTATCCAAACGTTGATTTCTATTCAGGCATCATTCTCAAGGCCATTGGTATTCCAACCAACCTGTTCACGGTAATTTTTGCAACCGGCAGAACCCCTGGCTGGGTTGCCCACTGGCATGAAATGATCAGCAATCCTTTCAAGATCGGACGCCCACGTCAGCTTTATACGGGGGCTACATTCAGGGATTACCCCGGAAAATAAAGTCGCACGTTACAAGTCTCAAGTCGCAAGCTTTGTCTGTTCTGAGGCTTTACGATGACCGGAAAGCGCTTGCTTGAGGCTTTGTGTCACTGCTCAAGCTGCCCGGCCATAGCAACAATTCCCGGGCATAAAAAAGGCAGACTGCGAACAGTCTGCCTTTATATTTAAATCAAAACCAAACCTGAGGGTTTGGCCTGCTGTGTATCAAAAGTTACAGAGCACGGATTTTTTCAGCCTGGGGGCCTTTCTGACCCTGAGTTACTTCGAACTCAACTTTCTGACCTTCAGCAAGAGTTTTATAACCTTCGCTTTCGATCGCGCTGAAATGGGCAAAGACGTCTGGACCAGACTCCTGCTCAATAAAACCATAACCTTTGGATTCGTTGAACCACTTAACGGTTCCTTGTACTTTCTCACTCATAATATGAATATCCTGTTAGATACTTTATCAGTTACTTTTTTAAAAACCGCTTCAAATGAAACGGGCCGAGCAATAAATGAAACAGACTATATTTGGTACCTACAGGACGAACAATTTGAAAATTGGTGCGTAACAGAGGGACAAACTTTAGACGTACTTTGTTGCTTGAAGCTGAAGTTAACCAGAATCGATGTGCTTGTCAACGGCTTTAATCAAGCCTGCCAATGGCTTACGTCGACTAAGACAGGCAAATTGTCTTATAACCTTGTTATTCCGATTACCCGTATATTCCATAAATCTGAGGCAAAAAAAAGGCAGGTTTATTAAACCTGCCTTCTTATTATCAATTCAGACCATCAAGATTGATTGCTGACTTGAATGCTCGGCAATATTTACAGAGCGACGATCTGTTCAGCCTGAGGACCTTTCTGACCCTGAGTCACCAGAAATTCAACACGCTGACCTTCGGTCAGAGTTTTGAAACCAGTGCTTTCAATCGCGCTGAAATGGGCGAAAACGTCCGCACCGGATTCCTGCTCGATAAAACCAAAACCTTTAGCTTCGTTGAACCATTTGACTATTCCATTTACTTTGTTAGACATATTATAGATTTCCTGTAATTAAAAAATTTATTTACCCTTTTCGTAACCGATGCGTGAAAAACACGCAGCTGTGCCGTCAAGAGCTGTGTAGCATAAAAAAAGAGTGAAATTTGAAAACTTACAGGACGAGAAATCTAGGACTTGCTGCGAAATGGAAGGGACAAACTTGTAACTTACTTATTTTGCTGGCTGGCACGATATAGAGATACGCGCAATAAGTCAATAAATTGTTTTTTGCAACGCATTTGCAGACGATTGAACGATTCAACTTATTGTGACTGCCCTGGGCAAGGATACGGGATACCTTCTCACTTCACTGGTGAGTCATTTTCGTTTCTCATATACTCTCCTCACTATGAATGGGAATAAATAGCTGCGGAAGACGGGTCACTATGCCTCAATACATCAGAATAACATTGCCTGGGATGATGTTGCTGGCGACCCTGCTTTCAGCGTCAGTATCACTGCAGGCACATCATTCCTTTTCAATGTATGATCGTTCCATCACGTATGTCTTTACCGGCGTAGTCGATAGCATCAATCCGGATGCCAGCCACCTGCAAATCAACTTTGTACCACTCAACGAAAAACGGGATGCGCTGATTCGCGATGCCAGTGGCGAAAGAGTTACCTGGACCGTGGAAATGGAAGGTGCTGCGGCAAGTGCCCGCGAGGGTATCTCTATCAGCACCTTTACCCGTGGCACAGTTTTCAGTGTCGGGCTGACGCCCTTGCGCAATGGTGAGCCGGGTGGTGCACGCATTGGCGGAATTTTTCGTTGCCCTGAAGGCAAGGTTCCTGATGCTGGCAAACACTGTGACTCGGTTACAGGGGCCTTCCATTCGGGAGAAGAAAATCTGGGCACTGCCAC
>JAUHWU010000201.1 GCA_030427065.1 Gammaproteobacteria bacterium | reverse complement strand
ATTGGCAATCATTGCCATGGAATCATCCAGTGTAATCTCAAAGGGAAAATCCGGAACTGACAGCGTTTGAGCAGCCAGAGGCATCGGCATGGCGGGGTTTCTGGCATAAACAAACAGCCGCATGGACTCGTCGACCAAATCTTTTATGGACTCATCAAGTTCAATAACAAGCGACACTGAAGGCCCCTGGGTATCTGTTGTTTCAGTAGCAGCCAGTGCAGAAGCCGGCAACAGCGATTCCACCTGGGCAATACGATTGCTCAACACCGCAGCCTGCTGGGAATTTCGATCCAGTTGCGCCAGTTGCCGGCGCCAATAAGTCAGTGCCTGGGCATAGTTTTCATTTAAAAATGAATCAATGGCCAGCAAACTCAGAATGGTGAATTCATTAGGGTTCAGTTCTTGCGCCTGACCTATAACCTGTTCTACAGCGGGCGTCATATTGGAGCCGGCAGCCATGTACATGGACTGGGCCAACTGACCCAGTACTGTGGCCTTATCAGGGCTTGGCTCCATAATTTCAGCCATTGAACGAAATACTGTAATGGCGTCATCAAAATTTTCCAGCTCCAGATAAAGCGTGCCCAGCATATAGCCATTCTGGATATCATCATTATACCGGTCGTAACGTTGCTGCAAGAGGTCTGCCAGTTGGTTCAGGCCATCGAGTTGCTGCTCAGGCGTTTCCGCCTCAGATAGCTCCTGCATTATTTGGGGAAGTGCAAGATCTCTCGCCGACCCCACCACTTCATATAATGAGTAGCTGAACACAGGAACAAAAAGCAGGCACAACAAGGGAATGATTTTATTGGTTGTTTTGCCGATCACTTTTGTCCTGCTTTTTTCATCTTTCATATCTCTCAGGAAGCTGCGCTGTAACTCGGCCTTCAGTTTTTCGAACTCTTGCGCAGAAATATTTTCTTCGGCTTTATCCTGTTCAAGCTCTGCAAGGCTTTGTTGAAATACTTCAATATTTTTTTGTTTGCGAATTTCATCATCCGCAGTTTTAATTACCGGGCGATAGCGCAACACCGGCACCAGGATGAAAAGCAAGGAAACAATCAGCAGAATTGTGCTGTAAAGCCAGAAGGAATTCATAAAAAATCAGTCCGATTGATTATCGAGGAGGCGATGTAGTTTGTCCTGCTCTTCGGAAGAAAGAGCGCCATCGTTTTGCCCTGACTGCTGGCTCGCCACCATCATTCGCCTGACGATGAAAAACCCGGCCAGCAACAGAAAGGCCGGGGTAAACCAGAGAAAGAATGTTGCTATGGTCAAACGCGGGCGGTAAAGAATGAAATCGCCATAGCGACTACTCATGAATTCAATAATTTCATCGTTACTACGACCTTCTGTAATTTGATCATAAATTTCACGCCGTAAATCAGCAGCTATCGGCGCATCCGAGCCGGCCAGATTCGAGTTGAGACATTTGGGACAGCGCATTTCATAAGTCAGTTTTTTAAAGCGGTCTTCTTCCTGCTCGGAATCGAACGCATACTCCTGAATAGCTCCCAGTGCCTGTAAGGACAGCAAAAGCAAAACAAGTGTGATTAAGCGGGATGATAGCAACATGGATTTACCTGATTTGTGCCAGTAATGGTTCAAAGGTGTTCTTCCAGATGGTGCTGTCGATAGCACCGATATGCCGGTAAAGACTCATGCCATTGCGATCTCCCAGGAAAGTTTCAGGAGCGCCTGTTACCCCGAGATCTATGCGCAGGGACCCGCCCAGATCAACAAAATTGTAGTCAAAAGGATTCCCCCTTTCTTCCAGAAACAGACGATCTTCAGGGATGGAGTCGTCATAACTTATTCCGATAAAGGTAAGAGAGGGATCTTTCTCACTCATTTCAAGTAAAAAAGGATGCTCAATGTGGCATGGCAGACACCAGGATCCCCATATATTAACAATCAGAATGTCGCCTACCACATCAGCCCTGGAAAACTCACCTGCCTCTGGATACAGGCTTGGCAAAGAAAATTCCGGTAGCGGTTTGTCTACCAGTGCTGAAGGCACAATATTCGGGTCACGTGTCAGTCCAAACAACAGAAAGCCGGCCATGGTGATAAAAAACACAACGGGGATAAATAATTTCAGGCGTCTATTCATTGACTGTTTTGTTTCGTTTGACATATCTGACTCAATTGAATGCTTACGTCGCTTCTCCTAACAGATCCGGGGAGCGTTTGGGTTTGTTTTGCTCGACAGATTCCAGCTGGACGTTTTTAGGTTCTTTTACACGATAGCGCTTGTCGAGAATGGCTGTAACACCGCCTCCCGCCATCAGAAAAGCACCCAGCCAGATCCAGAGCACAAACGGTTTCACATGAATCCTGACCACCCAGGCATCTTCTCCACGGGGATCACCCAGTGCGGCAAACAGATCACGGAAAAACCCGACATTGATATCTGCTTCAGTCTGTACACTGCCTGTAGCTCGATAGGTGCGCTTTTCCGGAAACAGGGAAAGATAGGACTCGCCGTTTTTCAGCACGGTGATTTCGCCAGCGTCGGCAACGTAATTTGGCCCCTGTACCGGTGATACCCCTTCAAAAATAAATGTATAACGACCAATGTCAAGTTGATCTCCTGGCGCCAGTCGAACGTCTCGCTCCACACTGTAATGGCTGGTAAGGCAGATTCCGAGAATGATCACGGCCATACCAAGATGGGCAATCTGCATACCATAATAACTAAGACTGAGACTTTTCAGCCCTTCCAATAGAGAAGTCTTGTTCGCTGTCTTGACCTGGATATCACGCGCAATTCCAAACACAATCCAGAACGCCAGACTAACTGCCAGGAAAATTGCAACATTAACTTCACCGGTTACCACCAGTGGCACCAGTACGCCGAGGACGACGCTGCTGACAAGCACTTTCACTAACTGTTGCTTCAGATAGGCCGCCGAGGTTTTCTTCCAGCGCGAAATGGAACCAATGGTCAGAAACGCCGCCAGTATGGCCATTAGCGGAAGGAAGATAGTATTAAAATATGGCGGACCCACCGACACCATGTTGGCTTCACCATTTATGGCTTCATGAATTAATGGATACAGCGTGCCGAGTAATATCCCTGCGGTAGAAACCACCAGCAGGATATTATTTATCAATAAAAACACTTCCCTTGAGGTTGCTGTATAGCTGGCTGTTCCCTTAACCACCGGCGCTCGCAACGCATACAGAAACAGCGATGCGCCAATGACCAGCAACAATATAGCAAGCAGTACCAGGCCTCGTTCTGGATCCACCGCAAAAGCATGTACCGAAGTGATCAATCCGGACCTGACGATAAAAGTACCGAGCAGGCTGAGGGAGAAAGCAGCAATGGCCAGCAGAACAGTCCAGCTTTTAAAGACACCGCGTTTTTCGGTAACTGCCAGCGAATGAATCAAGGCTGTGCCTACCAGCCAAGGCATGAAAGCAACATTTTCCACCGGATCCCAGAACCACCAGCCGCCCCAGCCCAGTTCATAGTAGGCCCACCAACTACCCAGTGCGATTCCAATAGTGAGGAACGCCCAGGCTGTATTGGTCCACGGTCGCGTCCAGCGGGCCCAGGCTGCATCAAGTTTTCCGGTAAGCAGCGCGGTAATCGCAAACGCATAAGCTACGGAAAAACCTACATAGCCCATATAGAGAAACGGCGGATGGACGATCAGGCCGAAATCCTGCAGCAAGGGATTCAAATCAGTGCCTTCGGCAGGGGTGTTTAACAACAGGCGATCAAAAGGATTCGAGGTCAGCAACATGAATAAAAGAAAACACACGCTGATAATACCCATCACGGACAATACACGAGCAAGAATATCCAGCGGCAGGTTGCGGCTAAACAGGCTGACCGCATAGGTCCAGCTGGCAACCATCAGCACCCACAATAAAAGCGAGCCTTCGTGGCCACCCCAGACAGCAGTGAACTTGTAGTACCAGGGTAACAGTGTATTTGAATTTCTCGCCACATAAGCCACAGAGAAATCGTCATGCAGAAATGCCCAGGCGAGACAGCTGAAACTGATTACCATGAACACCCAGATACCGGAACAAATTGGTCTGGATAGTGTCATTAGCAACTG
>JAUHWU010000200.1 GCA_030427065.1 Gammaproteobacteria bacterium | reverse complement strand
ACCATGGAACTGGGATTTAAGTTCTCGAAAATTACCCGACAGACCAATGCTGGCAAAGGCGAGACAGAACAACCAGCCACGCATATCGGAGGTGAAATCCAGTACCCCGTTTTCCACCAGGACTATAGCAGTATCGGGATTCAGCGACTCGTGAAGCAGGGAAAATAAAATACTGGCACCGATAAATCCCAGCACAAATTTTGGAAAACGCAGCCATATTTCTGAAGCCCCTACAGTCCGGCCAGCGTCCTTTTCCACTTTGGTCGCCCAGTACACCGCGACCCCGAAAGCCAGAACTCCGATAAGAATATTCTGAATCATTTTGATGGTGGCGGCGACATTCAGCGCGGTATCGCCAAGAAAAGCCCCGGCTGCCACTACTGCGCCGGTAGCATCAATGGTGCCGCCGATCCAGGCACCACCGAGTACCTCTGGCATGCCCACCGCATTGATAAAAGCAGGCAGGGCTACCATCATGATGGAAGTGAAAATCATAGACAGCCCGACAGCCGTAGTCAGCTCTTCTTTTGTCGCCTTGCATGCAGCGGCTGTCGCGATGGCTGCAGATACACCGCAGACTGACATGTCAGCGCTTATGGTAATGTTCAAGGTTTTCGAGCCAATCTTCAGCACCCTCTGGCCAAACCAGAAGGTAGTGATCAGCACTATCGGTGTCACAATCCAGGCCACGAAAATACCCGGCAGACCAATCGCCATAATCTTGCCAAATAATACTTCGGCACCCAGCAGTACCAGCCCGGTTTTAATATAGAGCTCCGCTTGCAGGGCGGGACGTACAAATTCAGGAATACCAAAAATATTGGTAATGATCAGGCCCAGAAGTATCGCCCACAAGGCATAGCCCAGCCCCATACTGCGAAATTCGGTCTGATTGGCCAGCAAATAGGCAAGAATGCTTACCGCAAAAATGAAAACAAACCCGGTGACAAAAACAGCAGCTGGCCTTTTCATCAACAACATGCCGACAGCAAATAAAACACACAGGGCAATAAAGAGAGCCACCATTGAGATGAAAAAATGCGTGGAAAAGGCAGACAGTGGGTTGACGGACCAGCGCGCAGGCCTGGCCCCGTTGACCGTCTCACTGAGAAAACCGGTAACTGCATTGCCAGTATCGTTGTCAGCTGACCAGGCGTCTACGGAAAAACCCACCGTCGTTTGCGCACTTTGCAGCGCGGAATCTACCCGGGAATAAGGAACCATCAGGAAAGCGGCCAGGGCAAGCAGGATAATTACAAAGCCAAGCAATATGGCGGTGGTGTCTTCTGTCCAGTTTCCCATTATGGCAATCGCTCTTTTGCGGGTAGAGGAACCTTGTTAGTGGAACCTGGTTAATGGAACCTGTCGAGTACTGAAAGAAATTTAAAGGAACACGCTACCTGGCTGATGTCCCTAGAATTCAAAGTCGTCTTCGTAATAACGCTCGAAGTAAATATCTTCCCGGGTGAGTTTGCCTGCGTACATACTTTCGACATCTTCTTCCACCCGGGTAATATAGTTGTCCAGATCATTCTGATTCAAAGCCTCAATCAGGGCATCACGCCAGACGGCAGCATTACGGGTGTCGAGCACGCGTACATTGTTATCCTTGGCCCACTCACTGCCAATTCGGCCACCGAGATGATAAAGACGCAGCGCCACTTCTGAACGGTAAGGTTCTTCTAGACGCTCCTTGACCTGCTCGGTAAGACTTATCCAGCCCGGAGCGATACTGTAGCCATTGTAGAAACGGGTTATCCAAAGCAAATAATCTGCTTTGGTCTGGTACTGCTGGGCCAGTTGATCTTCTTCAAAGGCGGCTTCAAAATAGTCCCGGGGGTAAGCCATTTCAGGCCAGACAAGCTGATCGATTTGAGTTGCACAGCCCCCAAGCCACAGCAGCAGGGGGAAGACAATAAAACTCCTGAACGATATTGAATGGTATTTCATGTATCGACTCTTGGTTCCCGGCACCTATTGAAACAGCCGGTCAACCACATAGCCGCTGACATCACGGATTTGTTCAGGGGTAAGCGCACCGGTAAAGGTTGGCATACTGTTTCTGCCCCTGGAAACAATGGTAATGGCATCACGGATATCGGTGATGTTGTTCAATGGCATGGCATTATTGTGCCCGCCCATGCCGTCATCACCATGACAGGGTAAACAGGTTTGCTGGAACAGGGTTTCCCCGGCGTCATAATCCGGTTCACCATCAGCAAACACTACCTGGACGGCATCATCCTCAGCATTGCCAAGCGCTAACAAGGTATCACCGGCCGTGGTTTCTTCCATCTGACCCTGCAGAGAAAACAGCCACAGACTGTCACCTCGCGGCGAGCCCTGAAACAGGTTTCCGCCTGAGTAGGCAGCTATATACTGGGTACCGTTTCTTTCGAAACTGATTGCCGGTGCATTCATACCGGCACCGGTCTGAAAACCCCACAACTCCATGCCGGTATCAATATCCAGCGCTGTCAGGCGACCATCATTGCGCCCCACAAAAAGCAGATCACCGGCAGTGGTAAGCAGGCCGGAATAACAGGGATCCTGCCAACGGTATTGCCAGACCAACTTGTTAGTAGTCATATCAAGGGCAGCGATGATGCCCACAGTAGGTTTACTGGAACCGCCAAAATTACCGCCGGTCCAGCTTTTTCCACTGTGCTCCTCAGGAATTTCTGTGTCTTCCATTTTAAGCGCGACCGAGGACTCCGACGCACAAACATACATCACCTGTCGTGTTGGGTCATAAGCACTTGGGGCCCAGTTGGCGCCACCGGCAAGACCGGGCTGTACCAGAACCGGCTCATACAGGAAGGGCGTAAATATCCTGCCCTGATTGACCAGTTGCGTACCTTCCGGTGCGATATCAATAAACTGGGGAATGAAAGCGTCACCCACAGGATAGGGTTGTGTTGCAGAGGTAAATTGTTCAGGTATTTGCGGAACCGGCTTTTCTTCAATGCCTATCAATGGCTCACCGGTGATACGATCCAGAATATAGACCCAGCCAGTTTTACCCGCTTCAGCAACAGCCTTGCGCTGTTCACCCTGATATTCCAGATCGAACAGGATAACCGGGTTGGGCGCATCATAATCCCACAGGTCATGATGCACCTGCTGGAAATGCCAGCGATACTCACCCGTGCGCACATCAATGGCAACAATGGAGTCGGTAAACAGGTTATCGCCTTCACGCACAGAACCATTCATGTCAGGGCCGGGATTACCGGTAGAAAAATAAAGCAGTCCAAGCTCCGGATCCAGTGCCGGGGTCTGCCAGACAGTTCCCCCGCCAAACTCCCAGGCATTACTGTCCTGTGGCCAGGTATCATGGCCAAATTCGCCCGGGCCTGGAATGGTATAAAAGGTCCAGAGTTTTTCGCCGCTGTCGGCATCAAAAGCTTCCATCAGTCCACGTACGCCTTTCTCGGCGCCGGAATAGCCGGTAATCACCATGCCATCATAAAACAGCGGTGCCCCCGTAATACTGTAGCCGTCCTGCCAGCGAACACTTTGCGTTTCCCAGGCAATTTCTCCAGAGTCTTTATCCAGCGCGACCAGGCGCGCATCCAGTTGACCAATAAATACCTTGTCATCGCCCAGAGCCATGCCCCGGTTATCCCAGCCGCAACAGACGGCTTCGCCCATTTCTTCCGGGTATTCGGAGTTGTATGCCCAGAGCATTTCGCCAGTGTCGACATCCACGGCAAAGGCATCGCTGTCACCAGTGGACATATACAGTACTCCATCCTTATAAATGGGCGTACCTTCAGCAGAGTAACGGGTTTCAAGTCCTGAGCCATTGAGATGAACACGCCACTCGGCTTTCAGCCCGGAGACATTGTCACGGTTAATTTCATCCAGTGGCGAGAAGCGCTGGTTATAAAAAGAACCGCCGTTGGTTGGCCAGGCATTAGTGGGTGCTGCCACCAGAGGATCTGTTTGAAGAGGGCTTGGTCTGGGCGCCGGTGCTGACGTTGCAGCAGTACCTGTTGCGCTGTCGGCAGGTTGAGCATCTGGCTGAGCGACTGATTCGTCGTTTCCGCAAGCAACCAGAAGCATGGCAGAAAGTAAGATTAATGGT
>JAUHWU010000199.1 GCA_030427065.1 Gammaproteobacteria bacterium | reverse complement strand
GGTTTTGATGCCTATACCCATTTCACCTCACCGATTCGCCGCTTTCCTGACCTCTTGGTACACCGCGGTATTCGCCATCTGATTCGCAGTTCCTCTGATGCAAGGATCACTGCCCATTTGCACAAGGCACAAGGTGCGAAAGCTATCAACAAGGACACCATCTATCCCTATACCACCAAGGACCTGGAAGCACTGGGAAGCCAGTTATCCATGTGTGAGCGCCGGGCTGATTCTGCCAGCTATGATGTGATCGACTGGCTCAAGTGTGAATACATCCAACAGCATATCGGCGATACCTTTGAAGGCACCATCGTGTCGGTGATCAACTTCGGTCTTTTCGTGGAGCTGGACAATATCCATATAGAAGGCCTGGTGCATGTGACTGCGCTGCGTAATGACTATTACCATTTTGACTCAGTCGCCCACACTCTTACTGGCGAGCGCACCGGCGAGAGTTTCCACATGGGTGACCGGGTGCAGGTTCAGGTATCGCGGGTCAATATGGAAGAGCACAAGATTGACCTGCAACTATTACAGGTTCTGCAGCGCAATCGCAGCTCAGCGGCGGTCCCCCAGCGCGAGCGCACACGTGGCAAAAAACCTGGCGCTGGCAAGAAACGTGGTAGCCGCAAATCCAGTGTCGGTAATAAAAATAGCGCTGCTGGTGCCAATGCCTGTAAGAATAGCCCTGCTGGCAAAAAACCCCGCAGACAACGCAAAAAGAAATAGAGACGGTTTTCCCTGATGAGCAAAATGGAAATGGTCTATGGCATTCATGCTGTCACCAGCCTGTTATCCCACAACCCCGAATCCGTTGCACAGCTGTATATCCAGGCCGATCGCAAGGACAAGAATGACAAGCGCCTGCAGGAAATCCTCGAGCGTGCCGAGCGCTCAGGAGTCCCCCTGGAAGTCTGCTCACGGGCCGCGCTGGATGACAAATGTGATCAGGTCCATCAGGGCGTGTTGGCCCTGTGCCGCCCACTCAATCTGGAACGCCATGAACAGGAGCTGGATGGACTGTTGGATAAACTCGAGCAGCCGCCCTTTCTGCTCATTCTTGATGGCGTTACCGATCCGCATAATCTGGGCGCCTGCCTGCGCTCCGCTGAAGCCGCCGGGGTACATGCGGTGATTGTACCGAAAGACAAATCAGCCCAGCTTACCCCCACCGTGCGCAAGGTGGCCTGCGGTGCGGCGGAAATCGTGCCGTTTTTCAGCGTCACCAACCTGGCGCGTACCCTGCAGGCACTGCAAAAGCGCGGTATCTGGGTGTTTGGAGCCGCCGGTGAAGCTGAACAGTCACTCTTTGAAGCGGATTTAAAAGGACCAATTGCCCTGGTGCTGGGTTCCGAGGGTAGCGGTCTGCGACGCCTGACCCGTGAGCACTGCGATGTATTGATTGCCATCCCCATGGCGGGTGAAGTCAGCAGCCTGAATGTATCGGTGTCCACCGGTATTTGTCTGTTTGAGGCGGTCAGGCAACGCTAGTGATCACAGATCTTGTTGCATAAGCCCTGCAAAACCAATAGAATGCGCGCTCTTTTGTATTCCGGAACCACAGTTTTCCGGATAAAAACTTAACTCCTTGTCTTACCGGAGTGCCCTGCAAACCAGGGATTGAAGTGCCTCAATGCACGCTACGGAAGACTGCCTAACCCATGGGGAGCAATTAATGCGCCACTACGAAATCGTATTTATGGTGCATCCCGACCAATCCGACCAGGTCGGCGGGATGACCGAACGCTATTCAAAAATTGTCACCGATGCCGGTGGCACTGTCCATCGTCTGGAAGACTGGGGTCGCCGTCAGCTGGCTTACCCGATCAACAAAATCCACAAAGCCCACTATGTTCTGATGAATATTGAGTGCGTTCAGGAAGCTCTCGACGAAATTACTACTCTGTTCCGCTACAACGACGCAGTTCTGCGCAATATGGTTATCAAGCGCAAAGACGCTGTCTCTGAAATGAGTGAAATCATGAAGCAGGAAAACGAGAGCCGCGAACGTAAGGCCCGCGCTACTGCACGCATGCAGGAAGAAGAGTCACGTTACAATGCTCGACAGGAAGAGTCTGAGTCTGACGATGACGATGACGACATTGAGGATGCTGACGACATTGAAGAAACTGACGCTTCTGACGAAGAAGACGCAGATACAGCATCCTAAGCAAGAATATAACGGAGAACACTCATGGCACGATTTTTCAGACGCCGTAAATACTGCAGATTCACCGCAGAAGGCATTGACCACATTGATTACAAGGATCTGGATACCCTGAAAGCCAATATTTCAGAAACCGGCAAAATTGTTCCTAGCCGAATTACTGGCACCAAGGCGAGATACCAGCGTCAGCTTGCAACCGCAATCAAGCGTGCACGCTACCTGGCCCTGATTCCGTATACAGATTCACACGAAGCTTAAGAAAGAAGGGAACTGAACCCGGGGAGAATTCATGCGCGGGTTAGTAGAATATGTAATGCTTGGCCGCCGTCAGGCCATCATCATTGTTCTGCTATGCGGCTTCTTTCCCCTGCTGTACTTTTTCAGTGCAGCGATTGTCGCTCTGGTGACCTTGCGCAAGGGCTACAATGAAGGATTAATTGTCCTGCTTTGGTCAATGTTACCGGCAGGCACCTTGTGGGCCATGGGGGACAGCTCTCCGACGTTTCTGATGTTGGGGACTTTTGCCCTGGCAGTAGTACTCAGAAAGACCGAGTCCTGGCAGTTCGCCGTGTTGGCAGCCATCGCTGTTGGCCTGGTGACCCAGTTAAGCCTGGTATTTCAACCGGCATACCTGGCACAGGTGGAAAGTCTGGTCAGTGATGGTTTGCAGGAGCAGCTGAACCAGAGTGGTCAGACCCAGTACACAGCACAGCAGATAGTTGATCTGCTAATGAGTTTTTACGGCGCCTATCACGCCATTATGGTTATCGTTTGTTTAATGATTGCCAGATGGGGCCAGGCAGCCTTGTACAACCCGGGCGGGTTCAGGCAGGAATTTCATAACCTGCGCTTTGATCCCAGGGTAATGATAGCCCTGATGGCATTGATCCTGGCAGCATTGCTGGATATACCGCCATTTGAACTCTGGCTTCCGCTGTTTAGCGTTGGGCCAATGATTGCGGGACTATCAATAGCCCATTACACCGTCGCCAAAAAAGGGGGCGGTGTTGCCTGGCTGGTGATGGTTTATCTGACGCTGCTGATGATGGCACCGGCAGTTATCATGCTGGGGCTGGCAGACAGTGTACTGGACTTGCGAAAACGCCTGGACAACTCCGGCAAACCCGGAGCATGAAACAGAACAAACGGGCATCAACACGATTTTTTTGAGCAGCATTTTTTTTGAACAGAATTGAACAGGTATAACGAGGTATAAGATGGAAGTCATTTTATTAGAAAAGATGGGCAAAATCGGTGATGTGGGTGACCATGTCACTGTCAAGGCTGGCTATGCCCGCAATTATTTGTTTCCTTTTTCAAAGGCAATTCGTGCCACCAAGGCAAATATTGCCGAGTTTGAAGTGCGCAGGGAAGAGCTGATGAAAGCTGCCGCCGAGAAAATGAAAGGCGAACAAAAGCGCGCTGCACAGCTTGCCGGCATCCTGGTCACTATTGAAGTGAATGCCAGTGATGAAGGGAAGCTTTACGGTTCTGTAGGCACACGCGAAATCGCTGATGCAGCCACTGCCGGTGGTTTTGAAATCGACAAGAGTGAAGTCGAATTACCTGAAGGTGCCTTGCAGCATGTCGGTGAATACGATATCACCGTTATGCTGAGCCCGGAAGTGAGCACTGAAATCAAACTGGCTATCGTTGCCACAGGTTCTTCTCCGGATGGCATCATCGAGGCCGAGGAAGACAGCACAGTTGTTGCTGCCGAAGACGTGCCTGACTCACCAGAAGCACAATAAAAACATCGTTTCAGCAGTGATAGTTTTGAAGATATAGAAAAAATGTTAGTAGTCCGGCACAACCGGATTAACGCAAAAGCCCGGATTCAAAAGATCCGGGTTTTTTTTGCCTGGAATTTAGCCTTTTAGCAACAGCCACACTTTTCACTTGCGTCGGATGACGGCCTGCGGCCTTATCCGACCTACATGCC
>JAUHWU010000046.1 GCA_030427065.1 Gammaproteobacteria bacterium | reverse complement strand
GACCATTGCCGAGAATAACAAGATCCTTGTAGACGACCGCCGGCGAGGTATTCGCGTAGTGGTCCTTGTTGATCTCCCATATCAAGCCCTCGCCGAGATCGATGGCTCCCTGGTCACCGAAGGTCGTGACCAGTGCCCCGGTCTTCGCGTCCAGGCAGTACAGGTGGTGGCCGCTGTTCATAAAAATACGCAGCTCGTCGCCGTCGTGCCATGCGGCGACGCCCCGATGCACGAATCCCTGACCGCTCGAGGGCATTCCCGCTTCATAGGCCTTCGGGTCAAAGGCCCAGAGTTCCCTGCCGCTGTCGGCATCGAGGGCGACCACGCGATTGTACGGCGTGCTCAGGTAAAGCACGTTCTCGATCATCAGGGGCGTGGCCTGGAAGGCGCCGGGCCGCGTGCGGAACTCCGGCAGCGGCTTCTCGTTGGGCTGCCATTGCCAGGCAAGTTCGAGCTGCTCGACATTGTTCTGGTTGATCTGGGAGAGCGGCGAATACTTCATTCCGCCCTGGTCGCCGCCGTAGTAAGGCCATTCTGCACCCGGGGACTGCTGGGCTATAGCCGGGTGGATGGCGAGAGCTATTTGCACTGCAAGCAGCGCGCTGACCAGCAGGCCCCGTAATCGGGAACTGGCGGGCGTCACTAATGTGGTGATGGGTTTTCTATTCATTAACGCTGGCCCCGGATAACTGCGCAATAGCCGAAAGGGTCGTTTGTGCTGCATTGAGTCCAAGGCGAAAATCCTTGTCGGAAAAAGTGGTCCATACATCCAGTGGCGTATGCCAGGTGGGATTCCAGCCACCACCAGTGTGGGTGCCGCGTTCGTTTTCTCTCAGGCTTATTGAAGGAACGATGTTCATAAACGAGGTTGAATCGGTGTTGGTCATATGGGGGCCGACGGTGGCGGGATAGTCGGTGTTATAGGCATCCGCCGCTGCCTTGAAAGCAAAGGCCAGTGCCATGGATTCGTTTACCAGGTCAGACGCAGACTGAAACTCGATATTAATATCAGCCTCAGGCCGTTGCTCCGGATTCACCGTGCCGTCGGCACGTGGTGCACCATGATCCCATAACATCATGTCGTGCTGGATCATGCCCAGCCAACGTGGCTCCGGGTAAAGTCCTGAGCCTGCAGGGCTTTCAATACCCTGCATTGCCTGGCGCTGTTCAACATAGGCTTTGGAGCCATTGAGTCCGGTTTCTTCATTGTTCCAGAAGGCAAAGCGGATGGAGCGTTGGGTTTCAACTTCAGGATCGCTAAGGATTCTCGCCAGTTCCATCACCAGTGCTGTTCCTGAGGCATTATCGTTTACCGCTTCGTTTACACCATGCCCATCCATATGCGCGCCGACGATATACATTTCATCAGGATGACTGGTGCCAATCTTGGTGCAGTACACTTCCTGTCGCTCACCGTCGGTGGGTTGCTCGGCATTTAATTGTCGAATGCGTTCATCGGGTTGCGCTTCCAGATCACGATTCACGCCGGTAGCAACACGATAGCCAAAAATTGAACTGCCACCGGGACCGCTGCCATTGCGTCCGGCTTCGCCCCCTGTTTGGGTCATTAAGTCCGCATTTAATTCGGCGGTGGTTGGACGGGTACGGGACGCTCTTGGGGTAGAGGAATAGTCATAGCTTATGCGTTCTATATTACTGCAGCCATAGGAAACTAACTGTTCTTCAATCCAGTTTACCGCCAGTTGATTACGGGTAGTGCCCTGACGTCGGTCACCAAACTGGCTGAGGCTCTTAATGGTGGTTTTATATCTCTCAAGATCAAGCCTGCTCACCAGTTCAGCAGTACTGGCGCTTTCGGCTTCGACTGTAAAGAGGAGGGCAGGGCTGGCAGCAGTATTCGGGGATTCTTCTGCGCATGACAGATTCAGCGCCGTAAGAATACCAATCACAGCCAGTTTGCCGGTGACCCTGTAATTTTTTGCTGGCATTTATTACTCCCGTGCTAATTCATGATTACGGCGCAGGCATTGTCAGGATGCGGCTAAGTATTTCAATACCCTCCCAGAGATTTTGTATCTTCAGGTTTTCATCCGGGCCATGCTGGTTGTTGTCATGGTTCACCAGGGCAACACCCACGGTAGGCATATCCAGTCCTTCGGCAAAGTCGCCGAACGGCAAACCGCCACCAAGGGTAGGCAGTTGTGCTGGCCTGATGCCATCCAGACTGATGGCATTCGCCACGGCATCAGTGAGCGGGTGACCAAAAGGCACACGCACAGCTGCGCGACCGCCTGTATAACTGACACTGACAAGACGCGGATATTGCAGGCGTTCACTGGCACTGGGTTCGCGATTTTCAATGACATGAAAACCCTGCGCCCGAATATGAGCGATGACCTTTTCCTGTTGCTGAACAGGATCAATGCCCTGAACCAGGCGCATGGCAATGCGGGCCTGGGCGAAAGCAGGAATGGCAGTTATGCCCGGGGCACTCAGGCCGCCACCGGAATCCATTGCCAATATGTTGAGGGTAGGCAGGTTCAGCTTGGCTTCAAGTCGGGTATCGGCCTGCTCGGGTTCGGCAATACCAAACTCTACCAGCAGTTCGTTTTCTATGTTGGGAATGCTGTCCAGTGCCTGCAGTTCATTAAACGTCAGTGGCGTAACCTGATCGTAAAACCCGTCTATAGTGATACGACCATTTTCATCTTTCATGCTGGCCAGCAATCTGCCCAGGGATACCGAAGGGTCCGGCGCCCAGTTACCATAATTGCCACTGTGCAGGGGCTGTTGCGCCGTATGCACTTTCACCAGTAACGAGGCGCCGCCCCTGACACCGTAATACATGGTGGGCCGGGTGCTTGGATGTCGTGGTCCGTCCAGGGTGATGGCAAGGTCAGCCTGCAGAGAATCGCCATGCTCGGAAAGGTAGCGTCTGAAATTTGCTGAACCGGATTCTTCCTGACCATCCAGCAACAGCACGATATTCCAGGCGGGTGTCTGGTCAGTGGCTGCCAGGGCCTTGATGGCCTGTGCCATGGACATGATGGGAGCCTTGTCGTCTGAAGCCGAGCGGCCGTGAATTCGCCATTGCGGATCAAATGACTGAATGTTGTCAGTCAGCTCGATTACCTCGCCGTCATTTGCGATGCAGGGCTGGAAAGGGGGGCAGGTAGACCACAAAGCGGGAGTAACCGGAACGCCATCATAATGGATGTAGAACAGCAGAGTGCCGGCGGCATTCGCTGTCAGTTTAGTGGCAATGATCAAGGGCGCATTGGCATCCTCGGGATTACTTTCTGCGGAGGTACTAACGTCGAAATCAAGTGCCTCAAACAAGGCTGTAATTTTGACCACATTGGCACTGATATCTTCACCATTGCGCGAGACATTGGGAATGCTGAGTAGCTCCAGATACTCCTCAATTATTTCCCGTTCGTGGCTTTGGCGCCATTGCGCCACGGCGGAAGCGGTGCTGGACTGCGCCTGCCCGGTTAAGGGCAGGGCAATACAGAAGGAAAAAAACAGCAGATATTTTATGTAAGTCTTGATGTGTTTTTCTCCTTGCATCCATTCATGCCAGCGGCATTCCGGTGTCTAGATTGGATCGCCCGCGGGTAACTGCAGCGCAGGACCAGGAACGCTTTCCGGGTTTTGCTGCCAGCGGCGAATATCCGCGGCCATCGACGCCTGATGGGCGCTGGCATTGCGCTGGCGCTCCAGTCGGGTAGCCAGTTTATTAAGACGGTCCGCCAGCACGGCTTTGACTGCGCCGGAGCTTTCGGCATTGCGGGCCTGCACCATCATTTCATTCGCCGTTACGGTCTGGGCAACATGCAGTATCTGCTTCTCGTAATCATCATCAGGCACGTCAGCGCCCCAGGTCACTTCAAGCAGACGATCAATGACTTCTTCAAGATCGGGGTAATCGCCCATGCTTCCATAAGCCACCAGTCGGGCCATACGGGCCGGATGCAGGATCTGTTTCACTGACAGACTGGCGGAGCCTTCGGCAGCGCCGAGGGGATCAAACAGTAATTCGGTACGGCCGGGAAACTGCTCGCCCTGGCCATGCCTGTAAGCGGGTGGGGGGATCATGCTGACTATATCTTTGGGCAGAGTCAGGAAATCCACGCTCAAGGTAGAAAGAACGGTTTCCAGGGCATCACGCTGTTCTTCGCCATCAATGATGGTGAACGGAACCTGACCATCTCCTCTGACCGCATTACGATAATCTGCACCGCCAATACTCTGGGCGGCTGAATTGAGCTGGAAGCGATGATGCATATACAGTGGCATCAGCACTTCTTCCAGCGAGGACATGGCTTCTCCATTGCGAATCACTGATTCACCGAAAGTTTCCAGACCAATGCGGCGCACTTCAATTTCATGTTTCAAATGGTCTACCAGATTGGCGCCATTATCCCAGACGCCGGCGTACTGGTGACCCGCACCAATGAAGTTGTTGTTGGTATGGGCCATAAATATATAGCCGCTATCCAGACTTTCCTGAACGATTTTGGCCAGCTCTTCGGCTTCATCTGCACCGGGAGGGAACTGTTCGTAGGAATAACGAATGGCCAGCTTGTCATATTCTCCAATACGCTGGACATAGGCATTGGATAAATCGATCTTGCCGTCGTCGGTAATTTCCACCAGCGGGGCAGGATAGTCCATGACGGTTTCACGATCGAAGGTGTTGCCCAGATAGTTGTGGGGATACCCCAGGGTATGACCGACTTCATGGGCAGATAGCTGGCGTACCCGATCAAGAGCCATATTCACCGAGGCTGAATTGTTATCTGCAACGGCCTCCAGATATTCAAATCCGGGGATCAGTCCCTGGCCATGCAGGTAGTCCTGACGCAGGCGCAGGCTGCCAAGATTGACATTGCCTTTGATAATTTCGCCGGTACGCGGATCGGTGACACCGTAGCCATAGGAATAGCCACGGGTGCGACGATGGGTCCAGTGAATCATGTTGTAGCGAATGTCCTGGGGATCAGCACCTTCCGGCAATTCCCTGACCTGGAAAGCGTTAATAAAACCGGCTGCTTCATAGGCCTGATTCCACCAGCTGGCCCCTTCAATGAGGGCACTTTTGATGGGCTCCGGTGTGCCGGAGTCCACATAGTAAACAATCGGTTCAACGGCTTCTGAGCGCGCGGCTGTCGGGTCCTTTTTTTCCAGACGATGCCTGGCTACCAGGCGAACCTGCAGGTCTTCCCCAATGGGGCTGCTGTAATCCTGAACAGTGGGCCCATTGGTGCCAATGCGGGGATCGGCCAGGCGAGGCTTGTAATTATCATCCGGCAGCTTGATCATGGAATGGTGCTGGCGCAGGGTAATGGCATTACCGGTTGCTGCGACACCTTCCACCAGATTGCCGGGATTGCTGCTTGTAAAGGTCAGCATAACTTCCACTTCGATATTCTCGGGGAAGGTCCTGGTCGCATCCAGGTAGAATACGCTACGGCTTTTGTCCAGACTGAAATTGCCCTGGTTGCGACTGGCGACGGTGCCAATGACATCGCGGGCATCACGCATGAAAAAGTCGCTGGCATCTACCAGCACGCTATTGTCAGTCTCGGCAACAACATCAAAGCCCCAGTGGACGGATGGCGCAAATGCGTCTACCACAGCCTGTCTTTCCAGTTCGTTTTCACTATTGGCTACGTAGCGGTAATTAGGCTCCATCAGCAATACCCTGGGGCCGACCCGTTTGGTGGTCAGAATATAGGTGCCAGCCAACTGTCCACGGTCGATGCCAATGGGATTGGAGCCCAGGCCGGAGCCCATGGAAATCAGATACATGAACTCGGTATCAAGTTTGTCAATTTCCCAGTACATATTGCCAGTGGCATCATCCCAGTAGAGGTTAAAGTAACCTTCCATAGTCGTCATATTGGCTACTTTGTCTTCTATGGAGGGAAGCTCCTGGGCACTGCTCAATGCGGACAGGGTTGTCGCCCAGAGCAACACAAGTGTGAGTAACGGCTTTTTTAGAGAGCGCAAAAAGGCCAGGATAAGTTTTTCTTTTAATATCATTGATACCATTTTCGATTACCTTTACCTATGGAGTAGCTATAGTGATTTTCTTGCTGTATGCAGAATGACTCTGCGTTTCTTTTTATTTCATTCGGGTTTCAAGCTGAAAAACTTGCCGGCATCTTCCTGTTCCAGATTGATTGCAGTTATGGGAAACGGAATGGATATACCCTCCTCGGCATAACGTTTATGCAGGGCCTTGATGAACGCCGACTTTACCCAGAAACGATTGAAATATTCTTTTGCTCTGAGCATTACCGTAAAGTTGATGCTGGAATTATCAAAAGTATGAAAAAGCACAAAGGTTTGATACTCGGTAACTCCCCATTCATGTTCTTTGAGAATTTTTCGTGCCACTTCCAGGGTGACCCGTTCCACCTGCTCCAGATCTGACTGGTAATGCACGCTGACTTCAACCGGTACAGACAGTTCTTTTTGCGGATAAAAATAATTAATCAGCTTGGAATGAGAGAGCTTGCTGTTTGGCATGATAACCATGTTATTGGGAAGCATTTTTATCCAGGTGGAGCGCCAGCCTATTTTTTCGACAAAGCCCTGCTCACCGAAGTCCAGTTCAATGAAATCGCCAACGCGAATCGGTTTGTCCATCACCTGTTGCAAACCGGAAAAGAAATTTTCCAGAGTCGGTTGCAGCGCGAGAGCCACAGCGAGGGAGGTAATCCCCAGCGAGGCAACAATGGGGGTGATGGAAATGCCCAGTGTACCCAGTAATACCAGCAGCCCAATAACGTAGATAATTATTCGTATGGTACCCTTTACAAGCGTTCGATTGTTCTTGAGAGTCTCTGACTGGCTGGTGTAGCGATTGAACAGCCCGAGAGTAAAACGATCAGTGAAAAGGATGATGGCAATGATCAGTATTGCCTTGGTAAAAAGAGAATTGGATATATCGATAGTATCCAGTGCGACCTGAAACTCAGCCAGTAAATAAACCAGTAGCAAAACATTAGCGGCAATGATGAGCATTGTCAGCGGTGTATTGGCAGACCTGATCAGCAGCTGTCTACCGTCTGGAGTGTCGCTGGCAAGGGTGTATTCCAGGCGCACTAAAATGACCCGCTTGAGTATCAGCATGACACATAAAGAGGCGGCACTGACGAGCCAGGGTACCAGCCAGTAAGGGAAAATTTCTGATAATTCAATAAGTTCCATCGGCAGTATAGTTTATTGTTGGATAGCCTAGATCTGCGATGCAATAACCATTCCGCTATGTTTTGCCCTGATGCCGCGATGGCCGGTTGTTATGGCAGGTCAGGACGATGGATTGTTATTTATGGTGCAGGGTAATGGATTTCCAGAGCCAGCCGACTACTGCGCCAATCAGGAAAATGGATAAATAGATGATGACCCGTGAAGCCTGCAGGCTCCAGACCAGGAATTCCACGCTAACCACCTCCATGTTCTGAAGTACAAAGATACCCATCAAAATCAGGGCCGTTACCCCGACAATCATTTTCCAGTTCATCTTTTCTCCCCGGGTTTCTGCTTGAATTGACTGTGTTCTTGGACAGCATACGCTCAAAACCGTTAAGCTCAAGTCTTGGCGAACAGGCCCGGGTTATGTGTGGTCTCACCATGAGTATGCGTAAATTGTGACGGGTAATAACAGCACTCTTGCCAGGGTTATCACTTTGCCATGAGTCTGCCTTCAGTTCCCGTAAACAGGAAAGTAATAATTAGTTTTCAGTCCCATAACTATTCATGTTAAAAAAGAGTTATGAGTCATGTTAAAAAGCAGTATTGAGTTTACGCTGTTTAAACCAGTCTGGAGAAAAAGATGATCGTAGGTGTCCCGAAGGAAATAAAAGATAACGAATACCGGGCAGGTATGGTGCCTACCAGTGTGCTTGAGCTGACCCATCATGGCCATCAGGTCATAGTGCAGTCCGGTCTGGGTGAGGGTATTGGACTGAACGATGATGATTACCGTGCAGCCGGTGCGCAGATTGTGGCAACAGCCAGTGAAGTCTTTGAGCAGGCTGAAATGATCGTTAAGGTGAAGGAACCGCAGCCTCAGGAAATCGCGATGCTGAAAAAGGGACAGGTTCTGTTCACCTATCTGCACCTGGCCCCTGACCTGCCCCAGACCGAAGGCTTGATGAAATCCGGTGTTACCGCTATCGCCTATGAAACCATTTATACCCCTGACGGTGTATTACCACTGTTGGCCCCCATGAGTGAGGTTGCCGGACGCCTGGCCGTTCAGGCAGGTGCCAGTTGCCTGGAAAAGGATAATGGCGGAGCCGGTATTTTGTTGGGAGGCGTGCCTGGCGTGGACTCGGCCCATGTGCTGATTATTGGCGGTGGTATTGTCGGCGAAAATGCCGCCTATATTGCCAAGGGTATGGGGGCCCAGGTAACTATCCTGGATAAAAGTGTGCCGCGCTTGAGGGAGCTGGATAATAATTTTGCCGGCCGCGTCCATTGTGTCTTCTCCAATAAAGCCAGTATTGAAAAATATGCCCTGGAGGCAGATCTGGTAATTGGGGCGGTTCTGGTGGCCGGTGCAGCAGCACCAAGACTGCTCACCCGGGATATCATCAGCCGCATGAAGCCGGGATCGGTGGTGGTGGATGTGGCTATCGACCAGGGCGGCTGTTTTGAAACCTCTCGCCCCACCACCCATTCTGATCCCACCTTTGTGGTCGATGGTGTTGTGCATTACTGTGTGGCGAATATGCCGGGGGTCGTACCTCGCACATCTTCCTTTGGCCTGAATAATGCCACCTTGCCTTATATTCTGTTGCTGGCGGATGAAGGTTGGCAGCAGGCGCTAGCCAAAGACGAGGGCTTTATGGCCGGACTCAACGTTCATGCCGGGCATGTTTGCTGCAAGGCCGTAGCCCAGGCTCATGGTCTTAATTATTCCGAACCTACCCAGTTCTTGATCTAGCTGGACTTTATCAAAGGGGAGTAACAAGCCATGCAGGCCATGCTACTGAAAAGTCCCGGTTCAGCGCTGGTGCCAACAGAACTGGACAAGCCCATACCCGATGATGATCAGCTTCTGGTGCGTGTACTGGCTTGCGGGATCTGCCGGACCGACCTGCATGTACTTGATGGTGAGCTTTCCCAGACTAACTATCCCATCGTACCCGGACATCAGGTGGTGGGAGTAGTGGAAGACATCGGACGTCTGGTTACGCAGTTTAGTATTGGTCAGCGCGTCGGGATTCCCTGGCTGGGCTACAGTTGTCAGCATTGTGACTTTTGCCTGAGCGGAAAAGAAAATTTGTGTGCTGATGCACGGTATACCGGCTGCCAGATTAATGGGGGGTTTGCAGAGTATTGTACGGCAGACCATCACTATTGTTTTTCATTACCACAGGATTATCCGGATTTACAGGTTGCACCCCTTCTATGTGCCGGACTTATTGGCTTTCGAGCTTATCGGTTGGCAGGAACAGGATTGATGGGCAAGCCACTTAAACTCGGTATGATGGGGTTTGGTGCCAGTGCTCACATTCTGATTCAGCTTGCTCTTGGTCAGGGCGATCGTATTTTTGCTTTTACCCGGGAGGGAGACAGTGCGGCTCAGGATTTTTCACGTAAGCTGGGGGCAAGCTGGGCTGGTAGCGCTGCCGACACACCCGATACCTTGTTGGACGCTATTATTATTTTTGCCCCGGCAGGGGAGCTGGTTCCGCGCGCGCTGGCGCTGGTCAGGCCAGGCGGTATCGTAGTGTGTGCTGGCATTCACATGAGCCCGATACCCTCGTTTGATTATGACTTGTTGTGGGGAGAGCGCACGATCTGTTCGGTAGCTAATCTTACACGCCAGGATGGCATTGAATTTATGTCCCTGGCAGCAAAGACCAGGATTCATACACAGGTGAAGGCCTACCCTTTGTCCAGGGCTAATGAGGCATTAGCTGATTTAAAGGCAGGGCGTTTTAATGGCGCTGCAGCGATTACCTTTCCCTGATTTCAGGACAGGAAAATAATACGGCACCATTTTCAGGATATTTTATTTGAAATTTTACCATCGTAATGTTCCCTTGTTGTCAGTGGCCCAGGCGCTGATGATGAGTTGTAATTCCCTGATTGTCGCCACTGCAGCTCTGGTGGGCTATAACCTGGCCGAAGACAAATCCCTGGCGACGTTGCCGCTGGCTATTCAGTTTATTGCAGTCATGTGTACCAGTATTCCAGCCGCCATGCTTATGGAAAAAATAGGCCGCAAGGCCGCATTTCAGATTGCCTGTGGTTTTGGTATCGGGGGAGGCCTGTTAGCCAGTACCGCTATTGTTAATGGCAGTTTCTGGTTGTTCGTGTCTGGCACGGCATTGGTTGGCATGTTCAATGGTTTTGGCAACTATTACCGCTTCACTGCAGCAGACAGTGTGGAACTGGCGTATAAAAGCAAGGCAGTTTCCTACACCATGCTCGGAGGGGTGATAGCCGCTATTGCCGGACCAACATTGGCAAAAGCCAGTCGTCAGTGGATCGCGAATGCCGAGTTTGCCGGCAGTTATATGGCGATTATTGTTCTTTATCTGGGCAGTTTTGCTGTGCTGAGTTTTCTTGATATCAAAGACAAAGGACGCAGAAATTTACCCGCTGGCGATAGCGGCAGGCCAATAAAAGAAATTGTTTGTCAGGCTGAATATATCGTGGCTTTAATTTGCGGGATGCTGGGCTATGCCATTATGTCATTCATTATGACCGCAACACCGCTTGCCATGAACCAGGCGTCATTCCTGTTTGATGATACCGCTGTTGTTATCCAGTGGCATGTGATGGCGATGTTTGCGCCGTCTTTTTTTACCGGTAATTTAATTGTACGTTTCGGGGTACTGAGAATTATGTTTTTTGGTGCTGTTTTTGCCGCCTGCGCGATAGTGATTAATCTGGCTGGAAGCAGTTATTTTCACTTTCTTGTCGCGTTAACGAGCCTTGGTCTGAGCTGGAACTTTCTGTTTGTGGGGGCAACAACTTTGCTGACTGAAACCTATCACAGTAATGAGCGTAACAAGGCCCAGGCGGTAAATGATTTTGTTATCTTTTCCACTGTCTCTATTGGTTCACTGTCTTCCGGCGCTCTGCAAAATGCATTTGGCTGGCAGATAGTCAACCTTGGAGCTATTCCCTTCCTCGCGGTTATTTTCCTTGCACTTGGCTGGTTGAAATATTATCGGACCAAACGGTTAGAAATAGTAAGCACTCTGTCTTCCTGACTGGTAACAAGGTTCTAGCTTTGTTATAAGTGTGTTTGACTTGTTATTGTTGGATCAGGTCAGGCAGTTACCATTGCAGAACATCTACAGGGGGGCAGGACAAGCAATGAAAACAGTTGCCATTTTAAGTAATAAATTCATGCCACTTTTCCTATTCATACTGGCTGTGATCTTGCTTGTGATACCAACGGCAGCAAAACTGCAACAGGGAAGTAGTGTCAGTAGTGACATGATCCGTGTCTTTTCCATCGACGGTGCAATCGGTCCTGCCACCAGTGATTACCTGCAACGGGGATTGGCAGAAGCAAGTGAGGAAGGGATTTACATGGCGATTATTACCATGGATACCCCCGGCGGTCTTGATCTGGCTATGCGCGATATCATCCAGGCGATACTGGAATCAGAGATTCCCGTGGCCACTTATGTTTATCCCCAGGGATCCCGCGCAGCCAGTGCAGGAACCTATATTCTCTATGCCAGTCACGTTGCGGCCATGGCGCCTGCCACTAACCTGGGAGCAGCGACACCGGTTCAGATTGGCCTGCCTTCCATGCCAGGCCAAACACCGGAAGAAAGTGATACACCGGAGTTCTCCCAGTCTGACGAAACAGGCTCGACGGCGATGGAACGCAAGATAATGAATGATGCTACGGCCTATATAAAAGGTCTGGCTGAGCTACGAGGTCGTAACGCCGAATGGGCTGTGTCTGCAGTGACTGATGCGGCTACCCTGCCAGGATCAGAAGCGCTGGCCATGAATGTGATCGATATTGTTGCTGAAGATCTGGACGACCTGTTGTTGCAGATGGATGGACTTGAAGTCATGGTCGATGGTCGCCTGATGGTACTGGCAACTGCGGGGAAGGTACTACAGATTGATAGCCCTGATTGGCGTTCGCAGTTTCTCAAGGTGATTACCGATCCCAACCTGATCCTGATTCTTGGCATGTTGGGTGCCTATGGTCTGATTATTGAATTTTATAATCCGGGATTTGGTTTTGCCGGAGTCACAGGGGCAATCTGTCTTTTCCTGGCAGCCTATGGCTTGCAACTATTGCCAATAAATTATGCCGGTCTGGGGCTGATTATTTTTGGCCTTATCCTGATAATAGCGGAAGCCTTTATTCCCAGTTTCGGAATATTGGGGATAGGAGGGATAACTTCATTTGTCATTGGTTCTATTATCCTGGTGGATACTGAACTGGGTGTGTATCGTGTTTCGCTACCAATGATTTCCGCCGTTATTACCGCAGCAGCGTTGTTGTTGATAATGACCATGAGAATCTTTGTCAGAGTCAGGCGTCAGGCACCGGTATCAGGTATTCAGATGTTTGTCGGACAGACCGGAGAATCAATCGACAATTTTACAGATTCAGGTATGGTGAAAGTTGAGGGTGAATTGTGGCAGGCTGTCACAGACACCCCGTTACAAAAAGGAGATAAAGTTAAGATCAAGGCGGTCAATGGTCTTGAGCTGGTGGTGACCAAGGCTTGATGTGTTATCTGCTTAAACAGGGGCTCATTGGAAAGGGGGAATACTCATGAATATGTATTTAATAGTTTTACTGATGCTTATTGCAGCGTTATTGTTTGCTGCCATCAATGTCATGCGCGAATACGAGCGCGCTGTTGTTTTCTTTCTGGGAAAATTTCAGACTGTGAAAGGTCCGGGATTGATTTTGATTATTCCGGTGATCCAGCAAATGGTAAAGGTTGATTTGCGTACCGTGGTTTTTGATGTGCCCACCCAGGATGTAATCTCCCGTGACAATGTC
Organism: Gammaproteobacteria bacterium; assembly: GCA_030427065.1. Lineage (GTDB taxonomy): Bacteria > Pseudomonadota > Gammaproteobacteria > Pseudomonadales > Pseudohongiellaceae > Eutrophocola. The sequence goes on along the minus strand of JAUHWU010000046.1, from coordinate 7,950 downwards.
TCGGTTAAGGTCAATGCAGTTATCTATTTTCGTGTTATTGATCCTGAAAAAGCAATTATTCAGGTCGAAAATTATTTCGAGGCAACAAGCCAGTTGGCGCAGACCACACTGCGCTCCATTTTGGGTCAGCATGAACTTGATGAGATGTTGGCTAGTCGCGAGCAGTTAAATATTGGTATTCAGAAGATTCTGGATGAGCAAACTGATAGTTGGGGGATCAAGGTTACCAATGTTGAATTGAAACACGTTGATCTGGATGAAAGTATGATCAGGGCCATGGCGAAGCAGGCTGAAGCAGAACGGGAACGACGTGCGAAGGTTATTCATGCCAAAGGTGAGTTCGAAGCGTCCGAGCAGTTAGTCGCCGCTGCACGAGTACTTGGCGAATCTCCTCAGGCAATCCAGCTGCGTTATATGCAGACCTTGACGGAAATTTCCGGTGAAGGAAATTCCACAATCGTGTTTCCATTGCCGGTCGATCTTATTAGCAGTTTTCTTAAGAAAGATTAAAAATATTACTGGCGTTTAAGTGGCAGAACTTTGTTGAAAATTGATCAGAGTCAATCACGCTCGCATGCATGTAATGTAAGCTTACGTTCGGCGAATGAATATAAGCATTTAACAGGATGCCGGCATGTTTGAAGCTGCAGAACTGGGTAGAAAATTATCCAAAGCAGAATTTCAGGCCATCGAACCTGATCTGCATACACGTCTGCTGAAAGCCCAGCAGGCGCTCAAGAACTCCAATTCCTCTGTGATTATTATTGTCTCCGGTGTGGAAGGGGCTGGTAAAGGCGAGGTGGTAAATCGCCTGAGTGAGTGGCTGGATACTCGCGATATTAATACCAATGCGTTCTGGGAAGAAACCGATGAGCAGCGCCTGCGGCCAAAATACTGGCGTTTCTGGCGTACGCTACCAGCACGGGGAACTCTGGGGATCATGTTCGGGTCCTGGTATACCCATCCCATTATTGATCGCGTCTTTGACAAAATTGATGAAGGGGATTTTGAAAGAGATCTGCGGCGTATTGTCGAATTTGAGCGCATGCTGGTTCAGGATGATGCGCTCATTATCAAGTTCTGGTTCCATTTGCCGAAACATGAGGTAGAGAAGCAGGTAAAAAAAGACAAGGATATTCTTGAAATGAAAATCAAGAAGTCTCCTTTGATGCAAAAGTTTTCCAGGCAATACGATGATTTTGCCAGCGTCTCCGAGTGTGCTATTCGTATTACCGATAAAGGTCAGTCCCCATGGCATTTAATTGAGGCCAGTGATCGGCGTTATCGGGATATCACTGTCGGACAGATCCTCCTGAATGCGATGGAAAAGAAGTTGGGAGAGGAAAAGCAAAGGGATGCTATTGAAAGCTGCGAACAACATGAGGAAGTTGCGGTTACTCATCTTACCGATGATCTGGACGCCAACAGGATAACCATTCTGGATCATGTTGATCTGTCAAAAACTCTGACTACAAAAGAATATAACGAACAATTAAAACACTACCAGGCCAGACTGTTTGATCTTGCCTGGAAGACCCATCATGAGGAAAAATCTGTCGTCGCTGTCTTTGAGGGCTGGGATGCTTCAGGTAAAGGCGGAGCTATCAGGCGCGTGACGCAGGCAATTGATGCACGCCTGTATAAAGTAATTTCAGTAGCGGCGCCAACCGATGAAGAAAAGGCGCATCAGTATCTCTGGCGCTTCTGGCGGCACATTCCGTTGGCTGGCTATCTGTCGCTTTATGATCGATCCTGGTATGGCCGTGTTCTGGTGGAGCGGGTAGAGGGATTTGCTAAAGAAGCAGAATGGAAGCGAGCCTATAGCGAAATTAATCACTTTGAAGAACAGCTGTGTGAAAATGGCATTAGCATCGTGAAGTTCTGGATTCACCTGGGTAAGGATGAGCAGCTGCGTCGCTTCAAGGAGCGTGAAGTAACCCCCTGGAAAGAACACAAGATAACCGATGAAGACTGGCGCAATCGCGAGCGCTGGGATGCTTACAAGGCGGCCGTAAATGATATGGTGGCTCATACCAGTACGGAGTTTGCACCATGGTCGCTGATTCCCGGTAATGATAAAAAAGTAGCCAGGATAGAGATATTAAAAACCCTGTGTCATGCGATGGACGAAACCCTCGGCCAAAAAGAGCTTGAAAAAACCGGCTCCAAAAGCGAGCCAAAAGAAAAATAATAGGAATAAAAATAGAGAGTGTTGACGTCTGTGAGGGCTGTGTCTGATTGACTCTTTAACTTACTGTTCTGTAATTACTAACGTTCAAACGGAGAGCGAGTTAATCCGGAAGAGGAATATATTCGTCATCGCCCTGGACGCGGGGAAATCGATTCCCACGCCAGTCATTTTTGGCCTGTTCAATACGCTCCTTGCGACTTGAAACAAAATTCCAGTACAGGTACCTGGGCTCTTCTAGTGTATCACCGCCAAGCAGCATCAGTTTGGCTGTCTGTGTCGCCCTGATCTGAACAGCCATACCCTGTTTTAATACCAGCATGGATCCTGCAGTGAAAGTGCAGCCTGCTATTTCCAGTTCGCCCGAGTAAATATAAAGCCCTCTTTCTTCGGCGACATCAGGAATGACAAAGGTCTTATTTAAAGCCAGATTCAGTTCTGCATAAAGGGTAGGACATTCGGTTTTTACCGGCGAAGTCTGTCCGAAAGCACTGCCGACAATCAGAGAAATACGAATACCGTCCTGATCCAGGTGTGGTATCTGGTTGGCGGAATAATGATAAAACGCCGCATCAATTTCTTCCCGTTCCTTGGGCAGAGCGACCCAGGCCTGGATGCCGCCCAATGCAGCATTGACCTTGCGCTGGCTTTGCGGGGAGCGTTCGGAATGCACAATGCCTGAACCAGCGGTCATCCAGTTCACTTCTCCGGGTCGGATAGTAAGATCAAATCCCAGGCTGTCTTTGTGTTGTATCTCTCCTTCGAATAACCAGGTAATAGTGGAAATCCCGATATGCGGATGGGGGCGCACATCCATGGCGGTGTCGCCAGAAAAAACAGTAGGCCCCATCTGGTCAAAAAATATAAAGGGGCCAATCATTTGTTTCTTGGCGGCTGGCAGGGCACGCTTTACTTCAAAGGCACCTATATCCCGTGCGCTGGGTGTCAGTACCAGAGTGACTGGTTCGCATTCGCTATCGGGTATGCAGTCGGGGGTGTCGGCCAGTTGCCAGCTCATTGCCTGATCCTTCTATATTGCTATTGTTTTGTTGTCTCACTATCTGTTTATATCTCTATCTCATTGATTGACAGTGCTCTGATTATTGTAAATTTAATGTGACGCGTGTTTCAAAGAGATTATTTTTTCTTGAGTAATTGGTCGGTTGGCGAGTCCAGCTTTTTCTTTTGTCTCAGAAAATCAAAACCGTCATCTTTTCCGTCTTTTCGTTTCTGTAACTGCCTTGCTTCGATTTCTGAAGCGCTGCGCTTTAATATTCTGCGCTCAACTGTAAAAAGATAAAGCAGAAAAGCCAGCAGATAGAGCGCAATTTTTATCACAGATGCAAGTATCAGATGTTGGGTGTCACCCGATAAAGACACATAACTCAGGTACTCGGCATGCAGAAAGCGGACAATAATCCAGAATGTAATTAAAACCAGCAGACCGTTAAAGCGCGGTTTTAAAAACCGCCCGGTAACAATGACTGCGCCAATTTTCAGGAAATTATACATAGGCGGTTCCGCTTAATAGATTCCCAGTGCTAACAATAAAACCACCAGAGTGGAGTTTTTGTAGCGCTGGATAATCTTGTCTTCCTGGGCCTTGACGATAATTTCCAGCTGCTCGGCGTTGTAGTCAGTGACTTCCTTGCCGGCCAGAGCGATCTCTACCTTGGCCTGGTCAATGGCTTTTTCCCTGATGACGGCCCGATACTTGTCGAGAACACCTTGCTTGCGTGTGAGCAGCCACTGCTTCATTGCGTTAACCCTTATCATGAGATTGTTGCTATTACACCTAGCTGACGCATTAAATACAAACTATTTTTTGAGTTGGTAAATATTACCAACATGTGGTTAATATGAATCGATATGGCGCTACCTAAGAATCCGGTGCTGCCTAACTACATGATATATATATCTATAATAATTGGCATGATTCTCGCTTTATATAATCTGTAAATAGAAAAAATTGGTTTAAATTCCGATTGGAGTCGACAATGAAAGTTATCTGTACCCTTTTAGTGCTCTGTATGTTGGTTATTACGGGTGTTGCGTTACTCCCGATACTTAGCTTCGGTATCGCCTTGTTGTGCATGGCGGGTGTGTTTTTTATCTGGCTGTTGCCAATACTCATGATTACTGACTCAGAGGTCACCAGTGGGGGAGAAAAAGCGGCCTGGATTTTGGCCATTATTTTTCTATCATGGTTTGCCTGGATCTTCTATTTCCTGTTGGCCCCGGTGAAACCCGGATCCCGTCATGAAAGGTTCTACTATTACGACTAGTATTACGATTAATTGATTCGATAAATATTCATGAAGCCCGGCTTTCCATAACACAAGCGATACATCTTTTAAGGGTCCTGAAAGCAAATGATGACAAGTATCAAATATACAGCCGGCAAACTGGCCGCCCTTGCACTTATCCTGTTCTTGCTGGCTCTGGGTGTATTGGGTATCTTGCTCCCCGTATTGCCCGGACTGTTGTTTCTGTTTATTGCGGCACTGGTTGCAGCCCATCATTTTCCTGTCATGGCTTTTTTATTAAAGCAAAACTCCTATAGCCGTAGCGCACTGCGCATAAGTGAAAGTTTCATGACGTTAAGTTTTGGGGATAAAGTGCGTTTATGTTTTTGGGGTAGCATAAAAGTAACTTTGGATGGCGTTATCTGGGCTTTATCGATGATAAAAAAAATTGGTCAGAAACTGCCTGGCTAATTCTATAACTGGTGAAAGAGGGGAGCCATGCTCCATAGGGTTTCTAAACCTTTCACATAAGCTGGTTGGTTAATTTGCAAATACAATAACAGGGACTTTAATTTATCCTTTAAAGTGGTGCTCTGCGCATCCCTTCTTTTTTATTCCTTTCGCCAAGTACTCCTGTCTTCATTCCCAATCTATGGTGCTGATTTAAGCATTACCGGGAATCATTTAATTTTACATTAGAAAATTTGGTGATATCCTGATACATCTTGCAGGCATTATGGAATACATGAAAAGCGCTCTCTGCAATAGCATTTCGGGTTGAGCAGCCCCACGATGGAAGCCGATATCCACTGATGGAGAAATTCGGCAATAAGGAGGTTATGGATGAGTGACACCATTAATAAGGCTGGTAATCGGCAGCCTTCAGGTTTTAATAATTCAGGTTCTCTGGATTATTCGAGTCACCTTGAGCATGGGCGTTATCAAACTCTAATTGAATCCACTGAAGACTGGCTCTGGGAAGTGGACGAAAAAATGATTTATACCTATGCCAGTCCCCAGGTAGAAAAGATTCTTGGTTATAGTCCGGACGAAGTGGTTGGTACCAGCCCCTTCGATTATATGCCTGGGGAAGAGGTGCAACGTATCTCTGAAACCTGCAAGCAAATAGTAAAAACCCGCGGGCATCTTCACCTTATTGAAAATATCAACCTGCATAAAAAGGGGCACAAGGTCTTTATTGAAACCAGCGGTAAAGCTTTTTATAACGATCAGGGAAAATTTTGTGGTTACAGGGGAGTCGATAGCGATATCTGTGATCGTAAACATCGTCAGGACGAAAGTGAAATTTTTACTTAATCCATGCGTCAAATTTCGTAAGCTGCATTATTTCTGGATGAGGAATGCAGAATCATCTATGCCAACCAGACATTTTTTAAATTATTTGGTTATACGTCTGAAGAGATTCAATACAAGCCCATCAGCATAATGTCATGCCCCAAAATGGCAGAAATCTCAAATCCGGAAGAGACGATTCAGGCGCTCAATGAAATAGGGTTCTGGGAGGGCGAAACCTGCAGGGTCACAAAGGCAGGCAAGAAGCTAAAGATCTATCTGAAAGCACGAGCTGTTTTCGACGATGGAGGAAGAATCAAAGGATACGTGGGTTCCTACCATGATTTGAATCGGTACAATCAGGATGAAAAGCGCCTGCGCAAGACGCTTAAATCCACCATTCAGGCCATTGCCAATACTATCGAAAAACGTGACCCTAGACTTTCGGCCATGTTAATCGCGTTGCCCAACTTTCACTGGCAATCGCCAAAGAGATGGGGATGAACAAAGGCTTCCTGCGCGGGCTGGAGATGGGTGCCCTGATTTACGATATCGGGAAAATTTATATTCCCGCGGAAATTCTTAACAGACCGGGAAAGTTATCGAATTATGAAATAGCAATGATCAGGACACATAGCGAGGTAGGTTTCGATATCGTCAAGGATATTGATTTTCCCTGGCCTGTTAAAGAGATGGTACGCCAGCACCATGAGCGTCTGGATGGCAGTGGCTATCCCGATGATTTGATGGATCAGGATATTTTGCCTGAGGCTAAAATTATGGCAGTAGCCGATGTCATGGAAGCCATGTCTTCTCACCGACCATACCGGCCAGCGTTGGAGCCTGAACTAGCCCTTTACGAATTGTCAGCGAATAAGAATACCCGCTACGATGCCGAAGTAGTGGATATTTGCGAGTATCTGAATCGGAAGAAAGGGTTTAAATTCGTCTGAATACGGATTAAATATGATTTGCGATAAATTCTATAAATAGGTAATTGGATATCACCATCATTTTACCTTTAGGGATTTTCAGGTTTATTTTTTTCCTTATTACGATAAATCGTGCTCAAGGAGATCGACAATAGTTCTGCTGCAAGATTATGATTTCCATCTTTTATTTCCAGCGCGTTATTAATAAATGTCCTTTCAATCTCGGCCATCATTTCCTTAAGCGATAGTTTCTCATCAGTCTGAGCTTTGGAGATATATTCAATCACGCGTTCACTAATCTCTTTATAAGCTGCTCTTTCACTTGAAAATGGAATGTTCACAAGAAAGCGGAAAAGATCGCTTCTGTTTTCAGTAAATAAATAAACAATAACGAAAATTAGTGTGCTTATAGGCAGGAATATAGATAAGTTTATTTTGATGCCTATTTGCATGAGCACAAGAATAATTATCACAGATAGGATTATGGGGCAGAACGAAATAAGGATTACGGTATTACGTTTCTTATCTAGCGGGTTTCTCGCAAAAAGAATGCTTCTTGTTATGAGTAGAGTGGCGCTAATGATGCAGCCAATAACAAATAGTAGAAATGCCCAGTAATATTGCCCAGGGATTCTTGAAATCGTGTAATTGTTTCGGATTGCCCCCTCAATCAGAAAGTTAGAAAAGAAAATCAGTATTATCAGAATAAAAGCTATTGAGAATACAGAGTAGTGAAAACTTTTTCTTGTAAATAGTTGAGGTGGATTTAACTCTTCACTCAAGCAAAGAAATGCTGCAGCCGAAAAAGCCGCCAAACCATAATACATTTTTAGCATTATCTCGTAATTATTGAGAAAATTTCCGTATGTAAGTACTTCCAGCAAATTTAAAGCCAGAAGAGAAAATAAAAGGCCGATTATCAGGTTGTTTTCCCAGAGCAACTTTCTCCATCGTTTAAAGCTAACAACAACAAGAATAGTAAAAGAGGTGATCAATGATGGAATCACCAGCCAGGTATTAAAACTTTCTGTAATTAGTTCATTGTCCACTGGAGGGTTCATCCTCTGTTGGGAAATTTGTACAGGCTTCTAACTTGTTATAAACACTGTGAAAAATGGATTCTCACTTTTGAGAATCCATTATTAAAAATGATACTCATTTTTGCAAAAAAAATAATGCAGATATTGAAAATAGTGTGTTGACAGTGTGTTGCAACATCCCAGACACTTGGTTCTGAAGGGTTATTTATCTCAAGGAAGCAATCTCAAAATGAGTTGTGGGTTTGAGCGAA
>JAUHWU010000045.1 GCA_030427065.1 Gammaproteobacteria bacterium | reverse complement strand
AAGCGCGCATCAAAATGCACAACCTGTCCGGTAGCATGAACACCTGCGTCGGTTCGTCCAGCACAATGCAGCGTCACGGGATGATCGGCCACCTGGCCCAGGGCAGATTCAAGCGATTCCTGAACAGTTATAACGCTGTCGTCTTTCTGTGCCTGATAACCATTGAAACAACTGCCGTTGTATTCAATGCCCAAGGCAATTCTGCTGGACTCAGCGGGAAATGGGGAAGAACCTGTCACCTTGAAGGAAGCCTGTCCTGGACTCAGGAATCAGACCATTTCTGCAAAAGCTTTGTTGCCTCTGCGATCTGTTCGGCATTACCTTCAGCAACTACTTCGTTGAGTATTTCCTTGGCACCGTCGAGATCTCCCATCGCCTCGTAGGCAACAGCAAGATCAAGTTTGGTTGATGCTTCATCGCGATCAGAGATAGGCTCGTCACCGGTTTCCTGGGCATCATCTTCATCATCAATCTCAAACAGACTGTCATCAAGATTGATCTCATCCAGATCGAATTCATTATCATTTGCCAAAGATACATCCGAATCTTCTTCTGACGCTTCTGCATCTACCTGGCCCAGCGCAGCCGCCAATGATTCGAGGGAATTGCCGCCAGACTCGTGATCCTCGATTACGATGTCATCATCGTCCAGCGTCACCGCATCCTGCTCATCTTTCGAGGCAAGTTCACCCAGGTCAAAATCGAAGGTTTCCAGGTCGTCTTTAACTTCTTCATTGAGAATTGGCGCATCTGCATCTGATACGTCCGGTTTACGGCTTTCCTCAAACGAAGAGATCGAACTGACATCAAAATCAAAGGTCTCTACGTCATCAGGCTCGGACTTGACATTGTCATCATCTGACTCCGTGCCTGGCGCGGTATCCACCAGATTAAAATCAAAGCTTTCAAGGTCAGGGTTGTCCTCTTCTGCATCATTATTGGCGTCATTGGTATTGGTATCGCCTGGACTTTTGTCGTCAAGGGAGAAATCAAAGGTCTCAACATCTTCTTCTGCTTCAGCCATGTCAGAAGCATCACCCAAGGACTCTGGCCTTCTTTTATCGAGAGTGGTATCAAGAGCTGTATCCAGAGCAAACTCAAGGTCGGTAGAGTCTTCTTCGGTTTCCGCTGACGCCTCCTCTGGGAGAGTTACTTCAGCATGCTCCTCACTCTCCTCACTCTTCTCACTCTTTTCATTCCCCAGACTTGTCTCACTCGCTTGAGGCTCTGTTTCAGACTTGTCATTGTCATCAAGGGTAAAGCTGCCAAAATCAAAAGCATCGTCGTCTGCTTCAGAACCGTCTTCCACGTCGCTATCAGCCATATCCTCTACTAATGACACAACATTTGACGTTTGTGGCGACGCATCGTCTTTCAATTTTGTGGATAAATCCGCTGGGATCTCTGCTTCTGAGTCATCTTCATCTTCCAGATCGAGCTCATTGGGGGAATCAAAGTCGCTAATAGCAAAATTCTCTTCATCGTCTGACGGGGTATCTTGCTCGAGATCTTCCTGTGTCTCTGGTTGCAGCGCAGCTTCGGGATAGGTCTTGTCATATTCCCCGGCGGCATCTTCCTCGACCGCATCAGACTCATCCAGATCTGCCTCATCCAGGAATTTATCCAGTAGCGCATCGGCAGACTCAGCTACCAGTTCCTCACTACTGTCTTCACTTTCGAGCAGGTCTTCATCATCTTCATGCTCACTATCCAGGTCATCGAAGTCATCCAGATCACCGAATTCATCTTCGTCATCATCCTCGACATAGGAAGACTCCTCATCGTCATTCTCATCGTCATCGTCTTCATAGTCATCTGAATCGTCCGGATCATCATCCAGGTCATCATCATCCGAGTCGTCATCCATGTCCTCAGGGTCATATGCCAGATCACTATCATCGTCGTCTTCGGTTTCATCGTCGTCTGAAGAACGTCTAAACAGGGCTTTTAACTTTCCTAACAAGCCGGTGCTTTCTTCCTCATCGTCTTCATCATCTTGATTAAGGTCGTCTTGATGATCATCTGCTGCTTCACTTACTTCTGTGTCAGCTAATCCGGCAGGCTCAAAATCCGTTTCAGTCACATCTGTATCGTCACCCTTTTCATCAGTCAGAGCAGCATCGAGTGAGAGTTCGGCTTCTTCCTCATCTTGTGCGACCAAAGCAACCGACTCATGATCTGCATTGTTACGGGACATTCTGGCTTTCAGGGCAGCCAGAAAACCCGCCGAGGCACCTTCAGGCTCATCCATGTCGACAGTCACTGGTACGTCACCGGCCATGGCGGTTTCGTCGATATCAAAATCATCCATCGCATCCTGGGCGGCCTGTCTGCGCCAAACCAGGAAACCAACGACCATGAGAATCAATGCCACAAGGCTGGAAACCAGAACCAGGGTATTTTCAAAAATGGAGCTCAATTTACCCATCAGGGAAGTATCAGCCTGGGGCGGCTGCGCCGGAGTATCCACTATTGGCTGCGCTGCAGCGGCCTGGGCTGCTTCTGCATTACGGACAGCCAAATCGGCCTGCAACTGTGCCAGACGCTCATCCTGCATGGCAATGATGTTCTGCAAAATGTCGATCTGTTCTGAAAGCTCGTTAAAACGCGCGGTCAACTCAGCATTTTCCAGTCTGGCACGATCCAGGTTTTCTTCACTGATCGCCAGTTGATTTTCAAGCGCGGCAATCGTTTCAGCCATGTCATTGTCACCGCTGAGAGAATCGCTGCCGTCTTCACCACTGAGAATAGTCAGCTCATCGCTTCCCTGGGCGCTGGTGTCCGGGTTATTTGCACTGAAAGCAAGAGGTTGAACCGAGACCGCCTGATTCTGCAAAGCTATCTGGTTAAGCGCCTGAGCCTGATCAATGCTCTGTACTTCCTGGATCGACGGGATCCGTAATACCTGACCAACACGAATCATGTTGATATTGTTATTGATAAAAGCATCGGGGTTGGCGCGCTGGATTGCCAGCATGGTCTGCTCAACCGAAACACTGGTGGCCGGGCGATTGCGTGCAGCTATGTCATAAAGGGTGTCACCGGACTCAATGGTCACTTCGGCCGGCTCTTCAGGCTCGGCGACTTCTTCGAAGTCCGCAACGTCTTCAGTCACATCTTCTGTCACTTCTTCGGCAATTTCTGCCACATCAGTATCAGCTTCAGGCTCAGCTTCGTCAGAGACCACTAAATCGCCCGCATTTTGTTCCTGCTCTGCTACTGCTTCTGTCTCAGGCTCTGCCTGTGGCTCCAGCTCATCCTGTTCATCTGCCTGGGCAGCAACATCCTGGGAGGGTTCTGCAGGAGCTGGCTCAGGGGTATCCTCAACAGTCGGGGCAACCGGTTCAGCACTGCTGATAATCCCGGTTTGAGGTTCCGGTTCCGGTGTCCTTGCGGGGGGCTCTTCCCTGACTGGTGCCGGGGTCTGCGGGACATCAAGAGGCACGACCTGGGGCTCATCGCTAACAAAAACCGGCAGGTCGATAAGCGCTGTGTAGTCGCGCATCAACCGGCCCGTTGGCCAACCCACATTAACTACCATGCTCAGGAAAGGCTCGATAACCGGTTCTTCACTGGTAAGGCGCAGGATTCCCTGATCCTTGCTAAAGATAATGATTTCAATCTGAATATTATCAATCAGGAAGTCGCGCTTGATGTTGGCGCGTTCAAATTCGTCGGCGTTACCCAGTCGGGCCTGGATCTGACCACTGGTCAGACTGTCCAGCCCCAGTAATTCAATGGTGGCTTCCAGAGGTTCGTTCAAACTGGAACTTACTGTTAGATCGCCAAGGCCCAATGCCAGCAGTTGGCTTGAATGAACAAGCGCTGCAGGCAAAGTTATCAGGGCAAGGAATTTTCTACATCTGGCCAGCATAGACCTTCCTGTCAGTCGCGATCTTGAACGTTATTGCAATTACAGAATCTTTTTTAAGATATCGTCGCAAGTATTCATTATAAATAGTCTTTTATCAATACTTCTGCTATCTGAATTGAGTTCAAAGCAGCGCCTTTTCGCAAATTATCAGACACAATCCACATATTAAGACCATTAGGGTGAGATATGTCCTGTCTGATACGTCCAACCCAGACCTCATCGTGATCTGTTCCCTCGCCAATAGGGGTTGGATAACCACCATTTTCACGAGTATCTACCACCTTGATACCGGGTGCCTTTTCCAGCAATGCCCTGGCAGCCTCTGCCGAAATATGCTGTTTGGTCTCGATATGCACGGCTTCCGAATGGGAATAGAACACCGGAACGCGAACACAGGTCGGATTGACCTGAATATTATCGTCTTCCAGTATCTTTCGGGTTTCCCAGACCATTTTCATTTCTTCCTTTGTATAACCATTGTCCAGGAAAATATCGCACTGCGGGATTACGTTGAAAGCAATTTGACGGGGATAAACCTCAACATCAGCCTCTTTACCATTCAATAGTTTCGCTGTTTGACCCGCCAGTTCATCAATGGCTTTTTTGCCTGTGCCGGAGACGGCCTGGTAAGTACAGACATTGATTCTCTCAATACCAACAGCATCCTGGACCGGTTTCAGGGCAACCATCATCTGAATCGTGGAGCAATTCGGGTTAGCGATAATATTGTGATTGGTGTACTGCGCCATGGCATGGGCATTAACTTCAGGCACGATCAGGGGGATGTCATTCTGATAGCGAAACTGTGAGGTGTTATCAATGACAACACAGCCAGCCGCACCAGCTTTGGGGGCATATACAGCAGAAACGCTCGCGCCCGGTGAGAAGAGCCCGATATCGGCTTTGCTGAAATCAAAATCTGCAAGATTTTCAACCATATACTGCTTATTGTTAAAAGTTACCATTTCTCCAGCACTACGCTCACTGGCCAGCAGATAAAGCTTGTCAATGGGGAATTTTCGCTGTTCCAGAATGCTCAGCATGGTGCGCCCGACAGCGCCTGTGGCGCCTACAACCGCCACGTTATACAACTTGCTCATTAGATGTCCTTGACTACGCCAAATATGGCTATCTTTTCTTGAAAATTGGGGGTTTAGGTGCCAGGCTGGGAAAACAGCCACGGCGCTTTCTGCTGCCAGCCGGCTTCAAAAGCCTGGATATCATCCTTGTTTTGCAAGGTCAGGCTTATATCATCCAGGCCATTAAGCAGAATATTTTTGCGGGACTCTTCGATTTCAAAGGCTATGGCTTCGCCATCTGGCGTTGTAATGGTCTGGGATGGCAAATCCACCGCCAGACTATAGCCCTCATTTGCAGTTGTCTCAGAGAACAGCTTGTCTACAATTTTTTCTTCTAAAACAATAAGTAATATTCCATTCTTCACACAGTTATTAAAGAAAATATCCGCAAAACTCGGGGCTATTACACAGCGAAATCCGTAGTCATCCAGAGCCCAGGGAGCATGTTCTCGACTGGAACCACAGCCAAAATTTTCCCGTGCCAACAGGATGGAAACGCCTTTGTAGCGTGGCTGATTCATCACGAAGTCCGGGTTTAGCGGCCTGCCAGAGCAATCAGCATCAGGTAAGCCCTTGTCCAGGTAACGCGCCTCGTCAAAGAGATTTTTACCAAAGCCTGTGCGTTTAATGGATTTCAGGAATTGCTTGGGAATAATATAGTCAGTATCCACGTTGGCTCTGTCCAGCGGTAAAACCAGCCCGTCTTCTGATATAAACTTCTTCATGTTATTTCTCTATCTATTTGATATATATGATATTAATTTAATTCTATCTCTCTGACATCAACAAAATGCCCGTGCACAGCGGCAGCAGCTGCCATCGCTGGACTCACCAGGTGGGTTCTGCCACCAAAGCCTTGCCGCCCTTCAAAATTGCGATTTGATGTGGAGGCACAATGTTCACCCTCACCCAGCTGATCTGCATTCATGGCAAGGCACATGGAGCAACCAGGTTCACGCCATTGCAGCCCTGCCTCGGTAAATATTTTGTCCAGACCTTCCAGTTCCGCCTGGGCTTTAACCAGCCCGGAACCCGGGACCACCAACGCTTCCTTGATGTTGGTAGCAACCTTGCGGCCTTTAACAACCGCCGCAGCGGCGCGCAAATCCTCAATACGGGAATTGGTACAAGAGCCAATAAATACCCGGTCCAGCTGGATTGACTGGATTGGAATCCCCGCCTCCAGGCCCATGTATTTAAGCGCCTGCAGGTAGTTATTACGCTTGCTTTCATTGCTCATTGATGCCGGATCAGGCACATTACCTGTAACAGGCGCCACCATTTCCGGGGATGTTCCCCAACTTACCTGTGGCACTATGTCAGCTGCCTCAAGTTCTACCACAGCATCAAATTCAGCATCGGCATCGCTGACAAGATCTCGCCAGGCCACTGCAGCCTGATCCCAGGTCGCGCCGGTCGGCGCAAATGGACGGCCTTTGACATATTCAATGGTTTTTTCATCAACCGCGACGATACCGGCGCGGGCTCCGGCTTCAATAGCCATGTTACAAACTGTCATGCGGCCTTCTACAGACAGCGACTGGATTGCTTCACCTCCAAATTCAATGGTGTAGCCTGTGCCACCGGCTGTGCCTATGTGGCCGATAATAGCCAGCACAACATCTTTCGCGGTAACACCGGGATTGAGCTGACCATTGACCTTGATGAGCATGTTTTTGGCTTTTTTCTGCACCAGACACTGGGTGGCCAGAACATGTTCCACTTCCGAGGTGCCTATACCATGGGCCAAAGCCCCCAGCGCACCATGGGTCGAGGTGTGGGAATCTCCACAGACTATGGTCATTCCGGGAAGTGTTCGGCCCTGCTCAGGACCAATGACATGAACAATGCCATGCCTTGGGTCATCAATCTGGAACTCAGAGATGCCAAATTCAACACAATTGCTGTCGAGAGATTTCACCTGTATTTTTGAGGTCGGGTCCAGAATGCCCTCTACCCCTCTTGAACGCTCATCTTTTGTTGTTGGAACATTGTGATCAGGCGTCGCCATATTGGCCCCGGCACGCCAGGGTTTACGCCCGGCAAGACGCAGACCTTCAAAAGCCTGAGGCGAAGTCACTTCATGAAGAAAGTGCAAGTCGATATAGATCAGGGAGGTCCCATCATCCAGATTCTTGACCAGGTGGGATTCCCACAATTTATCGTATAAAGTTAAGCCTGCCATCATATTTCTCTTAAATTACAATAGGTTATTATAAATACTTAAATGATTTCTACTTACTTCTGCGCTGGAATTCGAGGTGTCTGCGACACCACATTGCCATTCTGGCCACGCTGACGCAGCAGGTGGTCCATCAACACGATTGCCAGCATCGCCTCGGCAATAGGGGTCGCCCTGATGCCGACGCAGGGATCATGCCTGCCGGTAGTGACAACCTCAACCGGGTTACCATTGATATCCACTGAAGCACCCGGTATGCGAATACTGGAGGTAGGTTTAAGGGCAATATGTGCCACGATATCCTGCCCGGAACTAATTCCACCGAGAACGCCTCCGGCATTATTACTATGAAAACCCTCAGGACTGATCAAATCCCTGTGCTGAGTGCCTTTTTGCGCAATCGAATCAAAGCCGGCACCGATTTCAACGCCCTTCACCGCATTGATACTCATCATGGCATGGGCAATCTCAGCGTCAAGCCGATCGAATATTGGCTCCCCCAGCCCCGGTGGCACTCCGCTGGCAACAACAGAAATCCTGGCACCAATAGAGTTGCCTTCCTTTCCCAGAGCCGCCATGTACTCTGCCATTTCATCCACCTTAGCAGGATCCGGACAAAAGAAAGGATTATTGCCCACCTCATTCCAGTCAACCAGGTCCGCTTTTATGGGACCCAGCTGTGAAAGATACCCGCGTACCTGAATACCCTCGCTTTCCAGCAGGTATTTCTTTGCTATGGCGCCAGCAGCAACACGCATGGCGGTTTCACGAGCCGAGGAACGGCCTCCGCCACGATAATCGCGTACTCCGTATTTCTGCTGATATGTGTAATCGGCATGGGCAGGCCGGAACACATCCTTGATCTTGCTGTAGTCTTTGCTCTTCTGGTCCTGATTTTCAATAATCATGCCTATCGGGGTACCCGTAGTCTTGCCTTCAAAGACGCCCGACAGGATCTTGACCGTATCCTCTTCCTTGCGCTGGGTCGTATAGCGACTTGAGCCAGGTTTGCGACGATCCAGATCTCTCTGCAAATCCTCTTCACAAAGAGCAAGCCCGGGAGGACATCCATCGACGATGCAGCCAAGCGCAAGCCCGTGACTTTCGCCAAAGGAGGTAACTGTAAATAACTTGCCTATTGAATTGCCGGACATGGTTTCAGGGCCAAATTCTGCCAGTAAAAAAGGCGCGCATTATAACGTATCAATGCACGATTTGTTACCAAAAATACCAGTCAATCCGGTGATTTAGCCCGGATATCTCATTTATGCTTTTCAGTTTCCGGATTCCCGGGCACTGACTCAATGATAAGCAAAATAGCGATGCAGTTGTTCCGCCGTCAAACAACACACACCTTCCCCGCCGTATTCAAACTCCAGCCACATAAAAGGCAGGCTTGGCCGGGCCTTTGCCAATGCTGGCCAGGTATAACCGGTTTCAAGGATCAAAGTGCCCTTTTCACAAAGATGAGCGGCGCTTTGAGACAGAATTTTCAATGGAATCTCGAGCCCCTCCTGGTCGCTGACCAGTCCCAGTACCGGTTCAGCATGGTATTCCGCGGGTAATTGCTGAAACTCCGCTTCTGATACATAGGGGGGGTTGGCAATAATCAGGTCAAATGACTGATCGATACTCTCATAGAGATCAGATCGGCGGGTGCTTACCCTGTCGCCCAGCTCAAAGCGCTGAATATTGATTTGCGCAACCGCAAGGGCTTCGGCCGAAATATCAGCCAGCATGACTTCGCTATCGGGAAACGCCAGCGCTGAAGCGAGTCCTATACAACCGCTTCCGCAGCAAAGATCAAGAATAGTCCGGGGCTGATTCTGAAGCAGTGGTTCAAAGCGGTTAACAATGAGCTCTGCCAGCGGTGATCTGGGAACCAGCACTCTTTCATCCACGTAAAAACATTCACCGGCAAACCATGCCTCCTTTAACAGATATGCCATCGGTACCTTTTCTTCAATGCGTCGCGCCAGCAGCGCATAAATTCTTGCCAGATGCTCCCCGGTGACTTTGGTTTCACCGGTGATCCTTTCAACACCGGCAGCCGTAAGGACATATACGACCAACCACTGAGCCTCGGCTCCTGGATTATCGGTTCCATGGCCATAAAACAGATCGTGGCCGGAAAGTTCTTCCTCGATCTGGTCGACACAATCGTTGGCATTACAAGGGACAGCGTTTTTCACAGATTTACTTTACCCGTTAATAAGAATCGCGTAGGGTGCGCAGTCTACTCGCAACAGGCACTCGGAAAAAGTATAAGAACAACAGGAAACCCGTTAAATAATCATGCATGACAAGACTCTAACAGAGGCCTATGCCTCAATCATTGAAGCAACAGGCGAAGAATTGAATCGCCCTGGCCTTAAAGAAACTCCTGCTCGTGCCGCCAAGGCCATGCAATTCCTAACCCAGGGATATCATCAGGACATTGACAAAATTGTTAATAATGCCCTGTTCCCGACCACTTCCAACGAGATGGTTATCGTCAAGAATATTGAACTCTATTCTTTGTGTGAGCATCATTTACTCCCCTTTATTGGCAAGTGCCATGTTGCTTACCTGCCCTCAGATACCGTTATTGGCCTGTCGAAAATTGCCCGTATCGTCGATGTATTCGCCCGGCGCCTGCAGATCCAGGAGCATCTGACCCAGCAAATTGCAGAAACCATTCTTGAGATCACTGACGCTCGCGGCGTCGGCGTTATCATTGAGGCACAACACATGTGCATGATGATGCGTGGCGTTGAAAAACAGAATTCCAGCATGACAACGTCATGCATGCTGGGCGCATTCCGCGAAAAACAAAGTACTCGTACGGAATTCCTGTCGCTGATCAGCTAGTCAGCAGGACCTTTCGTGACTGGTGTCAACTGCCGGAACCTGTCATTGCACAGCTTCTTGCAACCTCACCATTGCGTCCTGGAAGAGTGGTTCCTGCATAAATGGGTTCCTGCATGCCTCGTTCCTGCATAAGAGACTTTCCTGCATAACAGACTTTCCTGCATAAGAGACTTGCCTGCCTAAAAAGCCCCCCCATGAATAACTGCAATACCGGTTACCAGTGCTTCTAACGGATAAAATCCCGAACCAGTGCGGCAATAGCGTCAACGTCCCCATCCAGATGTTGATGATGTCCCCCGGACAAACTTTCCACACGAATATTGCTTATTTGGGCTACCCGCATTTTGATAGCATCCTCACGCTGTACCGGCTGTGTTGACGTAATCAACAGCACCGGACAGCGAATAGCCCGCAAGAAAGGCAAAAGTTGCTCGTCACACATACTGAGCAGGTTTTTTTGGGTGAGTCGCTGGTCATGTTGCCAATAGTAGCCTGCAACTGATTTGGCAATACCCCTTGCGCCTAACAGGGCCGCCGCTTCAATGCTGACTCCTTTCCTTGCCCGGGCATCAATAGCTTCATCCCGGCTTGCATACAGTACGGGTTTACGCAGAGCCTGCCGGGTCCTGTGTTTCAGGCCCATGGACAACTGCTCAAGGCTATTGGTGGCCGGCGTGGTAATGGTGCCTATCACATCCAGCAGGATCAGTTTTTCAATGCGCTCCGGAAATACCGCCGCCAGCAGGTTCGCGATCCCTCCGCCCATGGAGTGTCCCAGCAGGGTGAATTTTTCCAGTCCCATCTGCTCAGCCAGCGCCATAATTTCAGAGCAATAGCTCCAGATTGTATATTCAGCCCCTTTGCCCCGATGTTCGGACAAACCATGTCCGGGAAGATCCGGTACTATCCAGTAAAACCCGGGAATATGGGGAATAAGGCAGTCGAAGGTAGCAGCATTATCCTGCCAGCCATGCAAGGCGAGGATCGCGGGGTCTTTAGCATCTCCCCAGGTTTTTACTGCCAGGGTAATATCTGCGGCATTGACTTTGATTTCGCTTGGTTGCATCCGGCAGTATCAGGATGCAGGCACGATGGAGGGATCAGGGGTCAAAATGAAAGAACAGCTTCCCATGCCCAGGCCAATGATCTCAAGAGAAACACAAGCCAGGTTTCCAGTGTCCAGAATCCTCAGGTTGTCGACATTACCGTCTGTGAGCAAGGCGAGTAACTCTGAAAGAATCGGGTTATGGCTGACCAGAAGCACGTTTTCTTCACTGACCTCTTCCAGAAACCCGATGGCCTGGGCAGCACGCTTGTCCGGGCCAAGCAAATCTGTGGTAACAGGAGGCGGTGGGTCAAAAATCATGGAAAGAAAGGTTGCTGCCGTTTGTTGAGCCCTGAGTGACGGGCTGACAAAACAGGCGTCGAGTTTCAGATTCCGGGAGGCAAACTGCCTGGCAACACTGGCAATTTCTTCGTGACCTGCTTCTGTAAGTTGCCTGCCGGCACTGGAAGACGCAGTGGGTTCGGCTTCGCCATGCCGCAACAGATATAAATTCATACTTCAGACTTCTTTTACTGGTTTAAAACAGGCAGGTAATTCAGCTCGGATCCTTACGGGATTGCTCATCAGCTTTGTTGGTATCACCGGTTTCACTGGGCTCTTCATCGACCTTTGCTGCAGGATCACTTTCTTCAGCCTCTACATGCTCTATGCCCGAAACCACCACCTCCTCGGTAAAACTGATGTCGGCAAAAACATCATCAGCAGTGGTTGTCGCAGCCTGGGTATCATTGGCAGACGCTGAGCCGGCTGCCGGGCTTGAATAAATGGTCGAATCCTCATCAGACAGGTCATCCCCTTCATTGCTATTGAACGGCCAGGGCTTGGTTTCCTCAACATAAAGCAGATAGTCCAGGGCACTATGCAAATAGGCTGAAAGTTTGCCACTAAATTCGCGCAGATTTTTATTGTCTTCACCACTGATCAGGGAAATGACTACCTGACAGACAACAATCACCGGTAGCACAATCAAGGTTACCCAGCACGCCACTGCATAAAAAACCATATACAGTATGCGAACCCATTGGGAAGGAGAAAGTATATTCTTTTTTACTTCTTCAACTCTGTCATCAGTCATGAAAGTTCCTCCGTGCCAGGCTATTTGGAAATGTGTGTGTCCTGCGGACGTCCCGCAGCAAACTCAACATCAAGACCATGCTCTTCCAGCATTAGTGAGCTTATTATATGGTCAACGGTTTGATTGTTGTACATTATTTCATAGAGTCCGTTAACCAGGGGCATTTTTACGCCAAGTGCATCTGCTTTTGCCTTGACCTGTTTTAGCGTATTGACCCCTTCGGCAACCTGATCCATTTCGCTGATTACCATATCAATGTCTTTACCCTCACCCAGCGCTTTACCGACTCGAAAATTTCTCGACAAGGGCGAAGAGCAAGTCACT
The DNA here is from genome assembly GCA_030427065.1 of Gammaproteobacteria bacterium. Lineage (GTDB taxonomy): Bacteria > Pseudomonadota > Gammaproteobacteria > Pseudomonadales > Pseudohongiellaceae > Eutrophocola. The sequence continues at coordinate 8,968 of JAUHWU010000045.1, read as the reverse complement.
ATAAGATCACCGACACCGGATAAGCCAAGGAAGGTCATCGGATCAGCACCCAGTTCTGCCCCGAAGCGAGCCATTTCAGTAAGACTTCTGGTAACCAGCATGGCATTGGTGTTATGGCCCATGCCCATGGCTTCGGCAAGCCCGGCAATAATCGCGTAAATATTTTTCAGCGATCCTCCCAGCTCTACCCCGAGCATGTCAGAATTAGCATAGACACGAAAGCTGTCAGAATGAAGCACGCTCTGGACTGCACTGACCACGTCAGGGTCGATGCTGGCGACTACAGCGCCTGTGGGGCTGCTTACCGCAATTTCCTTTGCCAGGTTGGGACCGCTCAGAACAGCAATATGTTTATTATCTGTCTCTTCTGCCAGAATCTGGCTCATCAGGGCAAAGCTCTGCGCTTCAATCCCTTTGGTGAGACTGACCAGAATAACCTCTTTATGGATAAGCGGGGTCATCTGCTTTACCACTTCGCGAAAACTGCTACTGGGAACGGCGACAAAAATCAGGTCAACATCCTTCACAGCGGCCGCAAGATCGTCAGTCGCGACCACATCTTCATGTATCTTGTAGCCAGGCAGATAAGTGGTATTTTCATGAAGCTTATTCAACAAATCCACCTGCTCACGGTCGCGCATCCAGAGCAGCGTTTTATGACTGTTATGGGCAATGATGTTAGCGATCACGGTGCCAAAACTGCCACCACCGAGAACTGCTACATTTTTTACTGGCATGAATAATTATCTCTGTTACTGCGATAACTGACGTCACTGGTTTCACATTCAGGCGTAAACTGGTGAGCAAGCGCTTTGGCAAGTTCTCCAGGCAAAGCGCCAGTAGCATCAGTCTGACTAAAGCGACCCCGAATTTGTGCGCGGAAAGATACCAGCTATGCCCAATCAACTCCAGAGTTGAGCCAATGATCAAGCGTGAACCGAACGTTGCCCGGGTGAGACTGGATTGCTAGACCCCAGGACATACTATAGAATCGCATGCCCTTGCGATACGGGAAATATGTCATGGAAAATGCGCTTTGGGCATCCATAAAAAAAGAAATAACCGAACTACTCATGGCAGAGCCGGATCTGGGCAATTATCTCAGTAAACGCATTCTTGCCCACGAAGATCTTGGTTCTGCAATTAGTGCACTGTTATCAGTAAAATTGGCTGCTGAAGATATGCCTGCGCTTACTCTTAAAGGCGTTTTTGATGAGGCGATACGGTCTGACCCGGAAATCATAAAAAATACTACCCGGGACTTATTGGCGATTCGGGAACGCGACCCGGCAGTGAATTGCTACTCCACCGCTATTCTCTATTTCAAGGGTTTCCAGGCCCTGCAGGCATACCGGATTGCTCACTGGCTTTGGCAACAGGAACGCCATGGAATGGCATTGTATCTGCAAAGCCGCATCTCTGAAATATTTGCCGTGGACATTCATCCTGCAGCTAAAATTGGGGCAGGCATCCTGCTGGATCATGCTACGGGCATTGTAATCGGTGAAACCTGCGTACTGGATGACAATATTTCGATCTTGCAAGGCGTCACGCTTGGCGGTACCGGCAAGGAATCAGGCGACCGTCATCCCAAAATCAAAACTGGCGTATTGATCGGTGCCGGCTCCAACGTCCTAGGCAATGTGGTGATCGGTGAAGGGGCCTGGATTGGTGCCGGCTCTGTCGTCCTCGAAGACGTCGAAGCGCACACCACCGTGGTCGGGGTACCGGCGAAAGTGGTGGGACGACCCAGGGCAGACCAGCCCGCGCTGGAAATGGAACACTATCTCAGCGATAAATCCTGACCTTGCGCAAACCGGTCATCTTTTTACTGCACGGCGCCTGGCATTCCTCTTCCTGCTGGAGCCTGTTAATTCCCCAGCTGGAAGCGCTCGGGCATTCTGTGCAAGCGCCAGATCTCCCGGGGCATGGTAGTAATAGCGCTGACGCTTCCACCATATCACTTAACAAATATTCGAGCTATATATCACAAATTATTGATAATTATGACAATAAAGTGGTATTAGTTGGTCACAGTATGAGCGGGATGGTGATTTCCCAGGTCGCAGAAAACATTCCTCGTAAAATAGAGAGACTTGTTTACCTGAGCGCCTATATTCCTCGCCATCAGCAAAGCCTGTTCGATCTAATTGCGTCTAACGCTGCAGCCAGTGAGCCAGCTCCCATTGAAGACGCCATGCAGTTGTCAGCGGATAAACGCAGTTGCACCATTGCAGATAACACCATTTATAACCGCTGCCCGGACACTCATCGTGATCAAATACCACGATCATTCCCTGCCCAGCCAGTTTTGCCACTGTCGGGAAGAGTGAAGCTCAGCGCGGAAAATTTCGGGCAGATCCCAAAAACCTATATCTGCTGCCTGGATGATCAGGTTATCCCCATTGCGCATCAACGCCATATGATAAAGCAGCAACACTGTGATGAAATGATTCAACTGGATGCCGACCATAGTCCGTTTCTATCCTGTGCACAGCAATTAGCTTCAGTGCTGCATTCAAGCAGTTTGCCTGCCTGAAACGGCTTGAATGAACACTATTTTTTCAGTAATAACAGGAATTTTAAAAATACTTGCACACTTTCATGGTATTAATTGTCTTGTAAAAAGTTATTCGGTTATAAATAATCTTTAATTGCTTGCTTAAAAATCAAATAGTACAAGGCAGGCTATTCACAGCAGGCCAACTTATGAGGGGAAAAATGAAAATGAAAATGAAAATGAAAATGAAAATAAAAAGTGTGGTTCTTGCCAGCGCTATACTGGCAGCTGCCACCAGCAGCATTTCTGTTCTTGCACAGCCAGGTCAAGGTGATCAGGACACCAGCATGAGCTTTTTTATAACCAGTCGCGGACTTGGTGATGGTGCCAATCTGGGCGGGCTGGCAGGCGCTGACGCGCACTGTGCCGCGCTGGCATCAGAAGCTGGTGTCACCGGCAAGACCTGGCGTGCCTACCTAAGCACCACTGGCGCAGACGGTGTTTATGCCAGGGACAGAATTGGCAGTGGCCCCTGGTACAATGCCAATGGTGAACTGGTAGGACGCAGTGTGATGGATATTCATTACTCCAATGCCAACCTCAACAAGCAGCGTTCTGTCAGCGAAAATGGCGATATCATCAATGGTGTGGGAGACACGCCCAATCAACACGATATTCTCACCGGCACCAATCCTGATGGCACAGCATCGGATCTGACCTGTAATAACTGGACCAGCAACACTGACCAGTCCCGTGCTATGGTAGGCCATTTTGACCGGGTAGGTGGTGGAGCCATGGCTGAGTCATGGAATGCAGCCCATCCATCTCGAGGATGCAGTCAGGAACAGTTACAGGCCTCAGGTGGTAACGGCTATTACTACTGCTTTGCAACCGGCGAATAATTCCGGGTAATCCTGGAATAAAGAAGGCGCTTAACGGCGCCTTTTTTAATTCTTCCGGATTTTCTCAGCCTACAGCCAGCCTTTGGTGTAAAATGCCCCCTTTTTTGATTAGGGACTCCCCAGGGTTATGAACCTCAAGCAAGAACTCGATACCATTATCTCCAATGCAATCAGCGTTACAGCAGAGATTAAAGATTGTCAGGCCCTGATCAATTATGCCCGTGAAGAAAAATTTGGCGACTATCAGGCCAATGGCATTATGGCAGTGGCTAAAAAACTCGGTAAAAACCCACGCCAATTCGGTGAAGAAGTTCTTGGCAAACTTGATCTATCCAGTCTCGCAGATAAAGTAGAGCTTGCCGGTCCCGGATTTATTAATATTCATATTGCCCCGGAATTTCTGTCGAGCAAACTAAATATCCTGCTTGAGTCCGGCCAGTTGATCCAGACTACCAGCAAGCCTCTTACTGTTGTCGTCGACTACTCCTCTCCCAACCTTGCCAAGGAAATGCATGTCGGGCATATGCGCGGGACAATAATCGGTGATGCCCTGGTAAGAATTTTTGAACACCTTGGCCACACAGTTATCAGGCAAAATCATTTTGGTGACTGGGGAACGCAGTTTGGCATGCTGATAACCCACATGCAGGAATTGCAGCAGACTCAGAATGATGAAACCGCACTGGAAAATGAGCTTTCAGATCTTGAAGTATTTTATCGCCAGGCCAAGGAACGCTTTGATGCCGACCCTGAGTTTGCAAAAACCAGCCGCGATAACGTCGTTAAGCTACAGGCTGGAGATGCCGAGTGCAGAGCGCTGTGGCAGGAATTCATCAACATTTCCGTCACCCACTGTGACCAGCTTTACCGATTGTTGGGTATCACACTGACACGGGATGATGTTCGCCCTGAGAGTTTCTACAATGACAAGCTGGCCAGTGTTGTTTCGGAACTGGAATCCAGGGGTTTAATTACCAAATCAGATGGCGCCAGTTGTGTATTTCTTGAAGAGTTCACCAGCAAGGATGGCTCACCTCTTCCTGTTATTGTGCAAAAATCTGATGGCGGTTATCTCTACGCCACCACCGACCTTGCTGCTATTGAATATCGGAATAAGACATTACACGCAGATCGCATTCTTTATGTTGTTGACGCCCGTCAAAGTCTGCATTTTCAGCAGGTCTTCAGGGTCGCCGAACTGGCTGGTTATAAAACAGACTCCTGCTCCCTGGAACATTTATCCTATGGCACCATGATGGGAAGTGATGGAAAACCCTTCAAAACCCGAAGCGGCGGGACTGTTAAACTACTCGACCTTGTTAATGAAGGGGTCGCCCGTGCCTTCGACCTGGTCAGTGAAAAAAATCCGGAGATGGATGACTCACAAAGGCAGGCCATTGCGGATGTCGTCGGCATAGCAGCCATCAAGTATTTTGAATTAAGTAAAAACAGAAACAGTGACTATGTGTTTGACTGGGACACCATACTCTCTTTTGAAGGCAATACTGCGCCTTATCTGCTTTATGCCTGCGCCAGAATTCGCAGTATTTTTAGAAAGCTCGAAACTGACGGGGAGCAAAAATTCATTATCAATATTACTGAAAAGGAAGAAAAAGCCCTGGCCTTGAAATTGCTTCAGTTGAATGAAATTGTTGAACAGGTTTCCCTGGACTGCTACCCCAACCAGCTTTGTCTTTACCTGTATGAACTGGCAGGCGTCTACATGCGCTTCTATGAAGCCTGCCCGGTGTTAAAGGCTGAAAACGAAACACGTAATTCCCGACTCGGACTGTGTCATCTGACAGCCACTACGATACAGCAGGGATTATCATTACTTGGCATTAGCACACTGGAAAAGATGTAGAGTGCGTGACGCAGGCGGTTTATGGGATTGAACGGCTTGCCCTCCGTGCCCCTACTCCTATCCCTAGCCGGGCCCCTCAGCCTGTCGAGCGGCACAATCTTTCCTACTCTCCCCAGACGCAAATTGTTATAATCTGTTTCCTCAATATTGGATCACGATAAACTGACGATACTCTCACGCTAGCCGGGAGATTCTTTTTCAGGGTCTATTTTGGTATCTGGCTCGGTATCGAGCCTGATATTCGTGCTGCCAATTACACCATAACAATTAAAACGATCAGGTAAATCATGTCCGATAATCCAACCATTATTTATACACTTACAGATGAAGCGCCGGCACTGGCCACCTATTCCCTGCTCCCTGTTATCAGAGCCTTCACCGGTTCCTCCGGTATAAACGTGGAAACCCGCGATATTTCACTAGCCGGACGCATTCTTGCTGTATTCCCTGATTATCTGCCTGCCGAAAAGAAACAATCCGATGATCTCGCCTATCTGGGCGCCCTTGCTCTGAAACCGGAAGCAAATATCATCAAGTTGCCTAATATCAGCGCCTCGTTACCCCAGATGAATGCCACTATCGAGGAACTGCAGGCCAAAGGCTATCCATTACCAGATTACCCGGACAACCCTGCGAATGATGAAGAAAAAAACATCAAGGCCCGTTACGACAGCGTAAAAGGTAGCGCAGTCAATCCGGTACTTCGCGAAGGAAATTCTGATCGCCGTGCGCCGGGCGCAGTAAAACAGTATGCCCGTCAAAATCCCCACTCAATGGGTGAATGGTCGATGACATCAAAGACAAAAGTCGCCCATATGGCTGAAGGTGATTTCTTTGGTACTGAAAAATCCCTGACTCTCGATGGCGAGTCAACCTATCGTATAGAATTTGTTGATGAATCCGGCGCCATAACCACACTCAAGCCATATGCTTCCTTACTCGATGGTGAGGTCATAGATTCCTCGGTTATGAGTGCATCATCCCTTCGCACTTTTCTGGAAGAGGCCATCGAGGAAGCCAGGCAGTCCGGAATACTGTTTTCTGTGCACCTGAAAGCGACCATGATGAAAGTGTCTGATCCGATAATATTTGGTCATGCCGTCTCTGTTTTCTTCAAGGATGTATTTGAAAAACATGCTGACACTTTAAAAGAACTTGGCGCCAACCCCAACAATGGTTTTGGCGCTGTACTGGCCATGCTGAGTTCGTTGCCAGCGGACAAGAAGGCTGAAATCGAAAACGATATCCTGGCCTGTTATGAAAAGCGCCCACCGCTTGCCATGGTGAACTCTGACAAGGGTATTACCAATCTGCATGTGCCCAGTGATGTCATCATTGATGCCTCTATGCCAGCGGCCATTCGCTCGTCCGGTAAAATGTGGGGGCCAGATGGCGAACTTCATGACATGCTTGCAGTGATACCAGATCGCTGTTACGCCGATGTATATCAGCAAACCATTGATTTCTGCAAAAAAAATGGTGCCTTTGATCCCAGAACCATGGGATCAATTCCTAATGTTGGTCTAATGGCACAGAAGGCTGAAGAATATGGCTCTCACGACAAGACCTTTGAAATGACAGGAAAAGGCATCATGCGCGTCGTTGACGGATCTGGAAATATTCTGCTTTCTCACGAAGTTGATAAAGGTGATATCTGGCGAATGTGCCAGGTAAAAGATGCGCCGATTCAGGACTGGGTAAAGTTGGCCGTAAAACGTGCCCGGGCATCAAACACCCCGGCAGTATTCTGGCTGAATCCTGATCGCGCCCATGATTCTGAATTAATGAAGAAAGTAACCCATTACCTGAAGGATCATGATACCGAGGGCCTGGAAATTCATATCATGTCTCCTGTAGAAGCCACTCGCTTTTCCTTGCAACGCATGAAGGAAGGTAAAGACACCATCTCTGTTACCGGTAATGTGCTGCGGGATTATCTGACAGATCTGTTCCCGATACTGGAAGTAGGCACCAGCGCAAAGATGCTTTCCATCGTTCCGCTTATGAATGGCGGCAGCATGTTTGAGACAGGAGCCGGTGGTTCCGCGCCAAAACATGTTCAGCAGTTTAAGGAAGAAAATCATTTGCGCTGGGATTCACTGGGAGAATTTCTGGCTTTGGCTGCCTCACTTGAACACCTGGGCCAGTCTATGAACAACCCCAAAGCACTGGTGCTTTCCCGGACTCTGGATGCTGCTACCGGAAAATTGTTGATGGAAGACAAGAACCCTTCCCGCAAGGTAGGCGAACTGGATAATCGCGGCAGTCACTTTTATCTGGCTCTCTATTGGGCACAGGCGCTGGCATCCCAGGATGATAATGCAGAATTGAAAGCGGAATTTACCGAACTGGCTGATAAACTTTCCAGCCAGGAAGCCGCCATCGTGGATGAGCTCAACAATATACAGGGACAACCGGTTGAACTGGGAGGCTACTACCTGCCGGATCCTGTGCTATGTCAGAAAGCTATGTGTCCCAGCAAACTTTTTAATAGCGCTATTGAAAACCAGGGTTAAGAGCCTTGCTATCAAGGCTGTAAAATTTCAAAAACTCAAGGCATAAAAAAAGGTGCGAGAAGGAATACTTCTGGCACCTTTTTTTGTTAGAAAAAAATCAGCTGAACATTAAGGTTAGCGCGGTTTCTGAAATATCAAAACCGCCCTGTCAGTTCCACCACGCATTCCTGGCGAGAAAACCATTGCGCTTCTGTCATCTTCAGGATTAGCCAGGATGTCACTATCCAGCAAAAGTGTAAATCCGGCAGCTGTGATTTCATCAATGATAGCTTCCTTGCCTATACGATGAATGGTTGTACTATCACGCCAGCCTGATCCATCTTCAGCCAAATGATCAACGATAACGTATTTGCCTCCTGACTTAAGAGCAGAAAACACCTTGGCGTTCATTTCCGCTGTATCTACATCCACCCCTTGCAGATCATGGTAATAAAGGACGTTATAGACAGCATCCAGGCCTGAAGGGAAAGCGATTTCACTGTAATGGACAATATGATATTCAGCATTCTCATTGGCATCGGCAAATGCCTGACCGGCTTTGCCTACATTACCGTCACTGAATGCTGCCAGGTAAGGCATGTCATACATTTCCACCTTGCCAGTCGGGCCTACTGCCTCTACCAGCATTGGCGTGTAGTACTGACCAAATGTGCTGATTTCAGCAACATGATCACCTTCATTTAAATCTGCCAGAGTAAGTACTTCTGCCGGTAAACGCCCGGCATCTCTTGCCACTTGCTGCTCAGATCTATTATCAGATTCAACTGCACGCTTGATATGGGCTGGTGTATTTGCCGGCACCACATAGTCCTGTGCCTGAGCATAAGATGCTGGCAGGCTGACCGCTGCCAGAAAAGCTATAGGCAAAGCCCGCGTAAAAAGTGATGAGTTCATTAAAATACCTCTTGAAGGAAGAATGTCGATTTAACAGTTTTTAGTCTACACATAAAAAATCCCCGAAAACAGGGTTATCCCGGGGATTTATTATCCAGACAGAACAAAGAGGTAGTTCAAGCTTTCTGCTGTATTCAATACCCGGAGCCAGCTGTTAACTCCGGATTCAACTAGTTGCTCAAGTCGAGTAACAATTTATTCAACTTATGGATATAGCTGGCAGGATCATCCAACTGTCCACCTTCTGCCAGACTCGCCGGAGCGAACAACATAGACGCCAGGTCATGAAAAC
>JAUHWU010000044.1 GCA_030427065.1 Gammaproteobacteria bacterium | reverse complement strand
CATTTCCTGAACCAGTTTGGTGCGCGAATCCACGCCCGTGCTCAATTGCTGCTTGAGCGCTGGCAGTTCCTGGGCGAATGAAAGGCTGCCAGCCACTAGGCATGCAATACCTATAAACGCCCGCAAAGCCTCGGATAGCGTTTGTTTTCGGATTTTGAATCCGCTTACGAGTGAATTATTTTGAGTTTTCATTAACAACACATCCCCTATGGCTTCAATAACGTATCGCCTGGATCAAGCATGTTGCATGCCAACGGGACAGTGCATCTTGGAAAACCAAAAAAAGGGGGGACGGAGGGATTATTTTTTAATCCCTCCGTCCCCCTTTTACTCAAGTCTGCTTTCGCCTTGGTCAGATGAATTGCTTTTAAACCGTTTTGCACAGGCTTGCGTAAGTTCTATGACGCCGATGGGAAGAAAACCCTGTCAACGACAAATGGTCGCAGGTATTCCTGGCTGCAGTGACCGAATGTCCTTCTGTTTCACCAGAGTTTCTGGGATTATAGTTTTATGCCCCCCCCGCCAAACCTCCGATCACTGCTGAACTGGTCCACACTGCTGCTGGCCTTGTTCGTGCTGAATTTCTCGCTGACCTTCCACAATGTCTGGCCCACGCTTGGTATTACCACCTGGCATGAGCTTTCCGTAGAGATAGCCGTATTGCTGCTGACACTGGCATTGTATTCGCGGTTCCGGGCCAGGATATCGCCACACCTCATCACGACTCTGGCCATACTGCTGACCATCCTGACCCTGGCCCGTTATCTGGAAGTGACCGCGCCGGCGCTGTTCGGACGCCCTGTCAATCTATACTGGGACGCCCAGTACCTGCCCAATGTGGCCGGTATGCTGGCGGAAGTGGCCACGCCGCTGCAGATGGGTTTGATGCTTACCGGTGCCCTGCTGGCCCTGGGGCTGATATTTCTGGTGCTGCGTTTTTCACTGACCCGCGTCGTGCAGGGCCTGGCCAGCCCCCTTGAATGGCGCGCGCTCACACTTGCCGCGAGTGTGTTGACGCTGGGTTATTTTATCGATTATGTCCATAGCTCCGTGCATACCCTGCAATATTATTCGCTCCCGTTGACCAAAACCTACTGGGGGCAGGTCAGGTTCGTGGCATCGGCAGTGGGCAGCGAGACCACTGAAATGCTGCCGTCCGATGAGCCCTTGCAGGGGTTTGATCTGTCGGCGCTGCATGGCAGCGACGTCATTGTCCAGTTCATCGAGTCCTACGGCGCAGCTGCCTACGATACCCCGGCAATTGCCCGCACCGTCGCCCCTGCCCGCGACATCTTTGCCGACAGCATCAAGGCGACCCGGCGCCGGGTGGTGTCGGCCTTTGTCACCTCACCTACCTTTGGCGGCAACTCGTGGCTGGCGCATTCGAGCTTCATGACGGGCCTGAACATAGATCAGCTGCCCAAGTACGACCTGCTACTGACCCAGCAGCGCACGACCCTGTCAAATGTGTTTTCCGCTCAGGGGTACCGCCCCGTGGCCTTGATGCCCGGCATGCGCGCCAAGTGGCCGGAAGGCAGTTTCTATGACTTTGCCACCATCTATGGCGCTACCGAAATTGACTACCAGGGTCCGGAGTTTGGCTGGTGGCGGATTCCGGATCAATTTTCGCTGGAACGATTGCACACACTGGAAATCGCAAAACAGCCGCGACCTCCGCTGCTGGTGTTATTCACCACCATCACCTCGCACATGCCATTTCGCCCAACGCCACCCTATCAAGCGGATTGGTCCCGACTGCTGTCGGACATGCCCTTTGACCAGAAAGCGGTAGACCAATCACTTGCCCAGTTTCCCGAATGGACCAACCTGCAACCCGCCTACGCTGACACGCTGGTCTATAACTTTAACTATTTAAACGGCTATCTGCGCAATCATGCCGATGATGATTTTTACTGGGTGCTGATTGGCGATCATCAGCCCCCGGCGGCCGTCAGCGGCCCGGGTGTGCGCTGGGATGTGCCGGTGCATATTGTCTCCAGTGATGACACCATCATCGATTCCCTCCTGCAACAGGGCTTCGTGGAAGGCATGACACCTGCCAAAGCGCCGATTAGCACCATACCCGAATTGACTGTTACGCTGCTGTCGGTGTTTTCGCAATGAAAATGAAATTCAGGACCAAGTCCCTGCCTGGCTCGACCTTGCTGGTGATTCTCGTTTTTGCCCTGTTGACAGTGGCAACCTGGGCCCTGCTGGATCAGTCCTACAGCGCACCGGACTGGCCCGGGGATGTCTCAGGCCTGGCTTTTTCCCCCTACCGCAAAGGTCAGGACAATTCCGGCGAAAGCCAACCCGGCGTAGCACAGATTGATGACGACCTGGCCCTGCTTGCCGGCATGACCCGGGCCGTGCGCACCTATACGACCGAGGGTGTTTTCGCCGAGATTCCCTGCCTTGCCGCCAGTCATGGCCTGGATGTCACGGTGGGCGCCTGGCTGGATGGGCGCGAAGACAAAAACCAGCTGGAAATAGTCCGGGCTATAGCCCTGGCCGGGCAGCCCAATGTCAGCCATGTCCTGATTGGCAATGAAGTCCTGCTGCGTGAAGAACTGCCGCTGGAAAAAGTGATCGCTTATCTCGATCAGACGCGCCAGGCCACTGACAAACCGGTCAGTACCGCCGAGACCGCGGCAAACTGGTTTGAATATCCGGAACTGGCGCAGCACGTTGATTTCATCGCCGTGCATATCCTGCCTTACTGGGAAGGCATCAGCGTGGAGAAGGCCGTGGATTATACCGTGGCAACGCTGACGCGATTACAGGCCCGCTTCCCCGACAAACCCATCGTCATTGCTGAAGTGGGCTGGCCCAGTGAAGGGCGTACCCGCTTTGAGGCGGTCGCGACGCCTGCCAATCAGGCCTGGTTCCTCAGACAATTTCTGGATCTCGCCGAACGGGAACAATATGACTACTTCCTGATGGAGGCTTTTGATCAGCCCTGGAAACGCCTGGACGAGGGCGCTGTAGGGGCATTCTGGGGAATTCTCGATGTGGAACGGCAGGTCAAGTTTCCCTTTACCGGCCCCATCAACAAGCTGCCGGCATGGCCGCCGCTGGCGTCGGTCTCGATCCTTCTTGCCATCGTCATTCTGGGTGTCTTTTTCCTTGCCGGCCAAACCATCACCACCCGGGGCAAGGCTCTGCTGTCGGGGCTGGTCTTCGGTCTCACCGCGCTGGTGGCCTGGCTGGTTTTCGACTACTTCACCATGTACATGGGCTTCACCGATATTCTCATCGGCGTGATCCTGCTGATGCTGATGCTGGCAATAGCGACCCTGATGCTGACCGAGGCCTATGAATGGGTCGAGGCCCACTGGTTCAGCCAGCGCCGCCGTCCCCTTCGACTGCATGAGTTTGCCCCCGCTGAACAGGCCATGGTATCCATCCATGTTCCGGCCTATAACGAACCGCCGCAGATGCTGATACAGACGCTGGATGCCCTGGCCAATCTCGACTATGACAACTATGAAGTGATTGTTATCGATAACAATACGCAGGACGAAAACGTCTGGCGGCCCGTGGCCCGGCATTGTGAAACCCTGGGAGGCAGATTCCACTTCCGGCACGTGGATCCCCTGGCCGGATTCAAGGCCGGCGCCCTGAATCATGCCTTGCAACACACCAGCACCAAAGCAACGATTATTGCCGTCATCGACAGCGATTATGTTGTTGAAGCCAACTGGTTGCGCGACCTGGTGCCCGTCTTCGAGGATCCGGCGATTGGCATCGTTCAGGCTCCACAGGATTACCGGGATGAAGAAGACAACCTGTTCAAGACCCTGTGTGATGCCGAATACCGTGGCTTCTTTCAGGTCGGCATGGTGACCCGCAATGAACGCAACGCCATTATTCAGCATGGCACCATGACCCTGATCCGCCGCAAGGCCCTTGAACAGGTTGGTGGTTGGGCGGAGTGGTCCATTACCGAAGATGCCGAGCTGGGTTTGCGCATTCTTGAGCAGGGTTATGACGCCAGCTATACCCCGCACAGCTATGGCCGCGGGCTGATTCCGGATACCTTCGTGGATTATAAAAAACAGCGCTATCGCTGGGCCTATGGCGCCATGCAGATCCTGAAACAACACCGGCGCGATCTGTTCGCCCCCCACGCAAGCCTGCTTGGCACGGGGCAGCGCTTTCACTTCATCGCCGGCTGGCTACCCTGGTTGGCGCAAAGCGCTAATCTGTTATTCACGCTGCTGACCATCGTCTGGAGTGCGGGCATGGTGCTTGCACCGGATGTCGTCGAGGCGCCTCACCTGGCATTCTCGATATTTCCCATCCTGTTTTTCAGTTTCAATCTGCTGAAACTGTTCCACCTTTATCGCTTCAGGCTCAAGGTTACCGCCGGCAAGGCGCTTGCCGCCGGCATCGCCAGCCTGTCACTGTCCCATACCATCGGTAAAGCCATGCTCGCGGGCCTGTTTACCCACAACCTGCCCTTTTTACGCACCCCCAAAAAAACCAGTCCCCATCTGTTTTCCGTGGCTATGGCTTCTGCATTTGAGGAAATCCTGCTGTTTTTTATTTTACTACTGCTGATTTTCCTGCTCACCACATCAACCCATGTTGCCTCCCCGGATTTCAGCCTGTGGGTCGCTCTGCTGCTTATTCAAAGCCTGCCTTATGGCGCGGCGCTGCTAACGTCAGTAATCAGTGCCTGTCCACCCTCCTCGCAACGAGTCACCCGGCATCCTGCAACGGCAACGGATCCCTCCAAAAGCGCTCGCGAATACCAGAATCTCCCGGCAGGAGAAGGCGATTAAAGTGAGTGTGGCAGCAACACACTGTTGTGGCAAAAGGACCTGGCCAAATAGCGGCATAGGTGCCCTATTCTCGCGCTTATCTCTTTTTTCCGCACCAAGATATCCCGGTTTACTCTTCACTAAAGCAGTCGCTTCAGACTTCATGAAATAATTGTGTAAATAGCATGATTTTGTTCATCTTTTTTTTACTATTTTAAATCTGCACTGCCCTTTTTTTCGTAAACGAGATGTTGAATTGCATACAGCCTTCGACTCTACCCCAAATTGGGGCTGAACATTACTGCAGAGGACATATAACGCGGCCTCTTGCTGAAAGATATGGACTAATCGGTATGATCTGGCCTCTTTTTTGCTGTTATTAAAACAGTATTAATACAGTCTTAAAACAGTCATCACATACCGTCAATTAATCAGTGTCATTACAAACTGGAGTAATACCGTGACTTTTGTCAAACGACATCCCATCGTGATCTTTTTTGTCTTCGCTCTTGCCCTGCTGGGCTATTTTCTCTTCCAGCGCAGCATGGAAACTTCCGCTGGTGGCGCAGGCCAGGGCTTTGGTCGTGGGGGTGCTGAAACCCAGGTCGAGGTCACAGAAGTGCAGATGCAGGTCATTGCTGATCGCGTTGAATCGATCGCTACTGCTGTTGCCAACGAATCCATTGATATCCTGCCCAAGGTAGCTGACACCATCAGCAAAGTGCATTTCGAAGACGGTGATTTCGTGCAGCAAGGCGATATTCTGGTTGAGTTGACCAATGAATCTGAAGCGGCTCGTCTGGCGGAAGCCCTTGCTGGTGCCCAGGAAGCGCGTCGGCAGTACACCCGCATGGAAGAACTGGTGTCGAAAAATCTGGTGGCCCGCACTGAACTGGATGTAGCTGAAGCCAATAAGGAAATGGCTGATGCACGCCTGGAAGGCGTGATGGTGGCCATGGATGACCGGGTGGTGCGCGCCCCGATTACCGGCATGCTGGGTTTCCGTAACGTCAGCGAAGGCAGTATGGCCTCTACCAGCACGCTGATCAGCACTCTGGATGATATCTCCATCATCAAACTGGATTTCACTGTCCCTGAAAAACACCTTGCCCATCTCAGCGTCGGCCAGACCATTCAGGCCGAAAGCATTGTCTACCCTGACCGCATTTTCGAAGGTGAGATACGTGTCGTGAGCTCGCGAATTGACCCGGTGACCCGCTCGGTTTCCCTGCGTGCCCATATCAACAATAGTGACGGTCTTCTTCGCCCGGGGATGCTGTTAACCATCGTTTTGGAGCTCAATGAAGAGAGCTCCATGGTGGTACCTGAACTGTCTGCCATCCTCAGCCAGGGTAAAGAGTATGTCTATGTCGTTGACGAAAACAATGTGGTGCGACAGGTTGCCGTGGAACTGGGGCGTCGCCGTCCTGGCGTGGTTGAAATCCTGTCCGGCTTGAAGCCCGGTGACCGTGTTATCACCCGCGGCGTTAACAAGGTACGTCCCGGGCAGAAAGTCATTACGGCAATGAATGGGCAGGTGACTTCCATGGCCAGCAATGACATGACAAACGCCGCTATCAAGCCAGGTGCCTGAATCAGGACTGTCCCTATAAACCTTTAATTTGATTACAGACTACTATGTTACTTTCAGACGTTTCCGTTAAGCGCCCGGTCTTTGCCACAGTTATCAGCCTGTTGCTGGTGTGTTTTGGTTTACTTTCCTTTCTGGAATTGCCCTTGCGCGAATACCCGGACACCAGCTCTCCGGTCGTCTCTATCAGCGCCTCCTACCCCGGCGCCTCGGCGGAAGTGGTTGAAACCCAGGTCACCCAGTTACTGGAAGATCAGATTAACGGCATTGAAGGTATTGCCAGCATCACCTCATCCAGTCGCGATGGCAGCGCCAGCGTGTCTGTAGAGTTCAATGTTGGTTACGACATTGAAGTCGGCGCCAACGACATTCGGGAGAAGGTTTCCCGTGTCACCCAGGCCTTGCCTGAAGCAGTCGACCCGCCGCAAATTTCCAAAGCCGACAACGATTCCAGACCGATTCAGTACATGAATCTGCGCAGTACGGAAATGGATTTCCTCGAGCTGAATGATTATGCCAACCGTTTTATTGTTGATCAGTTCGCCATCATTGACGGGGTTGCCAGTGTGCAGATAAATGGAAATGGGGGTTATGCCCTGCGCGTGTGGCTCGATCGTCAGGCACTGGCCGCCAGGCAGCTCACCGTGACCGATGTGGAATCCGCCCTGCGCCGTGAAAATATTGAAGTGCCTGCAGGCCGTATTGAATCGTCCAACATGGAACTGACTGTTCGTGTGGAACGGGTATTCCAGACGCCGGATGATTTTGCCCGCCTGGTCATTGCCCGTGGCGAAGATGGCCACATGATTACGCTGGGTGAAATTGCCCGCATTGAGTTGGGCGCCGCCAATAACCGCATGAGTTACCAGGGCAATGGTGAGCAGGCGGTTGGGCTTGGCGTTGTCAAACAGTCTACCGCCAACAGCTTGCAGGTGATGCAGGATGTCGCCAAAAAGGTGGAAGAGGTGCGTGCCACCCTGCCCTCACACATGGAATTATTTATTGCCACCAGCGATGCTGCGTTCATCGAAAACGCCATCGATTCAGTTTACGAAACCATCTTCATGACCATGATTCTGGTGAGCGTGGTTATCTATATGTTCCTGGGCTCTATACGCAGCATGATGATTCCCGTGGTCACCATTCCCGTTTGCCTGGTTGCGTCTTTCACCGTGCTCTCCATCATGGGCCTGTCCATCAACCTGATTACGCTGCTGGCACTGGTACTCAGCGTCGGTTTGATTGTCGATGACTCCATCGTGGTACTTGAAAATATTCAGCGCCGCGTTGCTCTCGGTGAACCACCGCTACTAGCGGCCTTTAAAGGCGCGCGTCAGGTAGCCTTTGCGGTTATTGCCACCACCGTTGTACTGATTGCCGTGTTCGTGCCGGTGATCTTTATGGACGGCAACATGGGCATCCTGCTATATGAACTGGCCGTGACCATTGGCGCCGCTGTGATCTTCTCCAGTGTGCTGGCTCTTTCACTGGCGCCGATGATGAGTTCCAAACTACTGCAGTCCAATCCCAAACAAAACTGGCTGACACGCCATGTGGACAGCACCTTTGGCTGGCTGCAGGATGCCTATCAAAGCGGCCTGAAAACCTGCCTGAAACATAGCTGGGCAGTGTTACCTTTTCTGGCCGCTATCGGTTTTGCAATCTATGCCCTGCTGCTACAGGTCCCCAGCACTTTTGCGCCAGCCGAAGACCAGGGCGTCTTTATTAACCGTGTCAGCGGTCCTGAAGGTGCCGGCCTAGAGTACATGGAAGAACAGATCAATCTGATGCAGGAAGCCATTGCGCCTTTCAAGGAGCGCGGTGAAATAGAAAACACGATAGCCATGGTACCCGGTTGGGGTGGCGGCAGTGGTGTCAATGGCGGCATCCTCTTTGTGGCCCTGCCCGACTGGTCAGAACGTGACAAGAGCACACAGCAGGTCATGAATGAGCTCAATGCCGAATGGGCCAAGTTGCCCGGCGTGCAGTCCATCAGTTTTATGCGCTCCGGGATCGGCCGCGGTGGTTCAGGCCAGCCAGTCCAGTTTGTTCTGGGTGGTCGCAGCTATGAAGAGCTGGTGGAGTGGCGCAATATCCTCATTGCACGTGCCCAGGAAAGCGGCCTGTTTACGCGTCCGGACTCCGACTTCAATGAAACCAAACCGAGCCTGAGCATTACTGTCAATAAAACCCGGGCGGCAGACCTGGGCGTGTCCATCCAGGCCATTGGAAGAACCCTGCAGGCCATGATGAGTGAAAGCCGGGTCACTACCTTTGCCGATCTCGGCGAAGAATACGATGTGATTCTGCAGGCCGAACAATCCCAGCGTACCAGCCCCGATGACCTGAGTAATATTTATGTCCGCTCTGATACCAGTGGCCGCCTGATTCCCCTCTCTAATCTGGTGAACATCATCAACAGTTCCGGTGCCGACACCCTGAGTCGCTACAATCGTATTCGCGCCATTACCATCAGTGCGGGCCTGGCGCCAGGTGTGAGCCTGGCAGAAGGCCTGAGCTTTCTGGAAAATGTCGTGCGCGAGGAATTGCCGGAATACGCCCAGATAAATTACAAGGGCGAATCCCTGGACCTTAAAAATTCCAGTGGCGATCTGGCCTTCATCGTCGCCATGTCACTGATCGTGGTATTACTGGTACTGGCTGCGCAATTTGAAAGCTTTATTCATCCGCTGGTGATCATGACCACAGTACCCACTGCCTTCTTTGGTGCCTTGCTGGGGATTTATCTCACCGGCGGTTCTATCAACATCTACAGTAATATCGGACTGATCATTCTGGTGGGCATCGCCAGCAAGAACGGCATTTTGATCGTGGAATTCATTAACCAGCTGCGGGACACCGGACACAAATTCCAGGAAGCCATTATGTATGCCTGCAAACTGCGTTTGCGCCCGGTGCTGATGACCGCGCTGTCCACTATCATGGGCGCGATCCCGCTGATAATGTCCAGTGGCGCTGGGTCAGAAAGCAGGGTTCAGCTGGGTATCGTGATCTTTTCAGGAGTACTTATGACTACCCTGATGACGCTGTTCGTGGTGCCGGTAATGTATAAGCTGATCGCCAAAAACAGCGGTTCACCGGAAGCGGTGGCCAAAGCTCTCAAGATTCTTCAGGGTGACAACGAATCGCTGGTGCCAACCATTCCCGGCCAAAACTCAGACAACCAGGTACCGGCGACCGGACAATAAGTTAAGCGCCACCAAAGAGGACAGATTTATTTTATCTCTGAAAGGGGACATAATTATTTTAACTCTGAGTGATTTAATAATCCTGCACCCTCTTTTGCTGTCTTTTGCTTTTGCTTTTGCTTTTTTGGTCTTACTATAGGCGGGATTTTATTGTTCATTGGTGAAGATTATTTTGTCATTATTTATCGTATTTAGGATCTTTATATTGTGGATTTCCCGGGGATTAACAGACAAGGGATTGGCATCCAGAATAACAAAGTCTGCCTGTTTGCCTACTTCGATAGAGCCTTTGATTTTTTCTTCAAAATTTTGATAGGCAGCCCATAAGGTTATTGCTTTTAAGGCATCCAAAGGTGAAAGCTTGTGTTCTTCGCCGAGTACTACATCTGTTCGAGTAACACGATTAATTGCACTATCAAGTATTCTCATGGAATTTGGGAAGGTCACTGGCGCATCAGAATGAATTGTAAAGAGGATATCCTTTTCCATAAGCCAGCCAGTGGGTGAAATATTGACTGCACGTTCGGGTCCTGCAACTGAATCCCGATGCCAGTCTCCCCAGTAAAAAGTGTGCATGGGATATAGTGATGGAAAAATCCCCAGCGATTTGAGTTTATTGACTTGATCTTTTCTAGTGAACTGGCCATGAATCATCACAGTGCGATGATCACCAAGGTCCTGCCTGGCGGCAATCATTTCAATCAATCGAATTAACTGATCGATGGCAGCATCACCATTTGTGTGAACCAATACTTGCCAGTGGTTTTGGAACGCAAGCGAAAGCCACTCTAAAGCCTTTTCATCTGTAAAGGCAGGGTAACCTGCATAGGATGCTGGTTGGCCAGCCGGCGGTTCAAAATAGGGTTCGGTAAACCAGGCTGTTTTTCCTTGTGGAGAACCATCAAATGTCAGTTTCACTCCGCCGATTCGAAATCCGTTGCTGTACTCTCGGGACATCAAATTGCCATGCAGTTGGGGAATATCTCCCAGGACAGCTATATCCGGGTAAGAAATAATATCGATATCAAACCCTGTATTTGCCGCAATATCAGGCAACACATTCAGGGTAGCCTGATCCGTTTTACCCTCTTGAACTGTAGTAAAACCGTTTGATATATAACTTAATTCACCAGCTTTGTATAAATTAACCAAATCCTCTTTGGTAAAGTCAGGAATTAATCTGAAAAATATCATGAAATGAGCATTCTCCTGCATCACCCCGCTAGGCGTCTTGCCATCCGCCTCTCTCTCGATAACGCCTCCAGCGGGATCTGTTGTTTCAGCGGTGATTCCCATGAGGCTAAGCGCTTTTGAATTGTATGCACCTATATGACCGGATTGATGCATAACAACTACAGGTATATCAGTAGATACCGCATCCAAATCATGACGATTAGGATGACGCATTTCTTTCAGCTGTGAATCGTCATAATTAAATCCAATGACGACGTTATAGTTTTCCACGATTGGCGAATTTTCCATAAAATCGCGTAAGGATTCCTGTAAATCCTCAATAGTGTTTACAGGGCCATCAGGTGCAGGTAATAAATTGGCAACAATGGCTTGTGTACCAACCCCTGCAAAATGACTATGCGCGTCAATAAAACCAGGTACTACAGTATTATCTCGCAATTCGATGACTCTGGTTGCGGGACCATTAAAACGTGAAATATATTCCGTACTGCCAACAGCCATGATCAGGCCATTTTTAGTTGCTATGGCCTCAGCGGTATGATTTTTTTCATCTACAGTAATAACTTCACCATTGAGATAAACAGTGTCAGCATAGATAGCTTCTTCCTCACTGCATGAAACTAGAAACAGAACCGAGCTTATAAGGGTAAGAATTAGATTTATTACTGATTTTTCCATCGTCTATACCTGGAGAGTTTTGAAAGTGAGGTTAGCTATAATACCGAGCCAGGTCGAATTTATGGAATAGAAATTTTTTTCATCAACAAACATAAACGATGTGACAGAAAAACCGGATACAGCCTTTTATTATGAGTTTTCAATTTTACCGTACAGGGCACGCCATCAAGATTGATGAAAGTACCTTAACTGGGAACATACGAACTCTCACTTTATCTGGATCAGTCGCAAGCAGGAATTATCAAAGACAAAACATTACACTTCTGGCCTTGAAGACGAAATAAAGGGGACAGATTGAACCTCCCCCAGTTTGACGGACACTCGATATTGGGGACAATGTTCCCAGAAGGAGTGTCAGATGAAAAGAAGAACCTTTACCCCGGAATTCAAGCGGGAAGCAGTCCGCCAGTTAGAGCTTGGTGAAAAACCATCAAGTGATCTTGCCAGAGAGCTTGCAATCCTCGCAACAAGCTCTATCGCTGGAAAGAAGAGATTGATAGCAAGGGAGAGATTGCTTTTCCAGGCAGAGGCAATAATCGCAGTACGAAAGACAAGTTATCTGCTGAAGTAGCTCAGCTGAAAAAGGAGTTATCCCAGGCCCAGGAGGAGAATGAGATTCTAAAAAAGGCCGCAGCGTTCTTTGCGCGGGAACTCAAGTGAAGTATGAGTTTATCCACACGCATAGAACGCAGTTCAGGATTGTTCGGATGTGCGAGGTGCTGGATGTCTCACGATCCGGCTATTACGACTGGCGGTGGCGGCCTGACAGTGCCAGAGTGATACGGCATCGGTATCTGACGGAGAAGATTCGATCTTTGCACCAGAGTACCAGGCAGATATACGGCTCACCTCGGATACATAGCGAACTAAGAGACTTGGGTGAAGCTGTTGGTGAGAATACGGTGGCATTACTGATGCGCCGTAGTGGCATCCAGTCCAGAGTTCATCGCCGTTTCATTGTGACGACGAATTCCAGGCATGATCAGCCAGCTGCACCGAACCGGCTAGGACGGAACTTCAAGGCTGCCAGGCCCAACGAGAAGTGGGTCTCTGACGTGACTGGCATAGAGACGAGAAAAGGCTGGTTGTATCTGGCCACAGTGATGGATCTGTATTCACGCAAGCTGGTTGGCTGGTCGATGAGCCGCAGTAACTCGGCAAGGTTGGTATCAGATGCCTTGGAGATGGCCATCGCTCAGCGAGGTGAGGTGCATGGTGTGATTCTTCACTCGGATAGAGGAAAGCCTTATGCCTCGAATGAATATCAGCAACTGATTAAGAGCCACGGCATTCTATACAGCATGAGCAGGAAAGGCGATTGTTGGGACAATGCCCCAATGGAGAGTTTTTACCACTCACTCAAGACAGAGTGGGTGGTGTTTGAGGACTATCACAATCACGATGAAGCAAGAGCGAGCATCTTCAATTACATTGAGCTGTTCTATAATCGAAAACGACGGCACTCAGCACTCAACTACCTGAGTCCGGACATCTATGAAAAACGAATAAGTATCCATTAACCGTGTCCGAAAAACTGGGGGAAGACCAGATTTATTTTATCTCTTAACAAGCAACAAAAATTTAATGAATCTGTCCCCTTTTCTGCTTTTCTGAGTTAGCTTCAGGGTGATACCTGAATGGTAATTTGCAGACCTAATGCTTTAGCTACTTTTGCAACAGTGGCAAAAGTCGGGTTGCCCTGAGAAGAAAATGCTTTATACAGCCCTTCACGAGTAAGACCTGTATCTCGCGCCAGTTGGCTCATATTTTTTGCACGCGCAATGACTCCTAACGCGTGAACAATGAATCCCGGATCATCGCCAGCTTCTTCAATACATGCTTCCAGATACAAGTGAATATCTTCATCGGTTTTAAGATGCTCTGCAGAATCCCAGCGAGTCGTTTTAATAGTCATGTTTATACCTCCAGTTGCCTGGCAATTTCTCTATCTTTTGGGATGTCAGTTGACTGGGAACTTTTATCCCCACCCGAAAGTAGAATGACGACGACATTTCTTTTTTGTACATAATAAACTCTATACCCGGGGCCATAGAAAACTCGTAATTCACTAACACCGCCGCCTACAGGAACAGAGTCGCCAAAGTTACCCATTTCCATCCTATCTATGCGCACCTGGACACGAGTCTGGCTTTACGGTCTTTTAGAGAATCGAACCATTTGGTAAACATTGTCGTTTGTCTAATTTCTACCATGTGAAATATAGTTAACACCACGAAAACTGTCAACTATAGTTAACAGCGTACGCTAATTGAATCATGCCTTCCATACTCATAATAGTTCGGATCAGGGAGCTTGCCCGAACATTTCCTAGAGAGAAAATATAAAAATCGGCAAAGACAAGGCTCTGACATACTGTACAATTGCCGCCCTGTTGTATGTCCTGATATTGTTACCCTATGATTAACGTTGGTCACTATCACTCTTTACCTGTTACCCGGGTTACCGAAGCTGGCTATATGCTGGATGCCGGAGAACTGGGCGAAGTCCTGCTACCCATGCGCCATGCCATCGGCAAGCTCAGAATTGGTCTTCCCGTGGACGTGTTTCTTTACCTCAATGCTGATGACTCACCGGTAGCCACCACTCAAAAACCCAAAGCCTGTGTTGGTGAATTTGCCTATTTAAAAGTCGTCTCCACTACCAGTGTCGGTGCCTTTCTGGACTGGGGACTGGAAAAAGACGTGCTGGTGCCCTTTGCCCAGCAACATCGTCCCATGGAAGAAGGTCGCTCCTACCTGGTGTATCTGTTTTTGAACAAGGTCGATGGACGCATAGTCGCCACTTCCAAAATCGAAAAAATCCTGAAAGATGACACGCCCCATCAATTCAGAAAGGGCCAGCCAGTTGACCTGATTATTGCCAACAGCACCGACCTTGGCTTCAAGGCCATTATTAATCATGGTCACTGGGGCGTACTCTATGAAAGTGATGTGCATCAACGCCTGAGCTTTGGCCAGAGTATCCAGGGCTATATCAAGCATGTCAGGCCGGATGGCAAAATTGATTTAACGCTGCAGTCAGGCCAGGAAACCCGCGACAAAAACATGGACACCATTGTCAGTTTTTTAGAGGAACATGGTGGCTTTGCCGCACTGCATGACAAGTCTGACCCCCAGATTATTAACAGAACGCTGAGCATGAGCAAAGGCGCGTTCAAAAAAGCGATTGGTAATCTGTATCGCCAACGCATCGTCAGTATTGAAGACGACGGTATTCGCTTGCTGCAGGAACCTGCACCTGCTGCCGAGACAGAAACAGCAACTCAGACTGAAACTGAATCGGTCTGGACCAAGGCGCTTAAGTCCAAACCGGGAGTGACGCAGGAAATTAAAACACCGCCTTCGCCCGAGAAATCAGCAGCGCAAGAAACACGTATTGTTCTGCTGAACAGAGAGCCGGTAGAGCTTTACAAAATTCTGAAGTTTGAAGGACTAAGCGGCAGTGGCGGCGATGCCAGAAAACTGGTGGCCGATGGCCATGTTCTGCTTAATGGCAAGGTTGAAACACAAAAAAGAAAAAAGATCGTGTCCGGAGATGTGATCGAATTCGACGGCGAAAAACTTCTTATGCAACTCGAGACTAACCATGGACAATAATGATTGCCTGCGCAGACTGCGCTATATCCTCGACCTGGATGATAATGCCATGGGTGATATTTTTTCTCTGGCCGATCATCCGTCAAGCCGGGAAGAAATTTGTAATATGTTGAAGAAGGAAGAGGAGCCTGATTACCTGGAATGTACCAACAGTACCTTTACTGCCTTTCTTGATGGCCTGATCATTCAGAAACGTGGCCCCAGGGAAGACATTACTGAAGCCTCAGAAGCGCCCTCCGCAAAACGCCTGACGAATAATATTATCTTCAGAAAATTAAGAATTGCCTTTGATCTGAAAGCCGAAGATATTTTGTCATTGCTGTCTCTGGCTGATTGCCAGATCAGCAAGCATGAACTGAGCGCGTTTTTCCGCAAGCCCGATAATCGTAAATACCGGGAATGCAAAGACCAGGTGTTGAGAAACTTTCTCGCTGGCCTGCAACTCAAGTATCGAGCAGGGGAAGAATCCCCGAAAGATATCTGGGACAAAGCGCTGGCCGCTAAAACCTGATCATGGCCCTTAAACCTACCATCTATAAAGCCAAAATAGCCCTGTCCGATGTCAATCGTAATTACTACGATACGCTTAACCTGACCATCGCCCGGCACCCTTCCGAAACGCTGGAGCGCATGATGGTGCGGGTAATGGTCTACTGCATCAACGCTCACCAGGACCTGATTTTTACCAAAGGCATCAGCTCCCCGGAAGAACCGGATCTGTGGATACGCAGTATGGATGACAATCTTGAATTATGGATTGATGTCGGCGAACCGGCCGTTGAGCGCATGAAAAAAGCCAGCCACATTGCCCGCCAGGTAAAGGTATATTGCTTCAACAGCAAAGCCGATGTGTGGTGGAGGCAAAATGAAGCAGCATTCACTGGCCTGGCTGTTTCAGTATCCCAGTTCCCCTGGGAAGAAATCAACCCCCTGGCCGCCCTGGTGGAACGCACCATGGATTTGTCCGTCACCATTACCGGTGATTCTGCCTATATCGCCACTGGCCAGGGAGAATGTGAAGTGAACTGGTCTGTATTACAGGAACGTTAAAAGCACATTGCCTATTCTAATGGGGCATGGCCTGCAATATATTCACCAGCGCCTCGGCATGTTCTAAAGCCTCATGCCCTCTTGGTGTCAGGTACCCCCCATCACTAAGAGTAATTATACCCAGTTCATGCAGACGTTTTGCCGCTTCGATTTTTCCCGGATCAGCCTCGTGATGGACTTTCAAACCCTCCATTGGATTACCTGGATCAAACATCAGTAATAAGCCAACTTCCTGCAAAAATTGTGGGTGAAGGGCCATAGTTCAATACTCCGATTGGTTCTGTTTACAGTTATTAATTATTCGTTTATTTTTATTTTCTTTTATACACGGTTTTGCCCAATACTCAAATTACCAGTGCGCCTTCACTACCTTTGGCGAAGCGCGCCAGTTAGCGTACCGACATTTCGTAATACACCACCGGCATATCCTGTTTGGGCGTATGATGAGTTCGTTCATCCACATACTGCATACCCAGTTTTTTCATGACCCCGATTGAGCCAAGATTCTGTGCATCAGCAATTGCCGAGAATTTTTTTACCAGGGGATTTTGTTGCAGGATTTGCATAATCATACTGGCCGCTTCAGTGGCAATTCCCTGCCCCCAGCAATGCTTTTTCAGGCGCCAGCCCAATTCGATATTGTCAGGCTCATGGTAGCTGGTATCAATACCGTACTGGCGCACCAGTATCCAACCCAAATAGTCATTGTCCTGTTTACTCACCACTTCCCATAATCCGCAACCTGAAGCAGGATCACTGAAGCGTTCAACCCGTGGCACGAAATATGTGATAATTTCTTCCCAGGAACTGGGAACGCCAGCATTCAGATAGCGCATCACTTCCGGATCCTGATCCAGCTCAAACCAGAGAGGCGCATCCTCGCCTGTCATCAATCGATAGCGTAGACGTGCGGAATCCGGAATATACAGTGATGTTTTCATACGGATTTCGATAATAAAAAAGGCCTTATTCAGATTCTGCCAATTTACCACAGCCCTTATTTTGTGTGGAGAATATAGCGTCTAATTGTTAGCCTTTCTTCTCATGAAAAAACACATACCATCTCCCAGGAGAAATCCCATGCCACACTTCCGACTGTTGATATCAATCACCTGCTTTATTCTGGTGGCCTGTAATGCCGAGAACTCTCTGCTTGCGCAGAATCCTCCTTTCACGCTTACTGAAGTGGCCAGGTTCAACGAGCCCTGGGCCATGACATTTCTACCCGATGGCAGATTATTGGTTAGCGAAAAAGCCGGTGCATTGAAATTACTGGACCTGGACAGTGGTGAAATGGGCGATATTGCTGGCGTACCGCAAGTACGCTCTGCCGGACAAGGCGGTTTTGGCGATATCGTTTTGCACCCGGACTATGCTTCGAACCAGCTGGTGCATATGAGCTATGCCGAGAGTGGTCAGGGTGGTAGCGGCGCGGCAGTTGCCAGAGCGACGCTTTTATTGAATGGCAATAACGGTGAATTACAGAATCTCGAGGTGATCTGGCGACAGTTTCCCAAGGTCAGTGGCAACGGCCATTTCGGTCACCGCATTGCCTTTCATGACGGCTACCTGTGGATCAGTTCCGGCGAACGTCAGAAGTTTGATCCCGCCCAGGACATGGCCATGAATCTGGGCAAGATCCTGCGCCTGAATGATGATGGCAGTGTGCCGTCTGATAATCCGTTTGCTGATCAGGGCGGTGTCACGGCGCAGATCTGGTCACTGGGTCACCGCAATCCGCTGGGGCTTGCCTTTGATGAGAATGGCCAGCTATGGAATATTGAAATGGGTCCGCGCGGAGGCGATGAACTGAACCGGGTCGTGCGCGGGGGCAACTACGGCTACCCGATCGTCTCCAACGGTGATCACTACAATGGCAATGACATTCCCGATCACCGGACCCGGCCTGAATTTAATGCCCCGGCAGCGTTCTGGAATCCGGTGATCTCGCCATCGAGTCTGATGTTTTACTCGGGCAGTGAATTTCCGGCCTGGCAAGGCAATGCCTTTGTCGGTGGCCTGTCATCAGAATCCCTGGTGCGCATTACCTTTAATGGTGAGCAGGCCAGGGAAGCCGAACGCTTTGCCATGGGACAACGTATTCGGGAAGTGGAACCCGGACCCGATGGCGCGATCTATGTGCTGGAAGATGAACGGGCTTTTTCCGGCGGACGTTTACTGAAACTGACAGCAAAATAGTACTGTAAAAAAGTTTCTTTCCTCCGACGCCGTTGACTGACTAGAATAAGTAACCACTTCAAGATAACGGGAAATATAGAATGGCAGGCGGATGGTCCCGGGACGGGGCAGTGCAGGATCAGATAGATGCCAGTGTCGATGACGCGGTGAAAAAGGCGCGCAGTAATTTGCCCACCGGGCCGAGCCTGGATCGTTGCGAAGAATGTGACGCCGCGATCCCGGAAGCCCGTCGCAAGGCGCTACCGGGAGTTCGGCTATGTGTCAGTTGCCAGTCCAGCCATGATGAGGAATCCGCCAACCTGTCGACTTTCAATCGGCGCGGCAGCAAGGACAGCCAGTTACGCTAGTTAACATTAATCAGCGCTTGTCGACGACGATGTTGCCTTCCTTAAGCACAACCCGTGCATCCAGCATGTGCCAGTACCCTTCCAGTGGATTGCCCTGCACTAGCACCACATCGGCAAGCTTGCCCGCTTCCAGCGTACCAAGATCATCCGCCATATTGATATAGGCGGCGGAGTTGGGGCCCATCAGCTTGATGATGTCCTGCATGGAGAACATGACTTTGTAGGACTCCAGTTCATGCTGCAGTCCGGCATGGGGATCATAGCGGGTGTCGGTGCAGTAACCGAGCATGGCCCCGCCATCCCAGATGGTGCGGGCATTGACGATGGTAAAGCCAATTTCCGTGCCGACCGCACGGCCCTGCGCGTCCACATTGGCCCCGGAGATAAATTCCGGCCAGGCTTTACCGTCACGAAAGCGCGGCTCGTTGGCCTGTGTAAACACGCCAAACACCGGCGCCCCGAAACCAATCGTTGCCAGGCTCATGGTATTGGTGTCCGCCAGCAACTGTGCCGCATCATGGTCGACGAAATCCTTGTTGGGGATATGCACCAGACGACGCACGCCAGCCTTGACTGCCGCCACCATGGCTGTCGTACTCACTGCATGAACCTGAACAGTGACGCCGACTTTGGGCCCTTCGTCAACAATAGCTTCCAGGACTTCTATTTCATGAAGACTCGGTCTGGGCTGCGGTGTCAGACTGATTTCACCAGTCCATTGTATCCCCATGTCAGCCAGTTTGCGCACCTCGGCCCGCGCTGATGCCGGCGTATGGTCGGCAAGGACAATGCGTCCGGAAGGAATGATGCGGGGCCCGTTAATTTGCCCGCTTTCAATATGATCGCGCAGTATCAGGTTTCCATCAGCAGGGCCACCGCCAGACAATATGGTGGTATAGCCGGCTTCCAGCTGCGCCTGCATTTCTGCTTTTTCGTCGGGGCCGGTGTTGATGTGCCGGTGAGCATCGATAAACCCGGGCATCGCGGTCATGCCGCTGCCGTCGATTGTCTGCAACCCCCGCGTATTAATCCGTCCCGCGCTTACCTCGGCGATTCTTCCGTCACGCACCACCAATGTACCGGAATCAATAATATCGCCATTACCAATGATGATGCGTGCATTGGTGATGGCGACATCCTGCGCCAATGCCGGCCAGGCCAGCCCTGTTATCACTATTAATGAAAGTCTGGCAAGAAGTCCGGTGACAAAACTGCGCAATTGGGTTGTTCTCATCTTCCCCCCTGGTAGCGTCATATGACGCCAAATTATGAACGAATGGTTTATTTATTATCATGGAAGCATAATCAGTGCCCAAAGGATTGTCTATCAGCAAAATTAATGAAGGGTTCTTTCAGAAGTGTAAAAATGTAAAAATAGAGCACCACACTCATTACCTGTAAAGATGGTCTGCACCCATATTTTTCATGTTTTTTTTATAGCGGAATTCCCCTCTTTGAAAACCTTCGCCGTCATCGATTTTGAAACTACCGGACTATCTCCAGATATGGGCGATCGAGCCACAGAAGTTGGTGTGGTTATTCTATCCAATGGCCAGATCGTTGATAGTTACCAAAGCCTGATTAACCCCGGTAGAGCCATCCCCGCATTCGTGCAGGAACTCACCGGCATTAGTAATGGCATGGTGCGTAATGCCCCCGATGGCGCGACTGTGATGCAGGCCGTGCATAGCTTTGTGGGCGACATCCCGTTTATTGCACACAACGCCTCCTTCGATGCCAAGTTTCTCGACGCAGAATATGCCAGAGCCGGCTTGAGGCGACGTACCGAGTTTGCCTGCTCCCTGTTGCTGGCAAGACGAATGTACCCGGATATGCCCAACCATAAACTGGGCACGCTGGTTAGGTATTTATCATTGCCGGTTAAAGGAGACTATCACCGCGCCCTGGCCGATGCTGAAATGACCGCCCATCTCCTGGCCAGAATGCTGGAGGATCTGGAACAGCAGCTAACCCCCAGCCAGGTATCCCATGCAGTCCTGAATCAATTACAGCGGGTTCCCAAAAAGAACTTTGCTGCTGCCATCCTGCGCATGAAAGACCAGCTGAAAAAACCAGTAACCGAATCACAATGATTCAAAAAAGGAAAAGCGATGAACAAGCTCAGCCATTTACTGTTTTTTACTATCCTGACCCCTGCTGTTGCTCAAGCACACCATGGCTTCGGCCGTTTTGATATGAACGGCGAGATTGAACTAACCGGGATCATGACGGATATTGAATTTGTGAACCCCCATTCCTATGTCTATTTTGATGTCGAGCTTACAGATGGCAACATCAGAAGAATGGGCTGCGAAATGCGAGCCGCTACCGTCCTTCGTCGATCCGGCTGGTCTCGTGAACTCTTTATCACCGGATCACAGATCTCTATCACAGGCCGCCCCCACCGGGATGACCCCACCTCCTGCTATGTGGAAACCCTGGCGATCGGTGAAGCGCCGGCACTGGAGCGCTATCAGCAGCTGGATGACCCTTCTACCAGGCAAATTGATCGTCCCATGCGCCTGTCCAATGGACGCCCCAATCTATCCGGTGACTGGGCTCAGGAACAGTATCTTCTCGCCACTCTGCCCGATGGAGGAAGCGCAGGTCTGGTACCCAAAAGCATGGTGAAAGCCATCGAGTCCGGTGAGATGAACCCCTCCGAAGCACCAAATTCAGGCTGGGGGGCACGTCCGGTAAGCCTGACAGAGGCTGGTGAAGCTGCGTCAGAAATCCTGCGCAACCAGCCGCCGGAAGCCAATCCCAGGATTGCCTGTAAAATCACCAATATCCTGTTTGACTGGGTTTTTGACGGCCCGATCAATCGTATTACTCAGGACGGAGATGAAATCACCATGGAATACGGACGCGATCTCAAGCGCACCATATTCATGGATCTGGAGAGCCATCCTGCAGGGATAATTCCCACCCGGGGCGGCCATTCCATTGGTCGCTGGGAAGGTGACACTCTGGTCGTGGATACGCTTGGTTTTCTAGCGGGCAGGATGGCAGGTAATATTCCCCAC
>JAUHWU010000198.1 GCA_030427065.1 Gammaproteobacteria bacterium | reverse complement strand
CCGTGGAAATGGAAGGTGCTGCGGCAAGTGCCCGCGAGGGTATCTCTATCAGCACCTTTACCCGTGGCACAGTTTTCAGTGTCGGGCTGACGCCCTTGCGCAATGGTGAGCCGGGTGGTGCACGCATCGGCGGAACTTTTCGTTGCCCTGAAGGCAAGGTTCCTGATGCAGGCAAACACTGTGACTCGGTTACAGGAGCCTTTCATTCGGGAGAAAAAAATCTGGGTACTGCCACAGCCGGATGGTCGCCCTGATCAGCGCAAACCCCTCATGATTAAACGGGGTTGTGACAAATAAATAAAAAGGAAGCGCATGTATTCCACTATTAGAAACAAGCTAAAAGCATCCATTAACGCCCTGATCTTTCCCGCTTGCACTGCAGTCTTCTCTGCCTGCGTTTCATTGCCCGCCGTTCTGGCGCAGGACAGTGTTGGCTATGGCTGGCCGGTGCCAATTATGCTGGGTGGCTATGACGGTTATCCGGAAGAACAGTTTGTTGGCTCGGTGACCCCCTGGTACTGGGAAGAAAATGCTACCGCCCGCAGCGGAGATGTGCCTGAAAACATTATTCCACTGGAAACGGATTTGTTTACCTCAAATGATTTCTATGCCGATCGTGAATTCTGGATGGATCCGCGTTATTACCGCTGCAACAGCCCAATCGCGCTGGACTCCATTCATGGTGATTACTCATCCGGTCCCGGCGCTATCGATAACAATGATCCCGCCACCGCTGCCTGGGGCCATTGCGAGCGCGACTATCCTCGGGAAGCTATAATCAGCCCCTACCCCTTTAGCTCTGCACAAACTCATTACAGTGCCCTGTTGGCGGAAGCCATAGTAGCGGGTGGACCAACCCGGCATACCAAAGCCGGTTTACCAGACTGGAATGGACGCTATACCCGCAATCTGGACCAGGCCTTTGGTCGCGGCCGACTTGGAGAAACCAGTGCACATCTGCCGCAGATCAATAGCGAGCCACCACAATGGGTGGTGGGTTGGGCCAATCAGATGCCAACCATCCTTTCTTTACTTACCCCGGAGTACCAGGAACGCTATGTGCAGCAGATGTACCACAAGGCCAATTCCAATGCCGCGCAGTTTTCATTAATGTACTGTCGGCCCGAAGGTCTGCTGCGCTGGTGGTCAGGCCCGGGTGGGCCAAGACAACTGGATGTCACTGTGGTACCTGGGCGCGTTCAGTTTATGGGTGGTACGGACAATGCCCTGCGTCAGGTACAGGTGGACCGCGAATTTATTATTGACCATGCATCGGTGCTGTCTGTTCCCCGTCTCGGGCCGGATGTCAGGCAATGGCTGGGAGAAACCATCGGCTTCTGGAATGACAATGTTCTGGTGACCTGGACCTCCAATATCCAGGGCTGGTTTACCCACAGTAGCTGGGAGTATTCCAACCAGATGCAGATCATCGAGATCTGGTCTGAACGCGAGGATGCCGATGGAAATTTTGTCGGTCTTGAGCATGAAACTATTTTCTATGATCCGGAAGCTTTCATGGAGCCGCTAAGAGACATCCGCTTTTTTACCTACCTGGGAGATTATGCGCAGTATGCGCCGTTCAACCACGAGCATTGTAACCAGACTATTTTTACCGGTCCCGATGGACGAGCCGCACAGGTCTCTCCAGGGACAACCATTGATTACAAGGTATATGATCTCTACGATCGTCCCTGGGCAAAAATATGGGAAGAGTATTTTGAACAAGGTATGAGTCGCCCTCAGGAAGATGATTCATTAGGCGGATTTCGCTAAAAAACTGCAATTAAAAGGCACAAAAAAGCCCGCATCCTGATGCGGGCTTTTTTAGGTGTTCAGCACTAAGGTAGCCTGATCGGCTTAATTTTTTACCCGACAGTTTACTGTTTCGCTGAGCAAGAGCTCATCAGTATCAGCGGCAAAAACCTCAGCTAACACAGCGCCATCCTGGATGAAGCTGGCTTCAATGGCTTCAGCACCCTCAAGCACGTCATCAGCATCATTATCAAACTCTATTTCCACTTCATCCTCATCAGTGCTGTAGGCTTCAGACTGAACTGAATTTGCGCCGGAAGTGATAATGGCATAATAACTGCCCGCAGCAAGATCCTTGGCTTTGACCTTGACCTTTGAGCGAATCTGGTCCCCGGCTTGCTCACGAACCTCACAGCTGGCGAATAAACTGGCGACATCGCCAAAATCGTCGTCCGAACCACTATCATCTGAGTCATCGTCAGAATCGTCATCAGAGTCTTCATCAGAATCATCTTCAGAGTCTTCATCATCTTCCGGATCATCATCAATAAAAGTGGCATAGTTAGCCATCTCTTCACACATGGCTGCATCTTCGGGTTCTGCAAAAACCATTTCGTAATTGAAAGACTTGCCGCGTCGTTCCAGCACAATATCAAAAAAGCGGCCGTCGGCTGCCCCGCCGTAACCCTGAACTCTCACGCAGGGCACTTCCAGCTCATCACTGGAAAAATCAGCTTTAGCAGACCCTTTTACGCGATCTGCGAAGGCCGGTTGAGACAGCATGATTGCAGCAAATGAAATCGCACAGGAAAGTTTCAACTTTTTCATGGTACTCCTCTTAGTAATGGAACCTTTGTAATGGAACCTTTGTAATGAAATTTTGGTAAAGTTGGATATTCTCATAAAGAACACTTTTATAAAGTGACCAGGTTCACACTACACTTTTTTCAGGCACTTTATTTGATATAGCGCAAAGTGCTGGCAAAACAGCTCCTGTCTCCTGCCCAGCCAGCACCCCTGACCTTCGGCCATAGCCAGTAGGACTGCATCAAAAGAGCCATATTTTTTAAACATTTGGATTAGACAATAAACAAAATACAGAGGGAGAAATTACACGATGGCAGGCCTGACCAAAAAGCGAATAGCACTAAGCACGATATTTACTGCACTGACGTGTTCAGGCGCTGCACTTGCCCATCATGGCTTTGGCCGCTTTGATCGCGCGAATGATTCAACCATATCCGGGACCATCACCGGCATCGATTTTGTTAACCCGCATTCGTATCTGTACTTCGATCAGATAACCGAGTCCGGAGAAACCATTGCCATGCGCTGTGAAATGCGTGCGGCGACACTCATGCGTCGCTCTGGCTGGTCAAAAGAAATGTTTGCCCCCGGTCTAGCTGTCACTATTTACGGCTTCAAACATCGCACCGACCCTGGCTCGTGTTATGTTGAGGATATTACTCTCGGTGAAGCCCCGGCCCTGAATCGCAACGACCAACTGGAAACACCAACACTTGATCTCAGCGACCGCCCCTACCGGTTGCCTTCGGGAGATGTCAATATCAGTGGTGACTGGGCCCAGGAGCAGTATGTCATTGCTACTCCGCCCAATGGCCAGGGCGTTGGTCTGGTCCCCAAAAGCATGAAAGCCGGCATCGAGTCTGGCGAAATCAGCACCGACAATATCCCGCCTTCCGGCTGGGGCCCTCGCCCGGTCAACCTGACAGCACGCGGGCAGGCAGAGTTTGATGCTTTTGAAATGTGGTCCGTGGAAGATAATCCGCGTCTGCGCTGCCAGCCCACCAGTATCATTTTCGACTGGGTCTTTGATGGGGCCATTAACCGCATCAGCCAGCAACAAGATCGCATTGTCATTAATTATGGCTTGTATGCTTTTGAACGGATTATTCACATGGATATGGACGAGCACCCTGCCAATATTGCGCTTAGCTACTCCGGGCATTCCATTGGCCACTGGGACGGCGATACGCTGGTGGTGGATACAGTTGGCTTTGAACCCGGCGTGATTGCCCCACCCCTGCGAAACAGCGATCAGCTGCATATTGTTGAGCGCTGGACTCTTGATCCCGATACGTTGGCACTGACACGTAATTATGTGGCAACTGACCCTTTTTATTATACCGACCAGTATGTCGGTTCAGACACCGTGCTGGTGGCGGATGTGCCTTACCAGGGCGAACCCTGTGACGAACTGACTTTTGAGTTTCTGGAGTTTCAGGATTAAAAATTCTGCCTTACCTTACTCTGGGTTAAATCGCCAGCACCATCTGCCCATGCAGGCCATTGGCGGTTTGATCCACCTGGATAGTCAGTTCACGCTGCGCATCGGCATCACCACGCAGCACCAGATCACGTTCCAGCGTCATGGGATTCAAGCCCCGTTCCTGGTAAGGCGCTTGAGCATAGACATAGGCATCAAATTCGCCTGGCAGAAACAACTGGGTGACAAAGGCACTCCACTGCTGGGCACCGGGAAATAATGCCCTGACATGAACATGGGCGAGACGACCGGAATACCAACCCGGGTAGATAGTCATGAATTCGGCTTTGCCTTCACTATCG
>JAUHWU010000197.1 GCA_030427065.1 Gammaproteobacteria bacterium | reverse complement strand
CGCAGGGTGGATTATTCAAGTGTCCGGAAAGAACCCCCCCTGAGCCAGGCATGCACTGTGATTCCGTTGAGGGCTCTGTACAGATTGGTGACGATCCTCTTGCAGAAGCGACTCTGGATTAGAGACTGGCTTGCCTTTGGAGTGGCTGTTGGTGAGCTATTTTCCAAATATTAGAGTAATAAGAGAGTAGTAAGAGAGTAGTAAGAGAGTAGTAAGAGAGTAGTAAGAGAGTAATAAAAAAGGCGTTCAATGGAACGCCTTTTTTTTTGATTAATTTTTCCGATCTATTACCGGCAGCATTGGTGTTTATTTATATACCCACCAATTCGGCCCTTTCTCGGCTTCCAGACGGGCAAGTTGTTCCCGGTGAATTTCTGCAACCCGTTGTGGCGTGATCAGCTCACTTTCGTCTACCTGGTTGATTTCCACGCTGGTTTTGTCCTCGTACAGGTTTTCGCCTTTCAGCAGGGCCTTTTCGTTATAAGGCCAGATAAATGCCTGGCGGCTACGCAGATGGTAATAGGCATCCGGTGACTCAGCTTTATATCCCAGGTTTTGCAAGTCACTGCCTTTAATGAGTTGGTTGAAGGTCAATTCATCCGCAATACCCCAGTCATTCACGGCAATGAGGTCGTCGGAATTCCATAACACGGCCTCGGTCACACTGTTGTAAAACCCTATGACGCCTTCCTTCCCTTCAATCAGCGCAGGATGGTCACCCCAGGAAACCCGGTAAACCGGATTATCCACGGTCATGTCGGGTGCGGTGATTTTGTCAAACTGACCTGAGCCTTCCAGGTGCACATGGCGTCTGAAGTTCTCCAGCATGGCCCTGTGTAAAGGATTCTCTGTGCGCTGCAGTAATTCCTCTACAGGATTCATACAGTCGTATACGGCTTGTTCAAATCGGTTCATGATTTTCCCCTCCAATAATTTGTTCAGTTAACCTGAGCGATCAAATCTTCGCTTAACTGTCGCAATTGCTTGACTGCCTGTACATCAGAAGCCTGGGCATCAGGGCTGGCATCCTCCATACAGTCAAAATAATGTCCACTTACAGTGGCCAGGTCTTCGTTTAAAATCAGTCTTTCCAGCGCATTGGCGCCGTCATCTACAGTGGTCCTGCTATCGGGCAGGGCAGTGGAGTCCAGTACCATTTTGGTATTCATCAGGGTTGCCGGGTGCAATGAATTGGCGGTCACGCCGGATCCTTCCAGCTGCTGTGCCAGATCCATAGTATGGAGAATTTGAGCCAGCTTGCTTTGGCTGTAGGCCAGACCATCGCTGTAGTTCTTTTCCAGCATTGGGTCATTGAAATTAACCGCTGCCTGCGCGATGGAAGCCACGTTAATTATTCTGGCTGGTGCTGAAGCTTTTATTAGCGGTAATAATTCCCGGGTCAGTAAATATCCGGCTAAATAATTCACTGCAAAAAATATTTCATAGCCGTCACGGCTTGATAGCCTGGTTGATTCAGGAGTTCTGGGGCCAATACCGGCATTGTTAACCAGTACATCAAGTCGTTCCTGGGCGTTCAGAATATCAGTGGCAAGTTTTTTTACTTCGACAAGTGATGACAAGTCGGCATTAAAATATTCCAGGCTGTTATTACCGGTTGCAGACGACAACTCAGAAAGCAATAACCTGCCTTTCTCAGGATTTCGTCCATGTAAAAGCACTTTATGTCCCTGGCTGGCGAGTCGACGGGCGACTTCCTTGCCAAGGCCATCCGTTGCCCCGGTAATAAGAATAGTTTTACTCATAATTGAATTCCCGCGTCTGGAGGCGGGCTTTTCGCCTGTCAAAGTCAAAATTCAGCTAGCCGGTAAACAACAGCCTGATTATTGCTGACAATTATTTATTGGAAAACCCGTAAAGTCGATGTGGATTATCAACCAGCAGTTTTTGCTGCATTTGTGTATCTGGAGCCATCAATGGAATCAGGTCTACCAGATCACCGTCATTAGGCATATGAAGTTTTATATTAGGATGTGGCCAGTCAGTTCCCCATAAAACCCTGTCGGGTGCTACTTCAATAATGGCTTTGGCAAATGGCATCGCGTCAGTGAAGGGGGGGCCTGCAGAAGAAATTCTTTCTGCGCCGCAAACCTTGATCCAGCAGTTATCCCTTTTGGCAAATTCCATCAGGATTTTAAACGGTTCCTGATCAAGCCCGTCTTTGGTTGGAACCCGTCCCATATGATCAATAATGTAAGGGATCGGCAGGTTGTCCAGCAGATCCTGAAAATCCACCAGGTCAATAGCGTCAAAATGGAGCACCACGTGCCAGCCAAACCCTTTTATTTTATTAATAATACTGTGAAATTCGTCCATATCCGGAATGCCGCCCAGATGGCGCACAAAATTAAAGCGACAGCCACGGCAGCCACCGTCATTGAGTTTTTCGATGTCCGCCTCGGTGAAAGTGTTATCAATATTGGCAACCCCGCGATAGGCACCGCCACTCTGGGCAATGGCATCAAGGATGGGGTCGTTATTGGTGCCGTGGCAACTGGCATTCACCAGAACTGCGCGGGTTAGTCCCAGAATACTTTGTAGTTTCTTGAAGTCATCCAGGCCGGCATCCGGAGGAGTATAGCTGCGGGTTGGAGAGTAAGGGTATTTGTCACCAGGACCGAAAATATGGCAATGGGCATCAGTGGCATTGGCTGGTAATTTGAACCTGGGTGTTTTGGTATCTGGATCTGGCGCCATACAGGATTTAGTCATAAATTCATTTTCCCCACGAATACAAAGTAATTTCAAAGCGAGTTAATTTATCACAAAACCATCTTGTCAGACCAAAAAATATTGTTTTGCAGGAAACCATGGAAAAACCGTACAAGCTTTCATTTTTGCCAATCTGTCTTTTTTTAAGAAAATCGAGTAGGCTGGGTTTAGTGTTTTTTTTCAGCGGAATCCGGAGAGTTTTTTAGCATGAGTAAAACCAATCGAATAATAAAAACAAGCGTTTTTGTAAGCCTGTTCGTTACTTTATTGCCATTTTCGGTTCAGGCTCAGGAGTGTGAGCGATCGTGTCTGGAAGGATTTGTAGATCAATATCTGGATGCGCTGATTGATAATAATCCTGCTGCAGTCGCCCTGACTAATGATGTTCGTTTTACTGAAAACGGGCAACGTCTGAATCTTCGTGACGGTCTCTGGCAGACCATGCAGGCCAAGGGTGATTATCGTATTTTTGTTACTGACGTGCCGGCTCAACAAGTCACTTTTCTGGGAACAATTTTTGAAGAGCATCGTGATCCTGCGCAGATGACACCGGCACTGCTCTCGCTACGCTTACGCATCGAAAATAATCAGATTAGTGAAATTGAGCATTTTGTTGTGCGCAGTACCAGTGCCGCTGAAAGACTGATTGAGTCAAAGCCTCGTCCTGAATTTACTACGGCACTAACCGAAAGCCAGCGTATGCCGCGAAATGAAATGCTTGAAGTTGCCAATATGTATTTTACCGGCATGCAAAAAAATGATGGTCTGATGGACTACCCGTTTGCCGATGACTGCGATCGAATTGAAAACGGCATGCAGTCTACCAACAGGCCGACCCCGGAAGGTGAAACTCGTCCTGACCCCTCGGATGCCAGCAGCTATTCTCCCCAGTGGAGCTGTATGGAACAGTTTCAATCAGGCCTTATCTTTTTTGTAAACCGTATCAGGGACCGCCGTTTTGTTGCAGTGGATGAAGAAAGGGGACTGGTTTTCGCTTTTGTCTTTTTTGATCATTCCGGTGGCGAGTTCAGGCATGGTGTAACACCGAATGGTCGACAGGTAACAGCCGGGCCGGTTCAGCCCTGGACCTGGGGAATAGCAGAAATATTCAAGGTCTATGACGGTACCATCCATGAAATTGAAGCGATTCTGGAAAGGGTGCCTTATGGCATGAATTCCGGCTGGTCTACCTGGGAAGAAGGCATGTCCGATGCGCTTCAGGATGTGACCTTTTCAGAAGATTAATAGACGCCTGCGGCCAGTCGCAAGTTATAAGAGACCAAGAAAAAAGAAGAAGGATAAAGGAAAAAGGTGATCAGAGCGCTGGGGCGGCATGATCTTGTAGGTCGGATAAGAACCGCAGGGATGTATTCGACGGGGCGACCATTGATTTGGATTCAGGATGCAGGATGCAGGATTCAGGATGCAGGATGCAGGATGCAGGATGCAGGATAAAAGATAAAGGAAAAAGGATAAAGGTGAGCGGTGCAGGTAGGCGGCAGGGAAAGTAAGATACAAGAGGGAATAGGGGAGAGACAAGAGACAAGAGGGAAGAGGCAAGAGACAAGAGACAAGAGGCAAGCAATCCCTTTCTCGGGCTTCAATGGTTTTCTG
>JAUHWU010000043.1 GCA_030427065.1 Gammaproteobacteria bacterium | reverse complement strand
AAGCTGAAAAAAGTGAGCCATATTTTTGCGATAGCCAATCAGAAAGGTGGTGTGGGGAAGACCACAACCAGCGTTAATCTGGCGGCCTCACTGGCACGCATGAATAAAAAAGTATTGCTCGTGGATCTCGATCCACAGGGTAACGCCACTATGGGTAGTGGAGTCGAGAAAAATGATCTCCATGCAAGTGTTTATGATTTGCTGGTTGAACAGACCCCCCTGTTACAAATTACCGTCAAGTCCCCTGATGCCGGCTATGATCTGCTGCCGGCAAACGGGGATCTCACGGCAGCTGAAGTGGAGCTGCTGGATAAGGAAGGTCGTGATCATCGTCTGCGAGACAGTTTGTCGCAATCCAGCACTACCTATGACTATATTCTTATTGATTGCCCGCCGTCGCTGAACATGTTGACGATTAATGCCCTGGTAGCCGCAGATGGCGTGTTGATTCCCATGCAATGTGAATATTATGCACTTGAAGGACTCTCGGCCCTGTCACAGACTGTCCAGGCAGTTTCTGGATCATTAAACCCCGCGCTTAAAATTGAGGGAATATTGCGCACAATGTATGACCCACGCAATAAACTGTCACAGGAAGTATCAGATCAGCTCATCGACCATTTTGGTGAAACTGTCTACAGAACAATTGTTCCTCGCAACGTGAGACTTGCTGAAGCACCAAGTTTTGGATTACCCGTGATAGTGTATGATAAAACGTCTCGTGGAGCGCTGGCTTATATAGCGTTGGCTGGCGAAATTCTCAGACGTCACAGTGTTGAAGACAATACTGCTGAAGATACTAGTAATAGTCCACAAACCAGCACAGAGGGAGGCAATGATCATTACGAGAATGAGTTTGATGAGGATCCAGGCCTTGGCAACAGTTAATATTAATATGCTTTGCTCAACCGAAATATTTTGCAGAATTGGCAGTAAATAACATGACGACAAAGAAACGTGGTTTGGGCAGAGGACTGGATGCATTGCTTGGGACAGGAAATTCCAGGTCTCAGGAAAGCCAGCCCGAACAAAACAAAGAAGTCGCGATCAACCCGGCAGCTGAAACCCGGCCGGGACAATCAGGCCACACCAGTGATGAGAATAATTCCCTGAAATACCTTCCGGTTGAATTTATCCAGCCAGGCAAATATCAGCCACGACTGGATATGCGACCGGAATCTCTGGAAGAGCTGGCCAGTTCGATCAAGGCCCAGGGAGTGATGCAGCCAATTGTTGTTCGCAGTATCAGCTCTGACATGTATGAGATTGTGGCAGGCGAAAGACGTTGGCGTGCCAGCCAGTTGGCAGGACTGGACAAGATTCCAGTTATAATCAAACAGGTCGCTGATGAAGCGGCTATCGCCATGGCCCTGATTGAAAATATTCAGCGTGAAAACCTGAACCCCATTGAAGAAGCCATGGCCCTGCAGCGGCTGATTGAGGAGTTTGAACTAACCCAGCAGGAAGCCGCAGATGCTGTGGGTAAATCCCGTACCACGGTAACCAACCTGTTACGTCTGATGAGCCTGAATCCTGATGTTCGCAGGCTGGTTGAACATGGAGATCTGGAAATGGGTCATGCCCGGGCGCTTTTATCCCTGCCTTATGAAAAACAGATGGAGGCGGCCAGAACAGTGACAGGAAAGGATCTTTCTGTAAGACAGACTGAAGCCCTGGTAAGAAAATTACAAACCCACAAGAAAAAAACCTCTGGAACAGACAAAATTGATCCCGATATTCGTCATTTGCAGGATGATTTGTCCGAGAAGCTCGGCACTCAGGTCATGATTCAGCATACGGCCAAGGGAAAAGGTAAGCTGATCCTTAAATATAATTCGCTGGACCAGCTTGAAGGCATCCTTGACCACATAAAATGAGCGCATAATCGCGTGAATTTTAGCTATTTCCTTCTGTTTGAAAAAAACTTGCACCGAAACTGCACAAATTTCCCTCAAAATATTGTCTGGATGGCTTAAATTCCCTATAATCCGCCGCCCGAGCAGGCCGTGCGTAGAAGAATCTCTGTACTGTGATAGCTAAATTATCAGTGATCAGGGTCGTAGCCCTGCAAGTAGGCTTTACAGCAGTACTGGCATCAGTAACCGGTATGGCTCTTGGCTGGGTTGGAGCCAAGTCAGTGATTATTGGCGCATTGATTGCGATAATCCCGGGTGCCTATTTCGGGTTTGTATATTTTCGGGAAACGGGCTCGCGGGCCATACAAAGAACCGTTCGCCGCGCTTTTATTGCTGAGGCGGTGAAATTAGTGATGATGGGTGCAGGTTTTGCACTCGCCTTCCGCTTTGTGGATTCTTTAAATCCCCTGGCTGTATTTATTGGGTTCGTGTTAACACACGGATGCGGTATTTTTGCGATAGCAAAAATGCAATTTGCCTATAAACAGGCACCTGAACATCAAAGATAAGTATTTGTTAATAAAGTTATTTTAATAAGTAAGTTTCTAATAGTTAACAGGAAGAAAGAGAACCAATGGCTGCTGAAGAACATGCGGTAGAAGGCGCACAAGAG
The DNA here is from genome assembly GCA_030427065.1 of Gammaproteobacteria bacterium. Classification (GTDB taxonomy): domain Bacteria; phylum Pseudomonadota; class Gammaproteobacteria; order Pseudomonadales; family Pseudohongiellaceae; genus Eutrophocola. Next base: position 19,652 of record JAUHWU010000043.1, on the reverse strand, counting down.
CACGCTCCCCAATACGCCACTGGCGGTGAATATATACAGCATCATCTGGGCTTTCTGGTATTTGGTCAGAAAGAAGATGGCCATTGGGGATTTGCCCACAGTGAAGAAGAAGCCAAGGACATGGGCTTCTGGTCGCTGAATGTGGATACCATGGGCATTTCCTTGGTGCTTGGCCTCATTTTCCTGGCGTTATTCAAAACCGTCAGCAAGAAAGCCACTTCAGGGGTTCCTGGCGGCCTTCAAAATGCTATCGAAATGATTGTGGAAATGGTGCAAGGCAACGTCAAGAATACCTTCCATGCGAAAAATGACTATATAGCCCCCCTGTCACTAACAATTTTCTGCTGGGTATTCCTGATGAACCTGATGGACCTGGTTCCTGTGGATGTTATCCCCTTACTTGCCCAGACGATTGCAGGAGATTCACATCTTTATTTCAAAGCGGTACCTTCAACGGATGTAAACATCACTGCGGGTCTGGCGCTTAGTGTTTTCATCATGATTATTTACTACAGTATCAAGATCAAAGGGGTTGGCGGATTTTTTGCCGAGCTGGCATTCCATCCTTTCGGTAAGTGGGCACTGCCCCTGAACCTGGTCATGGAGCTCCCTGCGTTTCTGGCCAAACCTGTTTCACTGGCGCTGCGACTTTTCGGCAACCTGTTTGCCGGTGAGGTTATTTTCCTGGTAATTGCCCTGCTGGGCTGGTTCCAGTTGCCCCTGCATTTTGCCTGGGCCGTGTTCCATATTCTGGTAATAACACTGCAGGCCTATCTGTTCATGATGCTTACCATTGTGTATCTGAATCAGGCGCATAATGATCATTGATATTAATAAAGTAAAAACGCAATAACGCAATAACACTAATTAAGTTTAAAACTCGTAAAACCTGGAGATAAAAAATGGAAACAATATACGCCTACACCCTGATTTCCGCTGCCCTGATTTTCGGTATCTGTGGTGCCGGTACAGCGATTGCCTTTGGTAATCTCGGTGGCAAACTCATCGAAAGTTCAGCCCGTCAGCCGGAACTTGCACCACGTCTGCAAACCCAGTTCTTCCTGGTTGCCGGATTCGTGGACGTGATTTCCATCATCGGTGTTGGTATGGCCATGCTGTTCATTTTCGCCGTACCTTTTCAGGTATAAGCACACGACTAAAACTAATGAGCGCATTGTTATGAATTGGCAGTGCGCAACGGTCGCAATGCAAACCTAGGTGAGGAAACTATGAATCTGAATGCAACTATCTTCGGTCAAATAATCGCATTCTTCGTGTTTGCGTGGTTCTGCAAGAACTATGTCTGGCCGCCGATTGTGGCAGCACTGGATGAGCGACAGAAGAAAATCGCTGATGGTCTGGAAGCTGCCGGGCGTGCTGAAAAAGATCTTGAGCTGGCACAGGAAAAAGCCTCTGAACTGCTTAAAGAAGCCAAAAAGGATTCTTCCAGCATTCTGGATCAGGCAAACAAGCGCGCCTCCCAGATTGTGGATGAAGCGAAAGAGCAGGCTCGCCTCGAAGGGCAGCGTTTGATTAGTGCGGCACAGGCCGAGATTGAACAGGAAATATTGCGCGCCAAAGAAGACTTGCGTGCCCAGGTGTCGGGATTAGCTATTTCCGGCGCAGAAAAAATTCTTGAGTCATCCGTGGATGAAAAAGTCCATGCGAGTATGTTGGATCAATTGGCAACAAGCCTGTGATAAACCTGTTTCGGCAAGCGCCGGAATGGTAATTGGAAATCAGAGCACCTTATGTCTCAAAACACAACAATAGCAAGGCCTTATGCGAAAGCAGCCTTTGCGGTAGCCAATCAGTCAGGGCGTTTGTCAGAATGGTCAGCAATGCTGCAGACTGTAACCGGAGTTGTTGAATCTGCAAAAGTCAGCGCTTTGCTGTCTTCTCCAAGCCTTAGCGGAGAACAACAGGCAGCGGCTATCGTCAATGTCTGCGGCGACGAGATTGACAAGCAGGTAGCAAGCTTTATTGGGGTGTTGGCAGAAAACAAGCGCCTGTCTCTGATGTCTGAAATAGTCAGCCTGTTTGATGCCATGAAAGCCAATCAGGAAAAACGAGTAGACGTTGAGGTAATTTCTGCCTATGCCCTTGATGAGGCGGCAGAGATTAAACTCAAAGAAGCATTGAAAAAGCGCTTGCAGCGGGAAGTATCCCTGAGCAGCCGTGTTGACCAGTCTCTCATTGGAGGGCTTGTCCTGAGAACGGACGATCTGGTTATAGATGGCTCACTGCGAGGGAGATTAAATAAATTAGCCGAGGCAATGAATTCCTGAGTTTTTAGCGTGATACGCAAAGAAACGAAAAGAAAGAGTTGAGGAAAAAAGAATGCAGCAACTGAACCCATCAGAAATAAGCGAAATTATTAAACAGCGCATTGAAAGTCTGGATGTCTCAGCCCAACCGAGCACGGAAGGTACAATTGTCAGTGTGTCTGACGGTATTATCCGTATTCACGGACTGGCCGATGTGATGTACGGCGAGATGATTGAATTCGAAGGTGGCATCTATGGAATGGCACTGAACCTTGAAAGAGATTTCGTGGGTGCTGTTGTTCTGGGTGATTACCAAAGTCTGGCAGAAGGTCAGACCTGCCGTTGCACGCAGCGCATTCTGGAGGTTCCGGTTGGTCCCGAGCTGGAAGGCCGGGTGGTAGATGCGCTTGGTAATCCTATTGATGGCAAGGGTCCAATCAATGCCAAAATGACAGATGCTGTTGAAAAAGTTGCACCAGGTGTAATTGCGCGTCAGTCAGTTTCCCAACCGGTGCAAACAGGACTTAAAGCGATTGACGCCATGGTGCCAATTGGTCGTGGCCAGCGTGAATTGATTATTGGTGACCGTCAGATTGGTAAAACTGCGGTGGCCATTGATGCCATCATCAACCAGAAGGGTACTGGTGTTAAATGTATCTATGTCGCTATTGGCCAGAAACAGTCATCGATTGCCTCTGTTGTTCGCAAACTTGAAGAACATGGCGCCATGGACCACACCATCGTGGTTGCAGCGGGTGCCTCTGACCCCGCCTCAATGCAGTTTATTGCGCCTTATTCCGGTTGTACCATGGGTGAGTATTACAGGGATAATGGTCAGGATGCCCTGATTATTTATGATGATTTGACCAAGCAGGCCTGGGCCTATCGACAAATTTCACTGCTGCTTCGTCGTCCGCCTGGACGTGAGGCCTATCCCGGTGACGTGTTCTATCTCCATTCACGTCTGCTGGAACGTGCAGCCCGTGTTAATGCTGAATATGTTGAAAACTTTACTGAAGGCAGGGTAAAAGGGCAGACAGGTTCATTGACTGCACTCCCTATTATTGAAACCCAGGCCGGTGACGTATCGGCATTTGTACCGACCAATGTAATTTCCATTACAGACGGGCAGATCTTCCTGGAAACCAACCTTTTTAACTCCGGTATTCGTCCTGCCATGAACGCCGGTCTTTCAGTATCTCGAGTTGGTGGTGCGGCACAAACAAACATTATCAAGAAATTGGGTGGTGGTATTCGTCTGGCCCTTGCCCAGTATCGTGAACTGGCAGCATTTGCCCAGTTTGCCTCGGATCTTGATGAAGCCACACGGTCACAACTGGAACATGGTCAACGCGTTACTGAATTAATGAAGCAGAAACAGTATTCACCGCTGTCAGTTGCGGAAATGGCCATTGTTCTGTTTGCTGCCAATGAAGGCTTTTTGAAAGAAATTGAGTTAAACAAGATTGCCGACTTTGAGTCAGCCTTGTTGTCTTACATGAACTCCGAGTACAGTGACCTGATGAAGACTATCAATGATACAGGTGACTATAACGAAGATATTCAAAGCGGCTTTAAGGGCGCTATGGAAAAATTCATCTCTACGCAGAGCTGGTAACAGAAAATGGCTGCAGGAAAAGAAATTCGCAATCAGATCGGCAGTATTAAAAATACTCAGAAGATCACCAGCGCCATGGAAATGGTTGCGGCAAGCAAGATGCGAAAAGCACAGGACCGCATGGAACTGGGCAAACCCTATGCACGCAGTATACGTAACGTTGCAGGCCATCTGGCGCACTCTTCACCAGAGTATCGCCATATCTATATGGAAGAGCGTGAAGTTAAACGTGTTGGTTATATTGTTGTATCTACCGACCGCGGTCTGTGTGGTGGTTTGAACATTAACCTGTTCAAAAGAATGATCAAATCAATGAAAGCCTGGCATGACGAAGGTGCAGAAATTGATATTTGTGCAATTGGCTCCAAAGGTGCAGCTTTCTTTAATAACTACGGCGGCAATGTCATCGCAGCAATCAGGGGTATCGGTGATAAACCTGAGGTTGAGGATCTGGTCGGCGGCGTCAAGGTCATGCTGGATAATTTTGCCGATGGCAATATTGATAAATTATTTATGGTGTCCAATGAATTTGTGAATACCATGACCCAGGAAGCCAAGGTTGAACAGTTGCTGCCTTTGCAGGCTGAAGATTCCGATGAATTCAAACATCACTGGGATTATATCTATGAGCCTGATGCCCAGGCTCTGCTGGAAGGTTTGTTGACCAGGTATATCGAGTCCCAGGTTTATCAGGCTGTTGTTGAAAACAATGCCTGTGAACAGGCGGCACGAATGATCGCCATGAAAAGTGCTACTGATAATGCTGGTGAACTTATGGATGAGCTTCAGCTTATTTATAATAAGGCACGTCAGGCATCAATTACACAGGAATTGTCAGAAATTGTTAGTGGTGCAGCGGCGCTTTAAAGCAAAGCTTATAGTCATTAGCGGAAAATAATTTTTAGTTAAAATCAGAGATTGATTAAAGAGGAACCGGACATGAGTAGCGGTCGTATCGTACAAATTATTGGTGCTGTAATTGACGTGGAGTTTCCACGGGATTCCGTTCCCAAGGTATATGATGCCCTGGAAGTGGAAGCAAGCGATATTACGCTGGAAGTTCAGCAGCAGTTGGGCGACGGTGTTGTCAGGACCATTGCTTTGGGTTCCACTGAAGGTTTGCGTCGTGGACTGAATGTCAGTGATACCGGTGCAGCGATCAGTATTCCGGTTGGCGTAGGTACTCTTGGCCGTATCATGAATGTGCTGGGTGATCCTATCGATGAACGTGGCGAAATCGTTTCTGAAGAAAAAATGCCTATTCACCGTAAAGCCCCGTCTTATGATGAACAGGCAGCGTCTGAAGAATTGCTGGAAACAGGAATCAAGGTAATCGACCTGGTATGTCCTTTTGCCAAGGGTGGTAAAGTTGGACTGTTTGGTGGTGCCGGTGTAGGTAAGACGGTAACCATGATGGAATTGATTAACAACATTGCTACAGAGCATAGCGGTCTGTCTGTATTCGCCGGTGTGGGTGAACGTACTCGTGAGGGTAATGACTTCTACCATGAAATGCAGGAAGCAGGGGTTATCGATACTCAAACGTTTACCAACTCCAAGGTATCCATGGTATACGGCCAGATGAATGAGCCTCCCGGTAACCGTCTTCGCGTTGCCCTGACCGGTCTGACCATGGCGGAAAAATTCCGTGATGAAGGTCGTGACGTACTGTTCTTCGTTGATAACATTTACCGTTATACCCTGGCAGGTACTGAAGTATCTGCACTGTTGGGTCGTATGCCTTCTGCGGTGGGTTACCAGCCAACTCTGGCCCAGGAAATGGGCGAGTTGCAGGAACGTATTACTTCCACCAAGACCGGTTCCATTACATCCATCCAGGCGGTATATGTACCTGCGGATGACCTGACCGACCCATCACCGGCTACAACCTTTGCTCACCTTGACGCCACCGTTGTACTATCTCGTGATATTGCCCAGCTGGGTATTTATCCTGCGGTAGATCCGCTGGACTCAACGTCACGTCAGCTTGATCCTCTGGTCATTGGCCAGGAACACTATGAAGTAGCCCGTGGCGTTCAGTCTATCCTGCAGCGTTACAAGGAATTGAAGGACATTATTGCCATTCTTGGTATGGACGAGTTATCAGAAGATGACAAACAGGCCGTAAACCGCGCCAGAAAAATTGAGCGCTTCTTCTCCCAGCCCTGTACTGTGGCCGAGGTATTTACCGGTGCTCCTGGTAAATATGTATCACTGAAAGAAACCATTAGCAGTTTTAAAGCGATTCTCGAAGGTGAATACGACGATTTGCCAGAGCAGGCATTCTACATGGTCGGCGGCATTGAAGATGTTGTAGAAAAAGCGAAGAAAATGAAATAGTCTGGAAAAGAATAACCAGGAACCTCAGGAATAAACAGGCAAGTAACAAGAGACAACACTATGACCATGACTACCCATTGCGATATAGCAAGTGCTGAAGAACAGATCTTCTCTGGTCGTGTTCAATCACTGACAGCAACCGGTACCCTTGGTGACCTGGGAATTTTTCCTGGCCATGCCCCCCTGCTTACGGCTTTAATTCCGGGTCCTGTTCGCATCATTACGCAAAATGGTGAGGAAGAAATCTTCTACGTGTCAGGTGGTTTTCTGGAAGTGCAGCCCGGAGTTGTGAATATTCTTGCTGATACTGCCGTTCGCGCCGATGATGTAGACGAAGCCAATGCCATTGAGGCGATGGAAGAAGCCAAGGAAGTTATTCTTAATCAAGGTGCACAGATGGAATATGCACAGGCTGCATCCCAGTTAGCCCATGCAGCAGCGCAGATCAGAACCTTAGAGCAATTGCGCAAAAAGCTCGGCGGCTAATTTTCCCTTCTTTCATGTCTGCAACAGCGATGTACAGACAAGAGCTAATCAATAAAAAGGCAGCATTCGCTGCCTTTTTTGGTATTCTACCCACACCAATTTAATCCCTGGAAATTATGATTTTGAAACTCAATGTTGTTGTACTGGCAGCGGGTAAAGGCACTCGAATGGTGTCCTCTCTGCCAAAGGTATTACACAAACTGGCAGGTAAGCCACTGTTGTCCCATGTTCTGGATACTGCCCGCTCTCTGGCTTGTGAAAACCTTCAGGTGGTGACCGGATTCGGTTCTGAACTGGTTGAACAGACGCTGGGTGATCAGGCCAATCGTTTTGTATTGCAGAAAGAGCAACTGGGTACAGCGCATGCTGTTGCGCAAACCATACCCTATCTTGAAGATGATGCACTGGTTCTGATTCTCTATGGCGATGTCCCTCTGATACAAAAAACGACACTGGAAGCATTACTGGACAAGGTCGATGAAAACCACATGGGGGTATTAACCTGCACTGTTACTGACCCGAAAGGATTGGGCAGAATTATTCGCAATAATAACGGTCAAATTACCAGTATCGTTGAAGAAAAAGACGCAACGCCGGAACAAAAAGCTATTGCTGAAATTAATACCGGATTTATGGCTATACCGGTGAATCGCCTGAAAACCTGGCTGCCCAAAATTGAAGCTAATAATGCACAGAAGGAATATTACCTGACCGACCTGGTTGAAATTGCCCTGGCCGATGGTTGTAGTGTAGTTACAAGCGATTGCGAAAATCAGCAGGAAATTACCGGCATCAATAACCGGGCACAACTTGCGGAACTGGAAAGGATATACCAGCAGAATATGCATACAGAATTTATGAACAACGGAGTTAGCCTGGCTGATCCCGCAAGATTTGATGTTCGAGGCAATGTAACAATTGCCCCGGATGTTGAAATTGATATCAATGTCATCCTGGAAGGCGAAGTCAATATTTCCAGCCATGTAAAAATTGGCGCTGGCTGTATACTGAAAAACTGCTCTGTTGGAGAAGGCACCCAGTTACATCCTTACACAGTTATAGAAGATGCCGTCATTGGTAAAAATTGTCAGTTGGGCCCTTTTGCCAGAGTGAGACCTGGTACCGAACTGAAAGACTCAGCCAAGCTGGGAAATTTTGTTGAAATCAAGAAAAGCATTATTGGCGAAGGTAGCAAGGTAAACCACCTGTCTTATATTGGAGACGCCGAGCTGGGCGACAATGTTAACGTCGGAGCCGGCACGATTACCTGTAATTATGATGGTGTTAATAAATATAAAACCATGATTGGTAATGAAGTATTTATAGGCTCCAATGCGGTATTGATTGCCCCTTTGGAAATAAAGGATGGCGGATTTATTGCCGCTGGATCAACGATTACCAAACCGGTGGCAAGAGATCAGTTGGCGATAGGTCGTAGTAGACAATCCAATATTGATGGCTGGAAACGGCCTGAATCGAACAAAAAGTAATCCCGGGAAACAGACTTTATGTGTGGAATTGTAGGTGCCATTGGTCAGAGGAATGTTAGTGGAATTCTGATAGAAGGTTTAAAAAGACTGGAATATCGGGGCTATGATTCTGCCGGACTTGCCCTTATCACAAGAAAAGAAAAAAACCTGGCGTGTGTGAAAGCTGTGGGCAAAGTAAAGTCTCTTGAAGACAAGTTTAATGAAAAGCCGGTTGATGGACCAATTGGTATTGCACACACACGCTGGGCAACCCATGGCAAACCCACGCAAGATAATGCTCATCCGCACTTGTCCCACGATCGAATAGCCTTGATTCATAACGGCATCATCGAGAATTATCTGACGCTGAAACAAGAACTGATCAAGAAAAATTATGAATTCAAAACCGAAACCGATACTGAAGTCATCGTTCACTTGATACACATGTTTGTCACTGAAGAGGAAATGTCATTATTTGATGCGGTTAACCGTTCCATCAAACTACTTGACGGCGCTTACGGGCTGGCGGTGATAGATAAAGAGGATCCGAAACGAATTATTGTCGCGCGCAGTGGCAGTCCTCTTATTATTGGTGTTGGCATAGGAGAAAACTTTATTGCGTCAGATCCAGCTGCTCTCGGACAGGTGACCGATCGATTTATTTACCTTGAAGAAGGCGATGTAGCTGAAATAAAAGCCAACAAGATAAAAATTGTTAATGGTGGCACGAAAGTGAATAGGACAGTTGTTCGTCTTAGCCAGGATATGGAAGATTCTGTTAAAGGTCAGTATCGCCACTTCATGCTCAAGGAAATCTTTGAACAGCCCGATGTAGTTCGTAATACCCTGTCAGGCAAACTTAGTAAGACCCATGTCCTGGAAGAAGCATTCGGAATTAATGCCCGCGAAATATTTGATAAAACCCAACGGGTACAAATAGTAGCCTGTGGCACCAGTTACCATGCCGGAATGATTGCCAAGTTCTGGTTTGAAAATATTGCCCGCATGCCCTGTTCAGTAGATATTGCCAGTGAATACCGGTATCGCAATATGCTGGTACCGGATAATTGTCTATTCGTAACGATTTCCCAGTCCGGGGAAACAGCCGACACCCTGGCCGCACTAAGATTTGCCAAGGAATCAGGTTATGTAGGCTGTATGACGATTTGTAATGTTGCCAACAGTTCAATCCAGCGGGAGTCTGATTTCTCCATCATGACACTAGCCGGGCGGGAAATTGGTGTTGCCTCCACCAAGGCATTCACTACTCAGCTCTCAATTCTCACCTTGCTTTGTATTGTGCTTGCTCGCCGCAATGGACTTAGCGAAGAAAATGAAAAAGAGCTGGTGGAAGATCTTCACCAGTTGCCACATATACTTGAGCAAACACTGTTACTTAGTGAACAGATTAGAGGTATATCGCTGGATTTTGCTGACAAACGTCATTCCTTATTTCTTGGCAGAGGCGTGCAGTATCCGGTAGCCAAAGAAGGCGCTCTTAAACTTAAGGAAATATCCTATATACATGCTGAAGCCTACCCTGCCGGCGAGCTGAAACATGGACCGCTGGCCTTGGTGGATGACCAGATGCCGGTTATTGCTGTTGCCCCCAACGATGAACTACTGGAGAAACTGAAATCCAATCTTCAGGAAGTAAGCGCCCGTGGTGGTCAGCTCTATGTGTTTGCCGATGCCGAGGCGGGATTTCATAATGATGATAATATTACGGTGATAAATGTTCCGCACTGTTCCGAGTTTCTGGATCCCATAATTTATACTATTCCATTACAGCTTTTGTCCTATCATGTTGCGGTTATCAAGGGCACGGATATCGATCAACCTAGGAATTTGGCCAAATCTGTTACGGTTGAATAATCTGATATCTTTTCTGCCACACCAATATAAAAAGGGAGCAACAAATATGCTCCCTTTTTTAATGGGCTTAGACAGGGGGCATCATTGTTGATGGGCTATACAGTTATAGCGTTACTTTTTGCTTTTATTGGAGCGTAGTGACTTCAGGCTTTTGTTTAAACGCTTGAGATGATCCTGTAACAGACTGCCACGCTGCTGGGCAACTCCCATGGCGAGTACATCTATCACTACCAGATGAGCAATACGGGAAGACACCGGGGAAAACACATGCTGATTTTCTTCCACATTGATATGAATTGGTATAGCACACAGGTCAGCTACCGGTGTCTTGTCAGGAACCAAACCAATGACAGTTGCCCCGGCTTCCCGCGCCAGCTTGAGGCTCTGTATAAGTGCCGTAGAGCGACCAGACTGTGAAATAGCAACGACCACATCGCCGGGCTTCAGGGATATCGCTGACATGTGCTGGATATGTGGATCTGTATAGGCAGCAGCGGAGACCTGAAGGCGGAAGAATTTATGCTGGGCATCGATGGCCACCGAGCCAGAGGCACCAAAGCCATAGAATTCTACACGCTCTGCAATAGCCAATGCCTCAATTGCTGATTCCAGGGCAGCAATATCCAGCTCCTCACGAACCGCAATTAGAGATCCTATGGTTGAGTCAAAAACTTTTTTGCTGACATCGTTAATGGAATCGGAATCACTGACAGAAAACTGGCTATAGATGCCACTACTTCCCAGATAACGTGCAAGCTGCAACTTGAAGGATTGGAAACCGTCATAGCCCAGTGCCCGGCAAAAGCGAAGCACCGTAGGCTCACTAACCCCGGACTGGTTTGCCAGATCAATGATGCGCATATTGAGGATTACTGCTGGATCAGCCAGCACAAAGTCAGCGACCTTGCGTTCGGACTTGCGCAGACTGCCCAGAGATTCTGAAATAGCCTTGATCAGATTGGTATTTTCCAAGCAATATTCCCGGATCTCTGACTGATGATATTGTTGATAGAAAAATTCAGGTAATAAAAAAGATCGAAGAGCCGGGTTAATCGACATCAATGGGACTGACGTTGTCAGCCTGGGGCCCTTTATCAGTCTGGATAATCTCCATAATCACCTTTTGCCCTTCCTTAAGGGTGCGTCGACCGTCACCGATAATGACACTGTAATGGACAAAAACCTCGGTGCCATCAGGCTGCGCGATAAAACCAAAGCCCTTGTCATCATTAAACCATTTAACGGTTCCTACGATTTGTTCTGGCATAAGTCGCTCGTGTTAAAATATGGGTTAATGTTTGATTCTGGTCGTTTAAATGACTGTCCAGAGACACTATCGCGAAAAAGAGTACCAAGTCAAAAGGCCTTTGCAAATAACAGCGAAAAAGATTTTGTCTTTCCATGGTTTTTTTCCCCTGCCAGTGACCGCATTTGCTAAAATCAGCGCCCATGGATATATCCCACATACTTAACTCTCTCAACGATCACCAGCGCCAGGCGGTTACTTCCGATCCGGGTAATCTGCTGGTGCTTGCTGGCGCTGGCAGCGGTAAAACCAGGGTGCTGGTTCATCGCATTGCCTGGCTTATCCAGATGGAAGGAGTCTCTCCCCATGGCATTCTTGCTGTTACTTTCACCAACAAGGCGGCAAATGAAATGCGACTGCGCATCGAAGAGCTGCTTGAGCGTCCGGCCGGGGGTATGTGGGTTGGGACGTTTCATGGACTGGCGCATCGTTTGCTGAGGGCGCATTACCAGGAAGCAGGTTTGCCGGAAAAATTCCAGATACTGGACTCTGATGATCAGCTTCGTTTGGTAAAACGAATATGTAAAAACCTTGAGCTTGATGAATCAAAATGGCCGGCAAAACAATGCCAGTGGTTTATAAATAAGCAAAAGGATGAAGGTATACGGGCAGCCAACCTGGAGGATTTTGGCGAAGAATTCATACAGATAATGATCCGTGTTTACAGCGCTTATGAAGAGGCCTGTGAACGTGGAGGCATGGTGGATTTTGGCGAGTTGTTATTGCGCTCTCATGAGCTCTGGCTTAAAAACCCCGCATTGCTTGAGCACTACCAGAATCGTTTTCGCCATATTCTGGTGGATGAGTTTCAGGATACCAATGCCATTCAATACGCGTGGTTACGCATGTTGGTCGGTCGCGAAGGGTTTATTACCGTGGTTGGCGATGATGACCAGTCTATATATGGCTGGCGCGGTGCCCGCATTGAAAACATACAGAATTTCGACAAGGATTTTTCCGATGCTGACATGGTCAGACTGGAACAGAACTATCGGTCAACCGCTAATATTCTCAGTGCAGCAAATAATCTGATTGCAAAAAATACCGGCAGGCTTGGCAAGGAGCTATGGACCGAAGACAAGGATGGTGAAAGCATTTCAGCCTACAGCGCGTTTAACGAACAGGATGAAGCGCGCTTTATTATTGGCCAGATAGAAAAATGGGTAAATTCGGGTAACAGGCACACAGAAGCGGCTATTTTATATCGATCCAACGCTCAATCCCGGGAACTGGAAGAGGCCTTGCTCAGGGTGTCCATGCCTTACCGGATTTATGGCGGCTTCAGGTTTTATGAGCGACTGGAAATACGTAATGCCCTGGCTTATATGCGTCTGGTTGCCAGTCGTGATGATGATGCGGCTTTTGAACGTGTTATTAATACTCCGGTCAGAGGACTTGGGGCAAAAACCCTGGATAGTATTCGTCAGATTGCCAGAGCAGAAGGTTGCTCCATGTGGCAGGCCGCAGTGAAAGTGGTGGAAGAATCGCTACTACCGGCAAGAGCGGTACTCAATGTGTCAGGATTTATGGCTTTGATCAATGCCATGGAAGACCAGGTTTATGGCAGGGAGCTCTATGAATTTACCGAATATGTGGTAAAGCAAAGCGGCCTTATTCAGCATCATGAAAAAGAAGGCGGGGAAAAGGCCCGAACAAGAATTGAAAACCTGGAAGAGCTAATTAATGCGGCAAAGGCATTTGAAGTAGAAGATATCCATACAGAAGAGGATATGCTGCAGGAAGGAGGAGCCGCTCCTGAAGAAGACAAGGAGCTCACAGAAACAGACATACTCACTGCATTCCTGGATAAAGCTGCACTGGATGCAGGGGATTCCCAGGCCGACGAGTTTGAAGACGCAGTACAGTTAATGACGCTACATTCAGCAAAAGGGCTGGAGTTCCCACTGGTCTTTATTGCCGGAATGGAAGAAGGGCTGTTCCCTCACAAAATGTCGATGGATGACCTGGCAGGATTGGAAGAAGAGCGCCGACTTTGTTACGTTGGAATCACCCGTGCCAGACAAAAGTTATACCTGACCCATGCGGAATCCAGGCGCATGCATGGAGAAGAGAATCTGACTCGTCCTTCCAGATTTCTGAAAGAAATTCCGGAAGAACTGGTCGAGGAAATCAGAATGAAAGGAGAGGTCCGCAGGAACAGTTATTATGCAGGAAATACATATCCAGGAAACACATCCTACCCGGGAAATACGCCGTTAAATCATGGTAGTATCGGGTCTTCTCGAGGAGCGGATAAGGTGGCTGGCACGGATATCAGCCTGGGGCAACGGGTATTGCATCCCAAATTTGGTGAAGGGGTTGTACTGAATTATGAAGGCAATGGTCCAAATGCCAGAATACAGATAAATTTTGATAGTGTTGGCGGTAAATGGCTGGTGATGTCTTACGCCAGACTGGAAATTATATAAAGACACTGGATATCGTTTACAAGCAATCAAGGGGATTTCAAGAAATGTCGATAAATAAGGGAGTTAAAGCAGGATTGGCAGCAGCCGTTTTATTGGTGTTGCAAGCCTGTGGTGGTGATGCACCACAATCTGCTGCAGGTGACACGGCCGCTGCGCCACAGCAGACCTATAACTGGAAGCTGGTGACAGCCTGGCCAAAAAACTTTCCCGGGCTGGGTCATGTCCCGGAAGTTTTTGCCGAGAAGGTAGAAGCCATGTCCAACGGCCGAATGAAGATTCGGGTCTATGGTGATGGTGAACTGGTACCTGCTCTGGAAGTTTTTAATGCGGTTAGTGCTGGCACTGCAGAGCTTGGTCATGGGGCGGCCTATTACTGGAAAGGCAAGGCGCCGGAAGCTCAGTTTTTTACAGCATTACCTTTTGGCATGAACGGTCGAGAGATGGAGAGCTGGATACAGTATGGTGGTGGTCAGGAATTGTGGGATGAGCTTTATGAACCATTTAACCTGATTCCCTTACCCGGTGGTAATACCGGTGTTCAGATGGGCGGCTGGTTTACCAAGGAAATTAATTCCAAGGAAGACTTCCAGGGACTGAAAATGCGTATTCCGGGACTGGCCCAGGATGTGCTTTCACGTCTGGGTGGTGTGCCGGTAAATATGCCCGGTAGTGAATTATTTACGTCTCTGCAGACCGGTGTTATTGATGCGACAGAATTTAATGGTCCCTATAATGACCTGGCCTTTGGTTTGTATGAAGTTTCTGATTATTATTATTATCCGGGCTGGCATGAACCAGGTTCTGTTATGGAATTTTTGTTTAACAAAGAAAAATTTGAGGCATTGCCAGCAGACCTACAGGAAATTTTACGCACTGCTGCGGAAGCGGCTTCTTTGGATATGACTAATGAGTTTACTGCTCGAAATGCTATTTCATTAAATGAGCTGGTTAATAAACATGATGTTGAGCTGAGGGAATTTCCTGATGATCTGATGCAGGAGCTGAACAAGATATCCCAGGAAGTCATCGACGAGCTGGCGGATCTTAGCCCTATCGGCGCCCGAATCCATGCCTCGTATCGAGAGTATGAAGCTAATGTTAAAAAGTTTCATGAAGTTTCAGAAGAAGCCTATACCCGGGCACGCAGGCTTTGAAACAAGGCTGTCGTCTTCTGACAGGTACAACAAACAAGAGAAAATAAAAAAGCCGGCTTATGCCGGCTTTTTTTGATTGGAAAAATTAATCTTACATCACATGCTTTTTATTACACCAGGTAACCATGTGGCTAGTTCCGGCCAGAAAGTTAACATACCCAGCATGGCTAACTGGATCACGATGAAAGGAATGACGCCTCTATATATTTGAGTTGTTTTTATGGAGTCAGGTGCGACTCCACGTAGGTAAAACAATGAAAAACCAAATGGCGGTGTCAGAAATGAGGTCTGCAGATTCACTGCAAGCATCACGCCCAGCCAGACAGGATCAAGGCCCATGGCCAGCAATACCGGCCCTACGATTGGCACGACCATGTAAGTAATTTCAATAAAATCCAGAATAAACCCAAGCAGGAAAACCACCAGCATTACCGTAATGGTTGCGGTGATAACGCCTCCCGGCATGTCAGTAAAAATTTCCTCAACAATAATGTCACCGCCAAAGCCTCTGAAGACCAGTGAGAATACTGCGGCACCCACAAGGATCAGATATACCATTGCGCTGACTTTGGCAGTTGAAACAGCGACGTCTTTAAAAATAGCGTAGTTAAGCTGTTTATTAACCAGTGCCAGCAGGATGGCTCCCAGACCACCCACACCGGCTGCTTCGGTAGGCGTCGCAGCACCGGATAAAATAGAGCCCAATACGGCAACAATTAATAACAACGGGGGTAACAGGCTCTTGCTTAAGGTCAGCAGAATATGGGAATCGCCGGTTGCTCGTTTCAGGTCTTCTGTACTTGCCGGCGGCGCCGTTTCCGGTTTAAAAATAGCCATGCCCAGCATGTAAAGAATATAGAACACCACAAGGATAAGTCCGGGAATCATGGCCCCGGCAAACAAATCGCCTACCGAAACGTTCTGGGTAGAAAACAGCCCCATTCTGATTTGTGCCTGCTGATAGGCGTTTGAAATAACATCTCCCAGCAATACCAGTGCGATAGAGGGAGGAATTATTTGCCCGAGAGTTCCGGTTGCACAAATGGTACCGGTTGCCAGCGATGGATTATATCCGGCTCTTAGCATGGTGGGCAGGGAAATTACACCCATGGTGACCACGGTGGCGCCAACAATACCGGTACTGGCGGCCAGTAACATGCCTACAATGATCACTGAAATGCCGAGACCGCCGCGCATCTTGCCAAATAGCAGCGCCATACCTTCCAGCAAGGCTTCAGCAATTTTGGATTTTTCCAGCATCATCCCCATGAACACAAACATGGGAACGGCAAAAAGATTGGTATTGATCATGATGCCGTAAAACCGGTTAGGAACGGCGCTCAGAAAGGCAGTATCAAAGGTGCCGGTCATAGTGCCAACTGCGGCGAAAAGAAGCGAGGTACCGGCCAGAGAGAAAGCTACCGGGTAACCACACATCAATACCAGGCATACAGCAAGGAACAGAAACAGTGGGATGAATTCCATCATATTGCGCCGCCTACAGGATCGGTATGCTCTTCAGGATCTTCATCATTGAAAAACAGAAAAAGGAAATTCCGCAGGATTTCGGCAAGCCCCTGCACAATTACCATGATGGCCATGACCACGATTAATGTTTTTAGCAGGTAAACATAAGGAATTCCGCCTGCTTCCGGTGAGGTTTCCTTTATACGCCAGGCTGCCTGAACATAATCCCAGCTTGACCATAAAATAAATCCTGCAACAGGCAGTAAAAGAAATACTCCGCCAAGCATATTGACCCAGGCCTTGTAACGATGGGAGGCTGGACCGTAAAAAATATCAACTCTGACATGACCATCATGCTTCAGGGTATAAGCTGCTGTCAGCAAAAACAGGAAAGCATTCAGGTAAATAATGGATTCCTGAATTGCGATGGAGCCCGTGTTGAAAACATAGCGTGTCAGGACGATATAAAAAGTCACCACCACCATAAGAATGGAACACCATGCCGCTGTCTTGCCTATGGTTTCTGTGATGAGGTCGGTTAAACCGATAATGCGTTTAAGTATTTTTAGCACAGTTCTTTAAGGCTTGTTAAAGCTTTCCAGTTTAAATGTAAGGGTGCTGAATTCAGTCAGACTCATTTCAACATCAGTAAAAATTCTGTTACCGACAGTGATTGACGGGATAAAAAGGGTGCCGGCATCCAGATCCATCAGTGCAGTTTCCTGACCCACATCAACAAGTGAAAAAATTCTTGTTGTCACTACACTGAAAACTGCACCAGCGGCTTCAGGGTTTCTGATCATCAATATTCGGTAGAGCTGATTGCCAACCCTGACGGGTAGCGTGAAACTGTCAGTAGACACGGTATAGGTAGCGGTGGTTTGATCTTCATTTCCCGTGCCACCGCCCCCATCACCTGAGCCCATATCAGAGTCATTGACGATAACATCGGTGATATAGATACGATTGACCAATACCAGATCATCTGTATTGACACCATCGATGTCCTGATCAGTGAGGGGTACCTCACCAAATGCTCCGCCGAGGCTGCCGCGTAAATCTGCTCGTGGAGCCACAGCAATGGAATCAACGACTGACATGCCGGTGATGATTTCGCCAAATACTGTAAATCCCTGATCGACAGTATCAAGTCCGGTATTATTAACCACGTTAACAAACCATTCACTGGTAGCACTGTTAACCTGGCCCCCCAGGCGAGCCATGGCTACAGTGCCACGCAGGTTGGATCGCCCAAATTCATTCACCACGGCAGCATCTTTTGTGACCGGGGTGCCGAGGGGATTGGAATAATAGCCGCCACCCTGTATAACAAAGCTTGGCACAGCGCGATGGATGATGGTGTCATCGTAACGGCCGCTGGTAATGTAATTCAGGAAGTTGTTAACGGTGCTGGGCGCTATATCCGGAAACAGCTCCATACAGAACTCACCGGCATTGGTGTCTACACAGACCGCATCCTCATAGAGCGTTTCGCCATCTGTCTGAGCTCTGATAACTGTCGAAAAAGCCATAATTATCAGAGAGGTAACGCTAAGGGATAGTGAAAATCTATTCAACTTCTTCATTCTTTTTCCTAACACACCAAGTACTTTTCTGTGCCCGTAAAATGAGGCCGAAGAATATCACATTTCACCAGCGTAGTGTGAATGCTTCTTTGGCTCAAGTCTCTATTAAGACCATGTAAATATTAAAGAATTTCACCCAATCCATGGTCCAGATTTACATATTCTTAATAATAAATTAACCATTAATTAACCCACACTCAGCATTCTTTTACATAAAATTA
Source organism: Gammaproteobacteria bacterium (assembly GCA_030427065.1). GTDB lineage: Bacteria > Pseudomonadota > Gammaproteobacteria > Pseudomonadales > Pseudohongiellaceae > Eutrophocola. The sequence goes on along the minus strand of JAUHWU010000043.1, from coordinate 1,434 downwards.
ATTCATTATTTACAACAGCTCCATAGACTGCGCACTTCATCGGTTTAGTCACAAACAAGTTTTAAAAGGTTAATGGAGCAAAAAGAGCATGAAACTAAAAACTGTCCTGAAGATTTCAACTTTGGCAATGGCAATAACAGCGGTGTCCACCCAGGCTGCTGATCCAGATACGCTAAAAACAGTTGGTAACTCAGACGCCAGATTTGCTGCGGGTGCGACTATCAATGGCGGCGCTGCTTTTCAGGACATTATTCCTGCCGGTCAGACAATCCAGATCAAGGGACAGATTACTCCTGATCCTGACGATGTAGGTTCCGAAGCCGATATTCTGGTAGTTGCCAAGGTGGGTAACAAGTTTTTCCAGAATACTCCTGATGGCTGGACCTCTCTACCACTGGATCTTGACAGCAACACCCTTGGCATTACTCCATTTGCCACTGTCACTCTTGGCGACCCTGTCAGTTATCAGGTAGATGACTTTGCTGCAGCCATTGGTGAAGATCTTACCGGGAAATCAAAAATTAAAGTACTTTGGGGTTACGCGCCTGTTGGAAAAGGTATTCGCTATGGAAAAGCCCTCAAATTTGATGTGGCAGACACACCATCTAACAGCTGCCCAGCCGGGACATCTGTTGACGGCAGCAATACTTCCATTTGTGTGCTTTCAGGCACCTACACCGAAGATCTGTACCTGACCAATAATTTTGACTATCGAATTGAAGGTACGGTCCGTATTGGGGATGACAACAGTGTTAACCCGACACTGACTATTGAGCCCGGTGTAACAACTTATGGCACCTCAGGGAATGATTTTCTCTGGATTGATCGTGGTGCAAAACTTATTGCCAATGGTACACCTTCCGCTCCTATTATTATGACCAGTGCCAGCGATGCGGATGCCACCGCGACAACACGTGGTGAATGGGGTGGTCTGGTTATCAATGGTAATGCACCGATTAACGGCTGTTCTGAAGGCACCGAACTTTGCGAATCTGCAGGTGAAGGCAATTCCGGCCTGTTTGGCGGAAATGACGCTGAAGATGATAGCGGTAGCCTGACTTATCTGGTTGTGAAATATGCCGGCTTCCTGATTAATGACCTTGACGAGTTGAATGGCATTGCCTTCCAGGGCGTGGGCTCCGGTACCAATGTTGATTATGTTCAGGTTCACAATAACCAGGATGACGGTGTTGAATTTTTTGGTGGTACCGTAAATGCGAAACACCTCTATCTAACAGGTAACCGTGATGACTCACTGGACTGGACCAAAGGCTGGACTGGTCATGTACAGCATGTAGTGATTCACCAGGGTGCAGACACCGGTGACCAGGGCATGGAGATGGATAATAACGGTGATGCACCGGATTCCCTGCCAAGGGCCCAGCCAGTAATTTCCAATGTCACTATTGTTGGTAATGACAATACTGATATTGG
>JAUHWU010000042.1 GCA_030427065.1 Gammaproteobacteria bacterium | reverse complement strand
GTAACACGTGAACTGGCAGAGCATGGTGGGGAGGCTCATTATTACGATGTGCCGGATGGCGAGCATCTAACAGCTTATCTAACCTTTGCCAGTGAGATTTTTGATTTTATGGATGAACATTAGAAACATGGGAAGGTGATTCACAAGGGGATTAATGAAGCAGGGATATCCCTTGCAGGTGCGGCTCTCATACGAAGCAGTAAGGGCCCAGGCCAAACCAGTAACAGTTTTTGGCACATAAAAGCTTTTCCTGCATAAAAGCTTTTCCTGCATAAAAGCTTTTCCTGCATAAAAGCTGTTCCTACATAAAAGCTAGTCTTCAGTCTCATAGGTGTGCCAGTTGTCATAATCTGGCGGAACAACTCTTCCTTCCCATAAAGATTTGTTGTTCTCCATGCAGGAATACTCAATCAACTCAAAATCTGTTTGTCTGGTAAAGATACGTTTGTTGCTCCAGGGTTTGGTGTAGTAAACCGGATCATTAACGATCACTTCGTAAGCCAGTGTATCTGGATCAGATAAAGTGAACGATTCAGTAACTACCAACTTGTCACTATGTGCATGACCAATGGTGTCGAGTCTGGTTTTGCCATTCAGCTTACTGGTAGTAATTTTCAGGGTGTCACCTTCCCAGGATGCGATTGAATGACCATACCACGCTGGCGGCAAGCGACCGGAATGATCCTGGCCATCCAGATTTACTGTCTTGAACCAGGTGTTCTGCTCATAAAGGTAGGCGAAATGGTTTTCTGTCTGCATGAATTGAATCGGGTCTGGTGAATTCATTGCGCGTAACAAGCCAAAAGGCAGGCATGACCCCGTGTAATCACCCTCGGCAGGATTGTAATTATCAAAATTCTTTCGGCCCGCGGCGGTAAAAGGTTCTTCGCCCGGACCTATCTGGCTGACACCATTACCTGCGGCAAGCATGTTCGGTACATACGGCCTTGCCCAGACGCCATTAAAATCAGGCTTGCCCCAGGGCAGTCGTGGAATATCATCCTGGGCAAATGTTGCCTGGCCAAGTAATAGCGGGACCAGCGACAGTAAAACGGGGAAAGAGATTTTCATTGTTGTCTCCGTTGTTAGCGGTTGCCGCTACGTGAGAAAACAGGGGTGCCATCCTCCAGTGTAATGGTTCGGGTAGAGCAGGTGTTCGACCCATCACGGGCGGGGTTGGCTTTGGCGATAATGACCGTACCGATGGGCAGGTCTTCCTTGGCCCAGCCAAGACGGATTAACTGATTGGGTGAACCCATTTCACACTGCCAGTTTTCAATTTCACCGCTTTCGCTGGTGACATCCATATATAACCAGATGTGCGGATTAAACCATTCCACCTCTGTGATGGTACCCTGCAACTGAAACTCCACTGCAGTATCGAACTCTCCCACGATAGAGTGATGAGCCTGAATTGAAACAAATGGCAGGCATAATGCCAGAGCGAAAAAAATTTTTCCTTTTTGGATTAGATGCATGAGTGTTCCCCCGCTATTAATAATTGTGTTTCTTAATATTATGACTGATCAATACAATAATGCGAAGAACATTAAGGCTGATATCAGGCATTCCGGATTCTTTGAAATAGACTGTTTTCAGTTGGCTTTAAAGTCTATTATTCCATTGAAAAGCCATATTAGTGTGAACATATCAGCAAACAGAGGGGAAAGGGAACGATGTCGTCACTTGGTAAAGCCGTAGTCTTATTTATTTTTACTGTATTAATGTCTGTAAATATCCAGGCTCAGGATGGCGAAGCACTTTACAATACTCGTTGTGCCGCCTGCCATGAGAACCCGGACCCGGAAACCAATGCTCATGCTCCAGCCCGAGCCAATATGGCTGCGTTTACCCCGAACTCTGTTTATGCGGCATTAACCGATGGCCTCATGCGTATTCAGGCCACCGGGATGTCCGATGAGGAAATGCGGGCTTTGGCGGCATATCTCACCGGCGCTGAAGTCTCGGATCTGGCTCTGGAGATCACTGAAAATCTCTGTGAAAACAACCCCCCCATAAGAAACCCGGCTCTTAATGCGTCATGGAATGGCTGGGGGCCTGATGTACGCAATACCCGCTTTGCCGCGCAGGGCGGAATTCAGCGAGATGATTTGCCCAATCTGCGACTGAAATGGGCCTATGGTTTACCGGGCGAAGGCCAGGCCAGGGCACAATCCGTTGTCGTTGATGGCAGGGTTTTTGTCGGCAACAGTGCCGGTGCCCTTTACTCCCTGGATGCGCAATCCGGATGTACCTACTGGACCTTTCTCCCACGCAGTGGCATTCGCAGTGCAGCATCTGTGGGACCCTACCAGTTTGAGGATGGCAGCGATGGTTATGCGGTGTATTTCGTGGATATTCGTGCAAATGCCTATGCCGTAAATGCCCAGACTGGCGAGGTTCTATGGGTGCGCAAAGTTGATGAGCATCCCAATGTCCGTGGCACTGGTGCTGTGACATTACATAACGGCGTTCTTTATGTCCCCATGACTGGCGTTGGAGAAGAAACGACGTCGTCAAATCCGGATTATGCCTGCTGTACCTTCCGCGGCAGTGTGAGTGCATTTGATGCACAAACTGGTGACCTGCTCTGGAAATCCTTTATGGTTCCGGAACCCAGGCCAAGGGGAACCAGCAGTAGTGGGGTGTTACTTTATGGTCCGGCAGGGGTCGGTATCTGGAGTGCTCCTACTATTGATGATGATCGGGGCCTGATTTATGTAGCGACCGGAAATGCCTACGCCGAGCCCGTACCTGAGACCTCGGATGCGATAGTCGCCATCAATATGAGCAATGGTGAAATTGTCTGGGTAACGCAGCTAACCCCTGCTGATGCCTGGATAGGTGGGTGTAATACAGAAAACAATCCCAATTGCCCTGAAGATATTGGTCCGGACTTTGACTTTTCAGCGTCGCCAATTCTGACGACTACACCAAGCGGGCGTGAAATGCTTGTCATCCCGCAAAAATCCGGTTTTGCCTATGGACTTGACCCGAATAACCGGGGCGAACTGGTTTGGCAGTACCGCGCTGGTCCGGGCAGCCCCGTGGGTGGTGTGTGGGGAGCCGCCGTTGGAGATGGTTTGGCTTACGTTGCGGTTGGTGGCTATATCTTTACCCAGGGCGGCGGTATTCATGGTATTGATATCGAAACAGGAGAACGGGCCTGGTATACCGGGCCACAGGACTTGTTGTGCGCTGAAGGTCCCGGCTGTTCGGCGACTCAGTCAGCAGCGGTAACCGCCATTCCCGGAGCCGTTTTCTCGGGCTCAGCTGATGGTGGAATGCGTGCCTATGATGCCGACACGGGGGAGATCATCTGGACTTTTGATGCCAACCAGTCGTTTGAAACCGTGAATGGTGTCGAGGCTAACGGGGCATCGTTTGACGGGCCTGGTCCGGTAATTGTTGATGGCGTAATGTATATGTTGTCAGGCTCGGCAGGCTTTGTTGGTCGTCCGGGGAACGTGTTGCTGGCTTTCGAGGTTGAAGAGTAATTAGCGAAAATTGCTATCACTCACTTTTGTGATTAGCCTGCCTGGTTAATCAAAACAGTGAGTGATAATGAACCGCATTTGTCACTGACTGTAGAGACGATGTTAATGACTTATCAAGCAGCAATTCCTTGTCAGAGGGGTGAATTGAAATTCGTACCGGTCTCTTTTCACTTCCTGCAAGTGTATTGGCAGCATTCCAGAGTCTGAGCGCTCCGGCTCTAAAAATATTATCAGCCTCGAAACCTATCAGGGGCAGGTTTAACTGTTGTCCCGTACTGCTGTCATAAAGCCCGGCGGTATTTTCAAAAAAACGAAACGGTGTTTGCTCAAGGCCTTGCGCACTGATCTTTCCCATAGCCCAGGCAGGAGGAACATAAAGATCCGGTGCGGCAAGCTTGTTGTTGGAAAACCACTCGTAACAATCATTAATCAGTTGCCTGATTTCCTTTTCATCAAGCGCAAGGTGTTCGGCTACATTTCTCGATATCAACAGCGAGTGCAGGCGATGATAAACCCCGCGAATATTTTTGCTGGAATGATGCCAGCCATGTCCGCAAAGAATGTAACCCTGTTGTTCAAATTCACGCAACACATCAAGCTGTTTCCTCGACCAGTCATGTCCCGGCACTACAAGCATTGTTATATTGCCGGCTTGCAGATGAGTTAACTCCCGAATAAGCAGGCAAACCCTGTCCAGGGTAGAAGGCATAACATCATGTATTGAAATCAGCGCATGCATTGCTGTCAGTAGCTTTCCCTGTTGTTGGCGGTATTACTTCTTGCTGTCTTTGTCAGCATAATTGCTTATGGTGTCAGTGATAATCCGGTTCCATTGATCAAGGACATCAGTATTCCATTCCAATGCGAGAGTGTTAGCGGTGCGGGCAATGTCTTTGCGTTCTTGCGGGCTTTTCATCAGGACTTGTTTAATGGATTGTGATAGCCCGGATTCATCAATGACAATTAACCCAGAAAGCAGTTTGCTCCAGTGGGTGATGCCGCAGCCTTGAGAAACAAATACCAGTTTCTCCCTTGCCATGGCTTCAAGCGCGATAGTGCCAAATGTTTCAAAATGAGAGGGAAGCAAGAGAGCGTCATGATCATCCACCATTTTTCTCAGTGCAGGTCTGCCTAACCAACCCAGATAATCGAGATTTTTATGTTTCCGGGCAGCGGCAATGATTGTTTCCCGCAATGGCCCGTCACCTGCAATGCTGAATTTAATGTCAGGAAAATCTGTCACCGCCCTTAGTAATGCTTCAATATTTTTCTCCTTTGCCAGACGTCCGGCAAACAGACAGCTCTCGAATGCGCCGCGATGAGGTTTACAGGCAGGCTTGATAAACTCGGAAGAAACAGGTGTGCCTATCAACCTGGTTTTCGGCGCGCCCATGTCCTGCGCCTGCTTCAGTATGGGTTCGGCATTACCAAGCACAGCTTCGGTATGTCTGAAGAGAAAACCGTTGGAAAAGTTGAAATACTGCTCGACAATTTTTCCCCTGATGGAGTTTGGCCAATACAGTTCGGTAAGCTGTTCAAAGGATGTGTGCATCCCTGTGAGATAGGGAATCTTTCTGTGCCGAGCCATCCAGGCACCGGTAATACCGTATACCCCGGGTGTGGCAATAACAACGATATCGGGATTGATATTTTCAAATAAGCGGCTTAACTCCATGGGGTTTGGAAAGCATAATTTCTGGGTTTTATCACCAGGCAGGGGCAGGCTCAGCCCTGCCTGCCATTTTCCCTGTGGATCTATGGTAGGGGAGTAAAGGCATGTTTTTTCCAGACGACCATCCATCTGCTCAAGCAAGTCAAGATAATAGGCGCCTGCACCATTGCGCGAAGGGGCCGCGTCCGAAATTGCCAACAGGCGTGTCTTGTTTAAAGGAAGCTTGGGCACGTTTTCAGGTTTCCTGCTTTCTTATTCCTGTTGTTGAATGACCCAGAGGCCAGACATCATGAAACTTTTCCGCAATCATGTTTTCGGAGAGTGAAAACAACGCGGGATGATAAACATGAGAACTTTTATAACAACGCGAATTTTCATCAGCCTGATCCAGAGTATGGATGAAACTACTGGAGGGCTGAAATATAAGAAAATTCAGAATATCCAACACAGTGTCTTTCAGATTATTTTGTAAAGCTGTCATGGAAAGCAGGTAAACGCGTTTGTTCGGCTCAATATTGCCTAGCTGGAAATAATAATTATACAGAAGGTCAATCAACTTATTCCGGGTATTTTGAGACAACAGTCCAGAGCCCAGAATATGCATTGCAGGCCCCATTGCGCTTAGCTGCGAAGGTACTGCCTGCTGCGGAGAACGTGTACAGGCTATAAGTTGTGCATCCGGAAAATATGCAAGCAGGGATTCGGACCATGAAGTATAAGACGGATTTTTGCTTAACAGTCGTTTCTCAGCGCCATGAAAATAAATATGTTTTTGTAAACAATGCCGATAAAAATCCAGTATCAGTTTTTTTTGCCAGGCCGGGACGTGTTTGTCGAACTGGCCCAGTTTCCAGTAATGAGTTGAATTCGGACAAAGGAAAACCGGTAAAAAGCATCCGAGTACCGGCAACAGTAACAGGAAATCCTCTTCTGGTTCCTGTAAACCCAATTTATGAATGGCGTCCATTTGGCGTAAAAGAGTTACCCGGATCAGCTTGAGCAGCACATTAAAAGGTCGCATAAGCCAGCCAATGGCACAGTAAAAATATTTTTCTGTAACAGATGGGGCAAGGAGGGCTTCCCAGGTAGTGAACGTGGTGAACTTTTTCTCATGACTTAGTAGCCGCTGCAGATAGGTAGTCCCGCTGCGGGGTATGCCCAGAATAAACACGGGTTTTTTTATTGCCGTATTTTTGTAATTTGAAAACAGCACCTCATCAGCAAGGTGGCCCAGTACATGCAACAGGTTTAACAAACACAATAATGCCCATATGAGCAGGAACAGCGGGATTCGTTTCCAGACATGACGCCAGCCTTCAGCAGGTATGGCGCGCAATAGTTGCAGCCCGAATACCGGGATGGCAGCCAGATGCAGGAAAAGGGCCCTAAACATGATTATCCCTGCAGCAGATAATTTTCACCGGCGGCCAGTTGATCTACCAGTCCGCGTAAAACAACGACATCGTTGTGCTGTAGTATCATGTCCTGGTTTTGTTCTGCGGATATCACAAGGTTGCCGCGGTGTATGTCCAGTATTGTGACGTCCATGGGCAGTGAAAGATCTGCAATGGTTTTGCCGCAAACAAATGCCTGCTCCGGCAAATGGACAGCATGTATTATTGCTGAACTCTGACTTTTCTTGCCAAGGAAACCAAGTCGTTCTCCATGGTAAAAGCCTTTCAGCATTCGGTAGCGATCACGACGCGCTTTATCAATGATGCTGTGAACCATGATGTCGGGGTATTCCACCATTAAAAGTAAATGGGAAACCAGCGTCAGACTTGCTTCGTGAGTCTCCGGAATAACCTCTTCTGCACCAGCGGCCAGCAGTTCTTCAAGGTGAGAGTCATCGCTCGTCCTCACCAGCACGGGAATAGAGGGGTTAATGTTTTTAACATTTTCAATGATCTTGGTGGCCAGATCAGTGTCATCAAATGTAACCACGACGATGGATGCACTTCCGGCACCGGCCGCTTTAAGAATATCGATGCGCGAGCTGTCACCGTAAAAAATAGGTTCATCAGCAGCACTGGCTTCCTTGATACGAATGTCGTCTGTTTCCAGTACCAGGTAGTCTATATTCAGCGGCCGCAGGAAGCGGGCAATAGTTTGACCTACACGACCAAAACCCAGAATAAGGATGTGATTTTTTTTCTTTATTTCCTGATCGAATAATTCCTCGTTAGTGGACTGCCTGGTTTTGGAATTAACACGGGAAATGGCAGTGTCGACAAGATTGGGTGCGTGCTTGATGAGCAAAGGCGTCATCACCATGCTGATAACAACGATGGTAATTATGTTTGAAGCAACGGTTTGGTTAACCAGCTGATTTCTGACTGACAGGGCCAGCAAGGCAAAGAGAAATTCACTGCCCTGTGCCAGGGTTAGTCCTGCCGGAATGGCAGAGCGCCATGATTCACCCAGGAGCTTAACGACTCCGGTAATCAGGACGGCCTTGGTAATCATCAGTAACAGTCCTCCCAGCAGGAGATAGGGCCATAAGGAAGCCATCTGCCCCAGATCCACCAGCATCCCTATAGTGATGAAAAACAGGCCAAGCAGTAAATCGCGGAAGGGGCGAATATCTGCTTCCAGCTGATGTTTGAAGCGTGTATCGCCGAGCATCATGCCGGCCAGAAATGCCCCAAGCTCCATACTCAGTCCGATACTGGATGTCAGCATGGCTGACAACAGCACAATCACCAGTGCTGCCAGCACCAGAAGCTGGTCAGACTTTTGGGTAGCGATTTCACGCAGTAGTTGTGGCAGTAAATAGCGGCTGGCAAAGAAAAAGGCCACCAGAAGAGCCAGACCTTCTATGATCGTGAAAAATATTCCGCTCAGGGAAAAGCTTTCAGATTGCGAACTGACCAGTGGCACTGCCACCAGCAGGACAATCGCAGCAAGGTCCTGAAACAGGAGAATGCCGATGGCAATTTCACCATGTCTTTTTTTGAGCAGGCCAAGATTGCTGAGTTCGCCAGACACAATGGCGGTGGAGGACAGGGAAAAGCCACCAGCCAGAATCAAGGCAACTTGCCAGTTCAGCCCTGCCAGCCGAAGTGCCAGGAAAAATATAAAAGAGCAGGTAAGCATCTGCATACTGCCCAATCTGAATACCGTATTGCGCAGTGCGATGAGTCTTGGTAAGGAAAATTCAAGCCCCAGAATAAATAGCAGAAAAGTTAAACCCAGTTCTGCAATGGCAGTGAGTTCTTCAGGGTCATCAATAATGCCCAGACCGGTTGGACCAAAAAGCGCCCCGGTAATCAGAAATGCCAGCAATGAAGCAATATGTAAACGATACAGCAGCACAATCAGGGCGGTTGATGTGCCCAGCAGCAAGAGGACTGATGTGAGTAATTCTGAAGTTTCGCCGTGCAAGATTTTACACCTGGTTTGTTGGTATCCAGAGCCTGATTAATTAACCGGGTATAAATTTACCGCAAAATGCGTTTGCATGCTTGTGAGGAGAACAGATTTCAGTGAATTGTGAAGTAAATGTTAAGGTTGGATTGGAAAGCCGGTCTAAACTCTCTGTTAGCTTGGAAAAAATCCCCATTTTCAGGTAAAGTGCGCTCACTGGAATTTCCGCCGGAAATACCTGTGAAAAGATCAGACGAGGAAATATTGAGTGAATTCCGGAGAGTTAATATCAGAAGGCCTTAATCTGATGTTGCTTGGTATGGGCACAGTATTTGTGTTCCTCACCATACTGGTGTTTGTGACATCTATCATGTCCACGCTGGTGCAGAAATATGGGGCTGTTCAACCCGCAGACCATAATCCCGGAGCAACAGAGCAACTTGACGAAGCCGCTTTGTTCGCCGCCATCACCGCTGCTATTCATGCCCACCGCATGAAACAGTAGGTGCATAAATCGCAATTGCAAAAATTGTCGTAATTCCAAAAGTTACAATTATCGCAATTACAGAAATAGCCTCGATAAAAGCCGTTTGGATCCAAAATCTTTTCTGCAGGTGTAACAACGATAGCGTGGAATTGATTAATCAGTACAGCTGCTGATTTGAATATGAAAATTGATAATGGGTTATTCCAATGATTGAAGAAAGAACTCCTGTTGGTATTACAGAACTTGTCTTACGTGATGCGCACCAATCTTTGCTGGCTACCCGCTTGCGCCTTGAAGATATGCTCCCTATTGCAGATAAACTTGATCAGGTGGGATTCTGGTCAGTAGAGAGCTGGGGTGGGGCAACCTTTGATGCGTGCATTCGCTATCTTGGTGAAGATCCCTGGTATCGCATTCGTGAACTGAAAAAAGCCATTCCCAATACCCGCCATCAGATGCTTTTCAGGGCTCAGAATATTCTGGGTTACCGACATTATGCCGATGATGTGGTGGAAAAATTCTGTGAACGTGCCCATACCAATGGCGTCGACGTATTCCGCATTTTTGACGCCATGAATGACCCGCGTAACTTTGAAGTTGCCATCAAGGGAGTGAAAAAAGTGGGTGGTCATGCCCAGGGTGCGCTCTCCTATACTGTTAGCCCGGTACATACTCTCGATACCTGGGTGACTCTGGCCCAGCAACTCAAGGACATGGGTGCAGACACTATCTGTATCAAGGACATGGCCGGATTAATGAGGCCCTATGTTTGCTTTGAACTGGTCAAACGCCTGAAAAATGAGGTGGGTCTGCCGGTTCACATGCAGAGTCATGCCACCACCGGAATGGCGACGCCCACGCTGGTTAAGGCGATTGAAGCCGGTATCGATAATGTCGACACGGCAATCTCTTCCATGAGTATGACCTACGGTCATCCAGCCACAGAAACCCTGAACGCGGTATTTGAAGGCCTGCCGGGTGATCCAGGTCTGGATCTGCCTCTGCTGGCAGAAATCGCCGAATATTTCCGGGGTGTGCGTAAAAAATATGCCAAGTTTGAAGGTGCTCTCAGGGGCGTGGATGCCAGGATTCTCCTGGCGCAGGTTCCTGGTGGCATGCTCACCAATATGGAGAATCAACTGCGCGAACAGAATGCCACTGACAAGATGGGCGAGGTGCTCAAGGAAATACCTCGTGTACGTGAGGACCTGGGGACTATCGCCCTGGTAACCCCGACTTCCCAGATTGTTGGAACACAGGCCGTCATCAATGTGCTGTCTGGCGAACGTTACAAGACTATTACCAAGGAAACTGCGGGCATCCTGAAAGGTGAGTATGGCGCCACGCCTGCCGAGATGAACAAGGAATTACAGGCCAAGGTACTTAATGGCAAAGAGGCCATTACCTGCAGGCCTGCGGATCTGCTGGAGCCGGAACTTGAATCATTGACGGCTGAGCTGCGTCAGAAGGCAAGAGAAGAAGGCTTCACTCTGGAAAGCGGTGAAAAAGAAATTGATGATGTGCTGACCTATGCCCTGTTTCCGCAAATTGGGCTCAAATTCCTGAAAAATCGTGGCAATCCTGATGCTTTTGAACCAGCTCCTACTGGAGAAGAAGCTGCTCCGAAAGCTGCTTCAGTTCCTGTCAAAAGCGGGGAAGCCTGTGTTTATTCTGTCAACGTCAATGGTCAGACCTTTGTCGTTCAGGTATCCGAAGGTGGTGACGTCAGTAATATCAAACCAGCCTCTGAAACTGCTGGGGCATCCCCAAAGACAGCTGGCTCTCCTCCAACAAAGCATAGTGAGCCTCAGTTAGCACCGCTGGCAGGAAATATTTTCAAGGTTAATGTAAGTGTTGGCCAGAAAGTGGTTGAAGGGGAAGTGTTGATAATCCTTGAAGCCATGAAAATGGAAACAGAGGTCAAGGCTGCCAAATCCGGCACCATTCAGAGTATCAAGGTGGCGGAAGGAAATGCGGTATCCGTTGGTGATGAGTTGCTGACCATTGGTTAAGCTGATGACAGCCTCCCGCTTAAGGAAACTCGTTTAATGGACAGCTTGATTCAGCTATTTCAGGATTCCGGTATTTACCAGTTGGAAGCTGGTCAGTTTGTCATGCTGGTAGTTGGACTGCTGCTGGTTTACCTGGCAATAAAAAAAGGCTTTGAACCACTTTTACTGCTGCCTATTGGTATGGGCGCCATTCTGGTGAATATTCCTGGTGCCGGTTTTCTGGCAGCACCAATATACGATGCAGCCGGTCATCTGGAATCTCCGGGCGGCATTCTTTATTACATCTATGAAGTCGGTATATCCACGGGCATGTTTCCCCTGATCATTTTTATGGGTGTGGGTGCCATGACTGATTTTGGCCCCTTGCTGGCGAATCCGCGGACCCTGTTTCTGGGTGCTGCGGCACAGTTCGGTATCTTTACCACCGTCATTGGTGCAGTGGGCTTGTCAGCACTGGGACTGATGGATTTCAGCTTGGCAGATGCGGCGGCTATCGGCATTATCGGGGGAGCTGACGGTCCTACCGCTATCTTTGTTTCCAGTCGTCTGGCTCCGGATCTGCTGGGCGCTATCGCGGTGGCAGCCTATTCCTACATGGCGCTGGTCCCAATGATTCAGCCTCCCATTATGAAAGCCCTGACCACACAGGCGGAACGTGAGATTCGCATGGAGCAGCTACGTCCTGTATCCCAGCGTGAAAAAATTATTTTTCCCTTGAGTCTGCTGATGCTGGTGGCCTTGTTTTTGCCCACCGCCGCGCCGCTTTTGGGCATGTTCTGTTTTGGCAATCTGATGAAAGAAAGTGGTGTGGTGGAACGCCTGAGTGATACGGCGCAAAATGCGCTGATCAATATCACCACCATTTTCCTGGGCCTGGGGGTCGGCTCCAAGCTCAGCTCTGACTCGTTTCTTAATGTTGAAACACTCGGCATTCTGGTACTGGGCATTGTTGCTTTTGGTATCGGTACTGCAACTGGTGTGTTGATGGCGAAACTGATGAACAAATTCGGTAATACCCCGATTAACCCCTTAATAGGTGCGGCAGGGGTGTCAGCGGTTCCGATGGCCGCGCGTGTCGCCAACAAGGTGGGCCTGGAAGCCAATCCCCAGAACTTTCTCCTGATGCATGCCATGGGGCCAAACGTTGCTGGTGTTATTGGCTCAGCTGTGGCAGCGGGGGTGATGATCAGCTACCTGGGTTGATCAGTTGCAAGAGAAAAGATAAAGGATAAAACATAAAGGTGACCAGCGGAATTCAGGTCACTGATTAAAGGGATTAGGGATTAGGGATTAGGGAAGTAGGTCGGATAAGGCCTGCAAGGCCGCCATCCGACATGACGGCTACGGTCAGCCTCTCGTTTCTCTTCCGGACGGGTGTTCAGTTGAAATTCATCTGCTGATTCATATGATGGGAATCAGGAGGCGATAGACATGTTTAAACATTTTCCCATAGTCGCGACAGTAGTTATTATTTCGGCTTTTCTGCTAATTCCCATGGTCGCTCAAGCTGACACCATGCGCTGTGATCGAAACCTTATTTCCCGGGGGGATCATCAGGGCGAAGTGCTGGCCAGTTGTGGAGAGCCTGTTATCTCGACGCGCAAGACCATTTATCGCTCCGGAATTCCCCGTAGCCGCTTTCGTTCCTTAACTGCAGGGCATAATTTCTATTCCGGCTATTCAGGTATCTCGAATGATGAACTCCTTATCCATAACCGGTCAGTGGTTGAAGTACCGGTTGAAACCTGGACCTATAATTTTGGTCCGCGTTATTTTATGCGGGAAGTTATTTTTACCGATGGCAGGGTGACCAGAATTAATACTTTGGGTTACGGGCGTTAATCACGCGCACTTAAATGTTATCCCCCTGTTATTTTGATCCTTGTTGACCCGGTTTATCTAGAGTCCGAATTGAACCTCTGCAACCCCCTTTCATATACGCCTGGACCGGGAATGTGATAACTTTCAAAAAGGAATTGAAAGGGGGTTCCCATGAGCAAGAAATTATCTTCCGGCCGCGATATCAGCAGGCGCAAGGTTCTGCAGTCTGCGGTTTCAGCAACATCCGTTTCACTGATTCCATTAACATCCTGTACTACCCCGGTATCTGCACCAAAGAAAGTCCTTGCGCGGGAAGCCTGGCTGATACTGGAAGCGTTCACCGACCGTATTATTCCAGCTGATGATAATGGCCCCGGCGCTGTGGCCGCAGGGGTTCCCTATTACATCGAAAATTCGCTTGCCGACTGGAACGCCGCAGAGCTGGATACCTTGAGCGCAGGCTTGTTTGCCCTGACCACCGCTGCGCGTAATCGCTATGATCTGGATTTTCAATTACTCAGCACTGACAACAGGGATGCATTACTGCGTGATATGGAAGATGGCAAGATCGCTGGCTTTGAAAATTCCGCAGCGATTTTTTCGCGTCTGCATCGCCTCACGCTGGAAGGCATGTTCAGTGATCCGTATTACGGAGGCAATCAGGGCTATGTTGGCTGGGATCTGATTGGTTACCCGGGAGCCGTCATGGCAAGTACTGCCCAGATGCAGCAAATGGGTGGAAGACTTCCTCCATTGCACACATCGGCTTATGGCAGCGAC
Source organism: Gammaproteobacteria bacterium (assembly GCA_030427065.1). Taxonomy (GTDB): domain Bacteria; phylum Pseudomonadota; class Gammaproteobacteria; order Pseudomonadales; family Pseudohongiellaceae; genus Eutrophocola. The sequence goes on along the minus strand of JAUHWU010000042.1, from coordinate 8,616 downwards.
TATGATGGAGAATAGACATGGCCACTAATCTTGCAGAAGTGGACGTTGTCGTCGTGGGCCTGGGAGCCGCCGGAGGAGTCGCCGTATTGCCATTAAGCCGTGCGGGGTTGAAGGTGGTTGGGCTGGAGGCCGGGACCTGGATGAATCCCGGGCAGGACTACAAGGCTGATGAAATTCATAACAATGTAAGATCCCTGGTCACTACCGGCAATAAGGTCGCCGGAGAGATTCCCACGGTGCGCAATTCGCCCTCCCAAACCGCTGTCCAGCAAACACGGCATCCCATGATGAATGCAGTAGGTGGCACGTCTATTCACTATCATGCCCAGAGTTGGCGTCTTAACCCCTGGGACTTCAAAGTGCGCAGTGCCACCATGGAGCGTTACGGGGCAGATTACATCCCGCAAGACACAACGCTGGAAGACTGGCCGGTATCCTACGACGATATCGAACCCTTTTATGACAATGTTGAATATGAAGTAGGGGTGAGCGGCAGAGCCGGCAATATACAGGGGCAGATTAATCCCGAGGGTAATATTTTTGAAGGACCGCGCCAGCGTGATTATCCAATGCCCCCTTTGCGTTCCTGTGACTTTCTCGATCATATGTTCGAAGCAGGGCAGTCAGTAGGCTATCACCCTTATCATGGTCCTGCTGCCATAAACTCGCAGCCCTACGATGGTCGTCCCGGCTGTCAGTATCATGGCTATTGTGATCGCGGCGGGTGTCATGTGCGGGCTAAAAATTCAACCGATGTGTCAACTATTCCCAAGGCCATGGCCACAGGTAATCTTGAGATTCGTGATAATGCTAACGTGCGACGAATCAATGTGGATAATAATGGAAAGGTAACAGGTGTCACTTATATTCGTGATGGGAAGGAGTTTTTTCAGCCAGCCAGGGCAGTGCTGCTGGGCTGTTATACCTACGAAAATATTCGCACCCTGTTATTGTCCACCTCATCATATTATCCCAATGGCCTGGCAAATAACCGGGGACAGGTAGGCAGGCACTATTTTGGCCACTGGGATATTCAGGGTGGCACACTGGTGACAGCTTTATTCCCTTTTGATATCAATATCTGGTATGGCGCCATTGCCCAGGGTGTCATGGTAGATGACTGGGCCGATGATAATTTCGATCACAGTGGTCTGGGGTTCATCGGTGGGGCCAGCCTGCATGTTTATACAGAGAAACATCCCATTGGCGCAGCTGCCATGGGTACCTTCGGCAAAGTGAACAGACGTTGGGGCTCTCAGTGGAAAGAGTTTATCAGGGAAAATGCCGGACGTACCCAGACTGCATACATTCAGACCAATACCTTTCCCTATCACCATACCTGGGCGGACCTTGATCCCAACGTAAAAGATCCTTTTGGTGATCCGGTTCTGAGAATCACTAATGGTCGCAAACAGAATGAGCCTATGGCTGCGGCGCATGCTGCCAACAAAATGGAAGCATGGTTTCGTGCTGCTGGCGCTTCAGATATCGTCAATACTGGTGGTGGTATGGGGCCGGCATTGTCCACTCATGCCCATGGAGGGACCCGTATGGGAACTAATCCGGACACCAGTGTTTGCGATCCCTGGGGATTTTCTTTCGAGGCAAAAAATCTGGGCATAATTGGTGGTTCAGTCATGTGCACGGCAGGCGCGCGGAATCCTACACAAACCATCCAGGCCCTGGCCTGGCGTACCGCCCACCACCTGGTTCAGGAATGGGATGAGATAACCGCATAAAACCCGGATTACCCCTCTTTAAAGAGTGGTATTGATAATTGTCTGTAGCTCGTTGTGATTTTTTAGTATTTATGAATTGTCCGGTACCCCATATGAGTGGAATATCAAAACGGCAACAGGTCCTTGGCTTACTCGGGTGGCTTGGTTTATGCTTTTTTGCATCTTCTCTGGGGGCGATAGCTTCGATTCAGGCGAAATCATTCTATGAGCAGCTAAGCCAGCCTGCCTGGGCGCCTCCCGCCTGGTTGTTCGGGCCTGTGTGGAGCACTTTGTATGCGATGATGGCTATTGCTGCCTGGCTGGTGTGGCGTGAGGGGAGATTCTCCGCTAATCGTATGGCGCTTTCCTTCTTTCTAGGACAACTGCTTGTTAATTCTTTATGGAGCTGGCTTTTCTTCGCCTGGCATCTCGGTGGGCTGGCATTTGCAGACATCCTGTTTCTCTGGCTCTTGATCGTAGCTACAATCATTTATTTCTGGCGAGTAAGCACACTGGCTGGTGCACTTCTTATTCCTTACCTGTTGTGGGTCAGTTTCGCTGCTGTATTAAACTACTCGGTCTGGCAACTTAATCCCCGGTTGCTTTAAGGCTTGCCAGATCGATTTTGTCACGGGAAATTTGTAATAAAGCAGTAAAAAATCAGGCTTGAAGCTAAAGAAGCTAAAGAAGTTAAAGAGAGGCAAGAAGGCAAAAAGAAAAAAGAAAAAAGAAAAAAACGCATAAAAGAAACGGCGACAGCCGCCAATAATAATTAGAAAATTTTCGGGTGGGACTATGAGAAAACTTATAAATACCTGCGCACTCGCAGGGGCGTTGTTGGCAGGAATGACCTATGGTCAGCAGGATACAGAAGTCGCCATCATAGCTGTGGCCAGTTTTACCGAAGAACAGGTCGCCGCCGGACTGGCGGCTTACCAGGCTAACTGTTCGGAAGGTTGCCATCAGAATGATCTGGCAGGGAATGGTCCGATTGCTGCGCTACGTGGTCCGGCTTTTACCAGTGTCTGGAACAACCGTACTGTATCAGAGTTGATCGACACCATGCGTTCGGCGATGCCACCAACGAATGTCGGGGGACTGGCGCAACAAACCTATGTGGATCTGGCCGCCTTCATTCTTTCCGCCAATGGCGGGGAGGTAGGTGAGAGCGCATTACAGTTCAACTCCGCGGCCAGCGTCAGTCAGTTCACGACACAGGGATCACCACAAAATTTTTCCTTGCCGCTGGCGGGGCCGGAAAATGAAGGCCCCACCGGTGTCACTATTGCCGGAAATGTGCCCAATTACCGGGCCGTTACTGAAGCAATGCTTCGCAATCCCGATCCTGCCGACTGGCTAATTCATCGAGGCAATCATCAGGCCTGGAGTTACAGTGAACTGGACCAGCTAAACCGGGAAAATGTGAAAGGTCTGCAATTGCAGTGGGTATGGGCACTGGGTAATGAGGGGGCAAGCCAGCTTTCTCCGGTTGTTCATGACGGCATTATGTATATTTTTAATCCGGGCAATAAAGTCCAGGCACTGGAGGCAGCGTCGGGTGATCTTATCTGGGAGCATAGCCTTGGTGGACGTACCGGGACCATGCGCGGTATGGCGATTTATGAAGACAAACTGATTGTAAATACACCTGATGCCCGCATTGTTGCGTTGAAAGCCGTGGATGGGGAACTGGTCTGGGAGTCCCTGATCGGTGAAAACTTTGGTAACTCCAGCGGACCGCTGGTGGCTGATGGCAAAGTGTTTACCGGCATGGGCAACTGCCTGAGATTTCGCGCCGAAAAATGCTATGTCAGCGCCTGGGATGCCGATGACGGCAGTTTTTTGTGGAAATTTGAAACGGTTGCCCGGCAAGGTACCGATGGGGGAGATACCTGGGGAGGTATTGATGACATGTTCCGGGCCGGCAATGATCCCTGGATTACTCCCACCTATGATGCTGAACTGGACATCGTTTATGTAGGGGTGTCCCAGCCAAAACCCTGGATGCCGGTCAGTCGTGGTATGACGGTATTTGATGATGCGCTGTATTCCAACTCAACCCTGGCACTGGACGCAGATAGCGGTGAACTGGTCTGGTATTACCAGCATGTACCCGGCGAAGTATTTGACCTGGATGAAGTATTTGAGCGCATGCTGGTCGATATTGATGGCGAGAAAGTCGTTTTTTCCATCGGTAAGCATGGCATTCTCTGGAAGCTCAATCGTGAGACTGGTGACTATATCAGTCACAAGGAAACAGTATTGCAAACCACCTTTGATTATTTTGATCCGGAAACCGGGCGCCCTCAGTACCGCGCAGATGTGATTGAATCAGGTCTGGGTGACTGGCTGGAAGTTTGTCCGTCATCGGCAGGTGGTAAAAACTGGCATGCCATGAGTTATCACCCGGGAACTGCCAGTCTGATAATACCATTGAGCCAGAGCTGTCTGCGCCAGCGTGCCACTGAAATTGATTTCGTTCAGGGCGGGGGAGGGGCGGCGGTGAATCGTGACTGGTTCCCGATGCCGGGTACTGATGGTAATGTCGGTAAACTTGCCGCCTATGATGTGCGCACCATGGAAGAGCTATGGTCTGTGCAGCAGCCGGCTTCATTTCTGACCGGGGTCCTGAGTACTGCGGGAAATCTGGCGTTTGCCGGAGATCTGGATCGGCGTTTTCGGGCTTTTGATGTAGAGACTGGTGAAATATTATGGGAAACTCGTCTGGGTACCTCTGTGCAGGGCTTCCCCATTACTTTCAGTGTCGATGGCAGGCAATTCATTGCCATGTCCACTGGACTGGGTGGGGGAAGTCCGCGTATTGTGCCTTCCAGGCTAACGCCGGAGATACATTATCCGAACACAGGAAATGCCCTGTACGTGTTTGCGCTGCCGGAATAGGCGACCTTCGTTCAGTCAGAAAAAGAACTATATGAAGCTTTCAATCTTTGGTGAGAAATACACCGGACAGTCCGGTATTGTCGATTTGATGACGGATCTTGGTGAGGCATTGCACACCAGGCCTGACATCATTTCCATGGGAGGCGGCAATCCGGGCCGGCTGCATGAAGTGGAAACGCTGTACAAAAACCATCTGGTAGAGCTGCTGGAAACGCCGGACGGTGCTTACAATATCCTGGGTAAATACCAGTCGCCCCAGGGCGACGAAGTGCTGCTTAAACAGCTTGCGCAATTATTGCGCGATGAATATGGCTGGCCACTGACAGAGAAAAATATAGCTATCAGTAATGGCGGTCAATCTGCCTTTTATGTGCTTTCCAATTTGCTGGCTGGCCGTTGCTCCGATGGTTCCATGAAGCAGATACAGTTTCCCCTGGTTCCCGAATACCTTGGTTATTCCGATGCTGGCCTTGAGCCTGAATTTTTTACTGCCACGCGTCCTGCCATCGAAATACTCGATGAGCATGTTTTCAAGTACCGGGTGGATTTCGAAAACATGAATGTCACCCACAGGACTGCTGCGTTTTGTGTTTCCAGACCCACCAACCCGACAGGCAATGTCTTGACTGATGATGAAATCAGGCAACTGGATATTATTGCCGGAGAGAATGACATACCACTTATTATTGATGGTGCTTACGGCACCCCGTTCCCGAACATTATTTTTGATGAAGTCAGTCCGCACTGGAGTGAGAATACGATATTGCTGCTCAGTTTATCCAAGCTTGGTCTGCCAGGTGTGCGTACCGGGTTTATCGTGGCGAATGAAGAGATAATCCAGGCCTATGCCAACGCCAATACCATTCTCAATCTGGCCTGCGGTAATGTTGGGCCGGCTATTGCCGGAAAATTATTTCAAAACCGGGAAGTGCTTGAGCTCGGCAAGAACATCATCATGCCGTATTACCGTGAACGTGCTTTCAAAACCATGGATTGCTTTATTGAATCCATGAAAGATCTGCCCATGTATGTTCATAAACCGGAAGGCGCGATTTTTCTCTGGTTATGGTTCAAGGATTTGCCGGTCTCCTCACGAAGACTTTACGAAATTCTGAAGCAGGCCGGAGTACTAATAATACCCGGCCAGAATTCCTTTGCCGGTCTTCAGGAACCATGGCAACATACCCATGAATGTATTCGTATCTCCTATGCTCAGGATGAAAGCATGGTTAAAAAAGGGGTAGAGATCATTACGCGGGAAGTGCGTAAATTGTATGAACAGGGGAAGTAATCATGCTGGCGTGCTAAAAAATACCGACGCAAAGCTAAATTAGGCAAGTAAATAAAAAAATAGATACAAAAATTAAAAATCCAGATTAAGGTTTGTTCTTATCAGTTTTTACATTTAGTCTACATTGAATGAATTATTAAGGGGGACGTTAGATCCATGAACAGGTTTTCAACATTTTTACTCAGGTGCATACCCTGCGCCATGCTACTTGTGCCTTGCGGCCTGTTAGCGCAAGAACACAGTTATGCGCCCAGTGATATCGAGAACGGGCGTGGTCTGTACCAGGCCAATTGTCTGGGCTGTCATGGCAACAATGCGGATGCCGTGGAGGGTGCCAATCTCAGCACAGGTCGCTTTCGGCGGGCAAGTTCAGACGAAGACCTGATCCGGCTTATTCGTGAGGGCATTCCCAACACCTTGATGATTCCAAAAACCAACCTTTCCTATGGCGATACGCGTGCCATAGTTGCGTTTCTGCGTGCCTTGCCTGGAGGTGGCGCAATGGTGGCTGATGACAGGGAAGTGCGCATTGGTGATGCCAGTAGAGGCGAGGCTCTGTTTTTTTCACAGCAAACCCAGTGCAGTACCTGCCATGGAGTTAATGGCGGCGGCAATTTGCTGAGCCCCGACCTGGGTAATGTGGGAGCAACGCGTACCCCTGGCACACTTGAGCAATCAATCATCGATCCGATGGCAGAGGTACGCGCTGGTCAACGTTTTTATCAGGTGACAGATTTACAGGGCGTTACCATGCGCGGATTACTGTTAAATCAGGATACCCACTCGGTACAGTTATTAAATGAAAACGAGAGACTGGCGGCATACAGCAAGGATGATCTTGAATCCTATGGCTTTATTCCTTCACCCATGCCCTCCTATCTTGATGCACTATCGCCCGATGAAGTCGCTGACCTTGTTGCCTATATGATTTCCTTAAAAGGGGACGCAGAATGAGAAATTTAGTCAAACCATTCGTATTAGCCTGCCTTTTACCTGTCAGCATTCAAATGACAAGTGCTCAGGTAAGTTCTGAAAGATTGCTTAATGCTGAACAGGAGCCCGAGAGCTGGCTGCTTTATGGCGGCGACTATGACAGTCAACGCCATACCGATCTTGATCAGATCACGCGCGAGAATGTCGATCAGCTTGAACTTAAATGGGTATGGCAAAACCGAGCCCCTGATGGTGCTTCCCAGAAGTTTGAGGCAACGCCGCTGGTAGTTGACGGCGTCATGTATACAGTGGCAGCCCCTAATAATGTTGTCGCCATTGATCCTGTTAGCGGTCGCCTGTTCTGGATATATAACTACACGCCATCACTGGATGCCCGCCTGTGTTGTGGACGGGTAAATCGTGGTCTGGCCATGCATGGCAATAGCCTGTTTATGGGAACCATTGATGGCAAACTGGTTAAGCTTGATGCCCGAAAAGGGGAGCCTGAATGGATTATTGATGTGGCGCCCCCTGAGCTGGGTTATGCCCTGACGCTGGCGCCTCTGATTATTGGTGACAAAGTCATTGTCGGGCCTGCCGGTGGCGAATATGGCATACGGGGTTTTATTGCAGCCTATGATGTGAATACGGGTGAGGAGCTATGGCGCTTCCATACGGTTCCCGGTCCCGGTGAGCCCGGTTTTGAGTCCTGGGAAGACCCGGAACAGGAAGCCTGGAAAACCGGTGGTGGCTCAATCTGGCAAACCGGTTCCTACGACCCTGATCTGAACCTTACTTACTGGGGGGTAGGCAATCCGGGTCCGGACTGGAACGGTGACTCCAGGCCTGGCGATAACCTCTATACCGAATCAGTAGTAGCCCTGAATCCTGATACAGGTGAACTGGCCTGGCATTATCAGTTCACGCCCCATGATGAAATGGACTATGACGCTACCCAGGCTGCCGTGCTGGTGGACATGAACTGGCAGGGCGAAGAGCGCAGAGTCATGCTGTGGGCAAATCGAAATGGCGTGTTTTATGTACTTGATCGCGAAACCGGTGAGTTTCTTTTGGGCGAACCCTTTGTGTCGGTAAACTGGTTGAGCGGTTTTGATGAAGTTGGGCGTCCTGTCCGTGCACTTTATCCCAGTGAAGAGGGCACCTTCATAATGCCCAACAATCAGGGGGCGACAAACTGGTATCCGCCTTCCTATTCGCCGGTGACAGAACTTTTCTATGTGCCGTCCTGGCTGGATACTTTCTCGGTATATACCAAGCGTCCTGTGGAATACACACCCGGGCAGCAGTATGTTGGTGCATTTCCCACGATGGCTATGCCTGCGCTGGGCGTGAACGCGGTAAATCAGCGTACGCCGGAAGAAGGCTTGGGCGCCATCCAGGCTATCAATCCGCAAAACGGAGAAGTGGTCTGGCGTCATGTCATGAATAATGTCACAGACAGTGGGGTTCTCAGCACTGCGAGCAATCTTGTCTTTGCCGGTGGCAGGGAAGGGCATTTCTATGGACTGGATGCTGAAACCGGAGAAGAATTGTGGCGCCAGACTCTCGGCGGCCAGATAGCCTCCGGTCCAATGAGCTACGAAATTGATGGCCGACAGTACATTGCCGTATCGGCTGGAGCAGGCCTGTTTGTGTTTGCTTTACCTGAGTAAGCAGTGAGGCAAAAGCTCTTCATATCAATCCGGGGAATCGCAGGGTTATTGTGTCTGTTTGCCTGCACCTCCCTTTATGGCGACCAGAAAGATCCCCGGC
>JAUHWU010000041.1 GCA_030427065.1 Gammaproteobacteria bacterium | reverse complement strand
CTCCCGGCGGCTTTGTCGGCGGCCAGGCGGCCCATGTCGTTGTGGGGTTCGCCGGTGACGGGGTGATCGTAGTGGAAAGGCACGACATAGGTATTCGGGAACGACTGGTAGACAACACTGGGTGGGACGTCCGGGGGATTGGTGGTGCTGGCCGGGGCCATGGGAATGATGCCGGCTCCGGTCCAGCCCTGGTCGTAGTCACCCCAGAAGGTGACCCAGTAATGCTGCTTGCTGATGCGCCAGGTGCCGTTGTCGTTTATGTATTCGTTTTCATAGACGCCCCCGCCCCACTGACCTTTACCATCGCGTGCCAGCATGACGTCACTGCGAAAGCGGCCCCAGGCGCGGGAGTTGTCTTCAGAGACATGGATCACCGGTTGCAGCATCGGGTAGTTATTGAGTTGACCTGACTCCAACCCTTCAGGACCCATCAGCGACAGACCGCGGCGGATACTGTCACGGCCGATGTACTGACCGCGCTGGCCGAACTCCCAGACACCGTCCTCGCTGAACAGGCTGGCGGCCTCGGCCCATTTGCCCTTGTCGATATAGTAGCCATACATGGCCTGCAGATTTTCCACGGCGCGGGTGGAATGCAGGCGCGCCAGTTTCAGTTCCTGGGCATCGGCGCTGGCTTCCAGCTGACCCAGCACATCATTGGGACGTCGTCGTAACGCTATCGGGCCAGGCGCAGTAATAGCACGGCGATCATTGGCGTAGTGATAGGGCGGGGTGTAAACAGACGGAAACGGGCGGTAACTGCCTGGCGCTGGCTGGTCGGGTCGGAAAGTGCTGGCAACGTCGCTTTGCCAGTTACCAAACACCGGTGGCAGTGCGGCCCAGCCGCCCTCGTAGGGCGCTACAAAATTGGTATAAAAGCGCATGGCAGAAATTTTCCAGACGCCGTCTTCCTTGATGTAGTCATTTTCCTGAATGGCATCGCCCCACCGGGCCTGATCCTTGTAGTTGCCCAGCAGTGCCCATTCACGCCAGCGCGCACTGGCGGTTCTGCCACCGGGAGCGACAGTCACCAGTGGCTGTAATTGCATATGCAGATTGAGACGTCCAAAGGGCAACCCCGGGCCGGCATTCAGGCTGCCACCGCCATGACGGGTAAACAGTTCCTTAATGCGATCGCGGCCGATATAGACCCCGTCCATGGCGTACTGCACGCGACCGGTGTCGGTAAACAGGTCAGCGGCTTCGCCGAAATAGCCTTTATCCAGATAGAAACCAAAAGCGCGACCCAGGCGCTGGATCTGCAGGATGTCTTCCACCAGGGTGGCTTCCTGTTTCAGGGCTTCAAGGCGGGTGACCAGTGAATTAAAGCGGGCGTTGTCATCATTGCCTTGGGCGAATAGTGATCCTGGCAGGACCATGGTCGTCATAATCAGCACGGCAACGAGTGTGCGTCGTGTTGTGGTGAGTGGTTTTATTATTTTTATCATGGCCTTCCTGCCCTGTTTTTTTAAACTTTAGTTCCGGCTAAATGTCAGTGGCCGGAAAAGGCTAAAGCCTATAACAAGTTGTGCGGGGATGACAGTCCTGTGGGGGATCGGGAATCTGTGATGTGTTCTGTCGGATGCGGCCTCGGGGCCTTATCCGACCTGTTTATCTTCTAAAGTATATTGGTCATTCAGCCTTCTCATTAAAGGTTGGTTTTTGCCTGAAGGTTTTTACGGAACCCTTTGTGAATTTATCTTGTCGGATGGCGCTGCGCTTATCCGACCTACGGCGTATACCAGATCGGGCTCGAATACGCCCGCTCCTGAATCGTCGCTGGCCAGCCGGTATCTTCTGCCGTGAGTTGCAGCGCCAGGGCATCAAACAGCGAATGCCGTGGCGTGGGAATTTCCAGTACGCGCACATAGTAGAAGGCATTCAGGGCCGGATCGAAGTCCGGGTCTTCCCAGACCGTGGCGAGCTGGGCGGCGCCGATGCTGTTGGTGTAATGGGTGGTGGTGACATCAACGGTATTGCCCACCGGTGGCAGCTTGCCGCTGGCATCCATTTCCCGGTCATCGGACCAGGCCACATCATAAACTTTTTCCTGGGTATTACCTTCGGCATCAATCCAGCCCTTGATTACCTGCACGCGATCGAGGTTGGCGCCCACTTCATCCTTGGCGGCGTGAATCAGTAATGAGGGGGCGCGGTTGCGGGGGGCGGCAGTGATATCGCTGCCCATGGGTACACCCTTGCGATAGCCTACTGCGGCAATGTCATTGGCGCGGGCATCACGGCTGTTGAAATTGAAACCGCCAAACACTCTTAATGAGATACGTGGCCCGGTGGTGCCATAGACTTCCTTGCGCTTGAAGGCGCCATAAATGGATTCGCGGGTGTTTTCTTCCGCCCACACCCCGGTCAAGCCGGACGCGGACATGTCCCAGGCCGGGAACACCAGACCATTGGCCTGGGATTCAGCGCGCACGCTGAGCTTGGCATCGGTGCCAATCTTGCCAAGGAAGTTGGCTTCTTCCACCGACGACATACCAATGTGGCCATCGGACGCACCGACAAAACCAAACTTGAAGGGGTTCTCGCCAATGTCCTGCTCAATGGCCATGCCGCGCAGCAGCCCGCCCCGGGCATAATCGCCGACAGTGGGAGGTACCACCTGACCGGTGAGCAGTTTTTCACGGATTTCAAAATTGGCGAATTCATCATTGGGCGACAGTTTCGGATTGGTTTCCGAGGTGCCCTTCACCTGGGTGATTTCCATCAGCAGTTCCCAGCGCATGCGCTCGCGGGCGTACCGGGCCGTAATGGGCCGGCCGTCGGCATCGTTTTCGGAAAACATCAGGCCGCCGGAAATATTCGAGTTGTGGGGAATGGCAACAAAGTCAGTACCGGTGCGATCAGAGGTGCTGCGCAGAAAGGCAAACAGGTCTTCCGGGTCCAGGCTGTCGGCATTACTGAAAGGCACAAACTGCGTCGCCTCTTCCGGGCTGCTGGCATTACTGATGACATTGCGATGCAGATTACGAATGCCATTGTTGCCGGGAATCAGCGCAGTCCATTCCCAGGCATAAAAGGTGGTGAACTTGCCCGGCTCATAATGACTGGTGGCGGCGTCTACCTGCATGCGCCAGCCGGCAGCGCGCATTTCCGGGGAAAACACCTCCTCCATCAAGGCGGCGCGGTCACCATCCGGCGCCCGGTAACGCATAAAGCCCGGCCATTGTTCGGCATCGCCCTGCGTCGCTGCAATCAGTGCCCTGCCCCGTTCCGTGGCCTGTAATAAAGGATGGGCATTAAGAGACATCACGTCGATACCCAGGTTGATGGCGTGATCGGTGATGGCCAGAAAATCCAGCGGCCGGTCGATCTGTACCTTGGTGTCCAGATTGGGGTGATAAATGGGAATACCCTTGGCAAAGCGGTAGGCCTCGTTGGGCCCCACGCCCTTGTTCTGGGTGGCGTAGGAATCGGTGGACAGGTTGGTATGCAGATGCAGATCACCCCACAGCAACCTCGTCTGGGCCGTGGCGGCCAAGGGCAGCAAGGCAAAGACCAGACTGACGGCTTTTGTGCTTGCCATGGCTCTGGCTAAAACAGATGTTTTTTTACCACCTGGTAATGTGGTGTTGCTGAAGTGTGGCATTGCCAGCCCCCTGAGTATTTCTTCTTATTAGGATGGTTGGAAAATTTAGGGATATTTGCCGTTAAAAGCAAACACTGATTTCTCCGGCTTTGCCTGTGCACGGACTTGATCTTGTTCTGGCTTGATCTTGCTCAGGCCTAATTCTGCTCAGGCAAAGGCGTCAAAGAGCCCAGCTCAAAAGTCAGGGTAACACCCGGAATTTTATTCAGAATCATGCTGGAGGGTCCGTCTTCGGTCATGATGCCGGGAATCAGAATTTCCTGGTTTCCGTAATAGGCATGACACAGGGATTCGGACAAGCGCGCATCCTCCATGGGTATGGGGATCAGATTGGTCACCGCGTACCAGCCCCGATTGTCCCGCATGAGCTCCGCCTGGTAACGCTGGTTGGCATAGGCCACACTGGCAAGTCGAATACGGCCTTCAATTTCAGACCACTCAGTATCATCAGGGACGGTGTAATTACAAATTTGCCCCAGGGTCTCGATACTTTGCAATTCACCAAGCTCTTCAGCTTTTGACAACAGGTCCCCGCAATCGGCATTGGCCTCGAAGCCTGCGTCCAGCGAGATGTCGGTCTGCAGTACATCGAAGGAGTTTTCCAGGTTGCCGAACAACAGGCCCAGCCCCCGATAGGATTCGACCCGGGGATCCAGTCTGCGTATCGCCTCCGGCGGCGTCAGCAAGAGAAAATTACTGGTGCGAAACTGATACATCACATAGGCCAGGTTGTCGAGATTCACCGGAAAGGTAAGGCCCACCTTGCCCTCCTTGCTCACCAGCGTCATCAAGGCATGGCTGGTACCAAGGTTGCGCAGATTCATCGGCCTGCCCCCCATGCTTAACTCAATTTCACGACCCGCCACGCGCAGTGTTTTTTCAGCAAAACTGTACAGGGGTTTGACTTCACATAAGCCCACTTCAATGCGGGACAACAGACTGGTGTTGATATAACGAATGGCGGCTTCGCGAGGACCTCTGACATCCGGATCTGGCCGACTGGCGGTTTCCGGCGCCAGTAAATCGGCGCCCACCAGAAAAACCTGCCGGTGTTGTACACCCATCAGGTCCAGAAGGGTTGGCGCCACATCCATGTGTGTACCGGGGGTTTCCACAACGTCAGTAACACCGGCATTGAGAATATTTACAAACAGCCTGCGGTCATAGTTTTCCGGATAATAATCCATGCCGGTATTACGCATATGCAGGTGATCGCTCATCATCAGCACCACGGTATTATCCCAGGCCGGGCTTTGCTGCAGATGGGTGATAAATTTTTCAACTAACTGATCGGTGCAATGCACGGCATGGAAAATATTATTATCAATGGTCGGGTACGGTGTGCAGCTTTTCGACACGGTGCCGTCCGGGGGGTGAGTATCCACAGTAAGCACAGTCAAATTAAAGGGCTGATCCGGATTTGCTGCCAACTCATCGAACTGGTCTTTGGCCAACTCCAGCAAGGTGTCATCGTAAAGCCCCCAGTTGTTCAGGTAGTCTGGCTCATCCATAAATGGCTTGAGCTCTTCAAGGCCCAGCACTTCCTCATAGCCATGGGCAGACAGAAAGGTGCCCTTGCCAGCAAAACGTGTGGAAGCCCCACCCATGAAAACATTACGGTAGCCCGCCGCATTGAGAATATCGCCAAAGCAGAACCCTTCCTGAAGGAAGCCGTTCTTGAGCACATCATTACCCCCGGGGCCACTGGGAAACAGCAGCGGTGTTCCACATTGGGACGACAGAATACCGGCCACGGTAAAAGTAGTTCCACGGGTCTGATGGATATTTTCAAACTGCAGGACATTGCCTTTCAGGGAATTAATGAAGGGTGTCAAATCCGGATAGACCGCTTCATCGGAATACAAACGCTCCATGCCTTCCAGATAAATCATCACCACGTTCTTGCCGGCAACGATATCCTCGCTCATCTTGTATATGGCATCACGATTCAGGTCGGTGGCCTCAAAATCAATGGTGGATAGCTGCAGGCCACGATTAAGGTTGGCATCCTGCATACTGAGATTGGCGAGGCGGAACAAATCCGGGTCCATGGCCAGCACCAGCACCAGACCAGGTAAAATCAATACTGTACGATTATCAAAGGAGCGTCCCTGCATGGCATGGACACTGAGCCAGGCACATACCCCCATAACCCCCACATAGACAAAGAACAGGGTCACAAAGCCTGGAAAAGCGCCAAAGGCAAAGCCTATGGTTTCCGGGCTAAAGTGGAAAAAGAATTCCTCGTTGAAACTTTCGCCCTGGTAGTAAAAAGACACCAGGCGGGCGGCCGCATAGATGGCCAGCACCTCCACCAGTATTACCGCAACAATGCCACGCACCCAGGATTTTTCAATATGCACACAAAGGCGCCAAACCAGAAGTAGCGATAACCCAAAAAAGAGTGCGGCGCGCAGAAACCACAGATCGCCATGAAAGATATTGAAATACCAGCCGCCCGCAACGGTCAGTAGCAACAGGACCATAATCAGGTCTGCAGAAAAGCGTTTGATGGTGTTGGTTACAGTGGCGTTCTGCATAGTTATCAGGGCAGATATCGAGTGCGGATTTTTCAAAGGCCGTAGTATAGCAGGGGATATCCAATATCTTTAACGCACACACTCAATAAATTTTTCAAAGGCTGTGCCTGCTGTGAGCGATCAGTATCGACACACAAGATCATGACATCCTTGCTATAGATGACATTTGAATTTGCAATAATCCCTCGCTGTGGTTATTTTCATCTGCCAATAGTTAAAAAATAGAAAAATATCATTAAAAGAGAATCATCAATCATGTTTATCGCTGATGCCTGGTACATGGCCGCATGGGCCGACGAATTATCGGATGGGCCCATCTCGCGGCGTATCTGCAATCAACCTGTGGTGGTGTATCGCTCAAAAGAAGGTCAGGCCGCGACCTTATATGACAGTTGCTGCCATCGGGGTGCCCCGCTGAGTGTGGGCAGTGTCATTGATGAGGGCCTGCAGTGCGGTTATCACGGCCTGGTGTTTGGCAGCGATGGCGTCTGTGTGCATATTCCCGGGCAGGCACAAATTCCCGGCAAGGCACGGGTACGCAGTTACCCGACCGTGGAAAAAGACCAGATGATCTGGATCTGGATGGGGGCACCAGAAAAAGCCGATCCGTCCCTGATTCTCGACTACCCCTTTCATAACGACACGAAAAACTGGCCCCATAGCCATGGCATGTATGAAATCGATACTACCTACCAGATGATGATGGATAACCTGATGGACCTGACTCATCTTGGCTATGTGCATGCCAAAAATGTCGGTGGCAAGGCGGCCACTCTGGTGGAAGCCGAAATGGATGTAATAACCACCGAAAAAGGCGTGGATGTTAAACGCTGGATGCCTGACTGCGAACCACCGCCCACTTATCTGAAATGTGTCGATTTGCCAAAGCAAATCGAGCGCTGGCAGGAAATGGAATACATCGCACCCTCGGCAGTCCTGCAATGGACCGGCGCCGTTGCCAAAGGTCAGGGCGCGCGCGAGGACTTCAGCAAACGCGTGGGTGGTTTTTCCATGCGCCTTTATCATTTTGCCACGCCAGTGACCGAGACCAGTTGTTATTATTTCTGGTCCGCTGCTCACAATCATCTGGTCGATGATCCGGATGCGACAGAAAACCTGCGCAAGGAAGTGGAAGTCGCACTGGAAGAAGACAAGTGGATCGTGCAGGCGCAACAGGATCGTATTCGGGAAACCGGTGATGACTGGCTGGTGGATGTCCGATCGGATAAAGCCAGGGTCGCCATGCGTTATGCGCTGCAGAAAATGGAAAAAGCTTCCGGCCCGCTGGCTGCGGGCCCGGTGCCCGACGCCAGCTGAAGCAAACAATGCCCTCCAAGAGAATGCAATGTGACAAGTGCAGAAAACCCTTATCCGTATGCTATTGCCACCTGATCAAGCCCCATGAGAATCACTGGCCGGTTGAAATTATTCAACATAACCAGGAGAAAAGTCATGCTATTGGCACCTCAAGAATTGCTGAATTATCGATAAGCAACATCAACGTTTCTGAAGTCAAGGACAACACCCCCTTTACAGTAGATCCGGCGCAGTCAGCACGCTGGAAAAACGCTGTGCTAATTTATCCCGGCACTGACAGCAAAGACATCAGCGAATTGTCAGACCAGACGCCACGGCCGCTGGTGTTCATTGATGGCACCTGGCGCAAGAGTAAAGCCATACTGCTGGGATCACCCTTCCTGCAGTCCTTGCCGCGATACAGCTTCAAGCCCGGCGCTCAACCACGTTATCGAATCCGCAAGGCATCGCGGGCCGACTATTACTCAACGCTGGAAGCGATTGTCGAAGTTTTGAATCGACTTGAACCATCGCCGGCAAATTATTCGCAACTTTTGGAGGTAATGGACTGGATGGTTGAGCAGCAATTGGGGTTTATTAACAGGAGTGATGTTTCAGATTAAATAATTCTGTCCCCTTTTACGTTAACAGGAGTGATGTTTCAGTTTAAATAATTCTGTCCCCTTTTACGCAGATTAGTCCTCCAGGGCATGTCATTGACCGGGTTTTTTGAACTCAATCGCTTACGGATAATCAGGAAAGTGTCTCAGTCCAGGAGAGGGTGGAGTCTGCCGCAGTATGAAGCGCAGCTTCATGGCAGACGGAACGCGAGCGCTTTATCAGCGAGCTGGATTAGTCCTCTGTGGCTCGAACTGGTTTTATCTGAAGATTCAGGAATGGCTAGATGCCAAACCAATATGTGGTGCCCAGGAGAGGACTTGTTTATATTGCATATCTACATGATATATATAGCATTATAATTAAAATAATCTCATATTGTTACATTAATTGTTACATTAAGTAAGAATCATACTTCTCTATTACTTTGCTAAATCCAGCCTGGCACCCCGGTACCATTAAACACGATCATCCAATTGATCTAATCATATTTATAGCTATCAAAATATATTTTGTGTTGCTTTCTGTGTTGCTAAACTGACTTCATGCATCATCTTCGTATTGGTACAACAGGTTGGATCCAGTCATTTTTTTGGATCGAATCTAATCCGCAACTTTCAACACTTTACTGATTAGATAAATAATAGCCTAAAGAAAGGAATTGCAAGGAATAATACATTATGGGGAAACTTACCAACAAAGAATTCGCGGGTCCGGATAATCCGATCTATTCAATAAGACACCCATGTACTTAAATAGCTTTTTGAAATTCATCATATGAACCGATTTAAGAAAGATAAAACCGCCAAGTTTAATTCATTGCGATCTGAGTTTTACGGCAATGCAACCTACTCTAAGATGGCTTCAGATAATCCGGAACTCTGGAAGTCCGATAGGGTACGTCAGGAATGGTTATTCTGCAGTGTCTTTACTCACTGCCGGTCTTTAGCAAGAACTATGGAGCAACGAGAATTAATCTGGGCGATTAGAGAAAAGATTGTAAAGATCCAGGCTAATATCGCGCTAGACGGAACAGAACCCAGTATTTCATATGAAGAATTTGCAGAATGGAACGTTAGGTACCCTGTAGATTAACCATATGAACAGATTCAAGAAGCATGAAAATGCCAAACCAGCTCGGATGAGCGAGTTCTTTTCTGATACTCATTTGGCTTGCATGGCTATTAGCGTACCTGCGTTGCAAAAATCAGATAGGTTTAGGCAAGAACTATTATTCTCTAGCGTATTCATCAGCTGTCAGCCAGTGGTTAATCTAGAGCAGTCAGAGACAATCTCTGCGGTACATGAAAAGTGGCGCAAGGTAGTTGATGGTGAGTCATTAGATGGGACAGAGCCCTGTATAACATTTGAAGAATTTAATGAGTGGGGAATTAGGTATCCTATCGATTAACCTATATGTGAGCAGATGAACCGATTTAAGAAACATCCAGATGCAAAACCCACTCCTTTCAGAGAATTCTATTCCAAATCCGAATGGTCTAGCATATCCATGGAAGTACCTGTAATGCGAGAATCAGACAGATTTAGGCAAGAAATGCTGTTTCAGCAGACGTTTAAGGAATGTCAGCCCGAAAAAACTCAAGAGCAGAACGAAATATTAACAGCGCTATACAACAAACAGAGAAATATCATCAGAGGTAGGCCGCTAGATGGGTCAGAACCCTATCTAACTTTTGAAGAGTTTTCTGAATGGGGTATTCGAAATCCTATTGACTAGTTCTAAAAAAAAGAAAAACAACCTCAAGACTTGCCTACGCTCAGGTTGTTATTGATAAACTCTTGAACTACTTGCTCTGACAGCATGTGCCCTTCTCCAGCCAATATCTGTGCTGCTCCCATGCCAAAGTAGCCATCAATAGTAGAAATTTTTTCAGGGCTATATAACTCATCTTGATCGCCCATAATTAGTTTAAATACTTTCGGCTTTATTAATGTATTGTTGTTAAGAGCGTCCTCAAATCGATTAGTAAGCGGTGGTCGTGAGTAATACATACGATCATTGGCGTTCGCTGCCCCTAATACAGGCGATAGCAGTAAAACCATATCGGGAGTGACGTCTATATCTATCAAGGCTAGTAGTGTTAGGTAAGCACCATATGAGTTTGCTATTACCAGCTTGCCTGTGTCGGCACGAATCTTCTCTTGAATAGCCTGTATCTGAACTGTAGGTTCTTGCTTCAAGAAGGGAGCATCCACAGCGATACTAGCAAAATCATCTGAAATGAACCTGAAAATAAAGAGTTTTCTCCACCTTGTTATTGCTGCATCGCCGGCCTGTAGAGCATTCACATCTGTGCTGGGGCAAGGCGAACCTTCTTTAGCCGATGCTGCCATGGACCAGGACGCTATTACCGTGCGCCAACTAATTGCTGACGGCGCCGATCCCGATGCTCTGGGTCAGTTTGATACCCCTGCCCTGCACTGGCTGGTGCGCTACGATGACATGGCATCTGCCCAGCTCCTGCTCGCCGCCGGAGCCGATGCCAATATTTCTTCCCGCTACGGCGTCACCCCTCTCAGTCTGGCTGTCGATGAGGTAAGAGACGGCTTGAGGTAGCAAATGAATCCACTCCAGGCCAGCCTGTTCAAGGTAATAAGCGCTATCGTTGGAATTGATGATTTTCCAAGTTTCGGTGAGCAGAGCGCCATAAGGTATGGGTTGCTGAACTACGTAGCCAAGTTTAGCCTCGCTAGGGACACCTACGCGATCACACCATCCGCTAAGAAGCTCTTGCTTAAGGAGCGGCTGCTGACAGCCAAGGGGTTAAGAAGGGGCGTGAAGAGCTCGAAGTTAGGATTTACTTACGAGCATCCGATCCCGGCAAATGTCATTGCCAATGAAATAGTGGCCGTTCGTCTGTCGGTTGAACGGATGCGAGCCGTTCTCGTTAAATCGGACATTGTCACGATCGTCACAGCGCACGAAAATGAACTTCTTGGGGGCAGGCTCAAGTCCAGAATGCCTAGCGGCTGGTGTTTCGCAGATGATCCCTACGCGCGTTATGTTTCGGCTGGGATTGGCGACGTCAAGGACTTTGAAAGAGTTCCCGTTTACGGAGTAATTTCCCGTTGAGCACCTGGGGCTTTCGGGAAGCTCTCATGGACTTGATTAATCTACGAAGCTGGTTGTCTTTAAATCCGAAAAGAAAGGAATTGAGCCGGTATTTCCCAAAGGCCTAATCGGTTGGCAACCATGTTGCAACTTCGCCTGCAAAGAAAAAATAGATTACACAGTAAATGATCACGGCGTTCAGGGCAGCAAAAAAATCCCTTTGTTTCCATTGGCGCCCGCTTGAGGCGACGTTTCGTTTCTTGCCAAAGCTTTCGTTGGGGAAAAAGTACGCAATAGCTAGCGTTATGTACCCGGGGGCGAAGAGCAGGTACTTGATAACGCTTAAGCTGGCCGCGCGTGAGCGATCGTCTTTCCCTTCTTTTTTTCTACTAGGCTTTTCAGGCGTATTGATGGCTCCCTCGGCGGGTTGTTTGCTCATCGCTTGGTCTTGTATGGAGTCTTTTACCTCATGTACTGCGCCTACTGCGTCAGGAAGCGTCTCTCCTAAACCCTTCGCAAAAATTGGGAAAAATAATCCGAGGCCCCAGAAGAATCCGTAAAGGTCAAGCGGCGTTCCCCCAATGTCTTGATAGTATTGGCGATACTCATCAAATGAAAAGCCGCCGAACACGAATCCTATGGGGATGCTTAGGATTCCAACGCAGGCGGGGTACAGTACCAAGAAGCTGGTCGCCAAACTGAAAAAGTGGCTCATTATATAGCTGAAAAGTATCGCAGCTTTTTTCACGCAGAAGACAAGCAGGAGCCTCAAAGGTTCAATTGCCCATCCGCCCAGGAAGATAACGTACATCCAATAAAGAAATTTAGGGAAATTGTGGCTGGACTGCTTCTGACTATCTCCATTTTCCATGCTCATCTCCTGGGTGAAGGTTAATGCGAACCCCGCAATTCAGCTGTGTAGGATCGCCAGTTTTGGTCTGATAGCACTTGATTAGCTGCATGATCCTAGAGAGCGCTGCTGTGCAGCCTCTCAACAGATATATCGTCACTTTAACTCCCGAGCAACTTGAAGTATTAGAAGAATAAACGCTCAATACTGGTTAGTCCAGCCAGTTATCGCCACCTAAATACCCACGAATTTCTGTCTTTGCGAGGAAAATTGCTTGAAAAACTCTCCTAGAAACGGTTAAGGTCCAGAGGAAAGGTCACAGAGAGGAGGCCAGAACTGATGTGTTCGATTATATCGAGATGTTTTACAACGCCAGGAGACGGCACAGTTTTAATAACCAGAAGTCTCAGGTAGAGTATCAAAGGCAGTACAAAATGAGGCTGGAATCTGCCTAGTGAACTAGGGGTGATTCAAATGTCATGCCTAGCCCCCATGCAATGAAATTAGATTTTTCAACGAATTTGAAAAAAAGAAGGCAAGCTAAAAAATACATTCCTAAAGATATTAATCTCATTATAGATATAGGAGTGCATATTCAAAATAACATTTTTTTTGACTCACAATGCGAACCAACTAAATATAAGTTACATTTTATTACATTATTTTGAAAGCTAAAGACTTGATAAAAAAGCTGTTTCCTGTAATAAATGCATAAAGACCTTAGTATTTAATTTTCAAGTACATGGATTAGAAATAAAAGAAATTCACTCAGTAAAATAGACCAGATTTAATGAAAATGCCTGAAAAGAACCTTAATATTTATTAGGATTTTATATTCCTCGTCAATGACATAGCAGTAGACAGTCGGATTAATTATGGGAACTTAGCTCGATGACATCTCTCTTCCGCAGCTTGTTATGTTCTTCTTTGCTTTTCTCATGCTTTCTCCAAGCTCAGGACCTACCACTTTTTCCTGATGAAGCAATAGCTCTGCAGCTACTTGATGCTGCACCTAGTGAGGCAGCGCTTGAAGCGCTCTCAGACATACTGATGATTCATGCCCTGCGCATAGATGCCACAGCTCGTGAAGCTAACGATCCAAACATTGCCATTGATATGCAGCAAATGTCTCTGGAGTATGCCTGGCGGGCTATCAAGGCAGACCCGGGAAATCTTGCTGGTCTGCGCTTTC
The DNA here is from genome assembly GCA_030427065.1 of Gammaproteobacteria bacterium. Lineage (GTDB taxonomy): Bacteria > Pseudomonadota > Gammaproteobacteria > Pseudomonadales > Pseudohongiellaceae > Eutrophocola. The sequence goes on along the minus strand of JAUHWU010000041.1, from coordinate 9,112 downwards.
TTGGTGGGAAACTGCCAAGTTTTAGTGATACCAATATAGCGCTTGCCATTGATCTCCTGAGCCGAGCCCAACAGATTGAGTATGATGAAAAGCTCGCTCTTTTACTCACGGGGTTACTAGCGCGAAACGGTCATTATTTAGAAGTGGTAAACGAACTTGAACCCCTGTTGGCCACACAGACTTATAGAGCATCTATTTCCGAAGATGAAGAAGTAGCAGCTGTAGTGCTGCTTGGAAATGCATATTTGATCAGTGGTCAGCTTGATCGAGGTAAAGATTTTTTCAGTAATCGTGTATCCGAAGAACCAGCTCGTCCTGATGATTGGAGTGCGCTGGCACGAATAATGGCAGCTTTGGACGAAACGGATCAAGCAATCGCGCAACTGGATGCAAGCATCGCAGATATGAATGAAGGAGACCCGGCGATAGCGCGATTAGACGAAATCCGTCTTGGTCTCAGAGCAGACCAGATTCTGGTCGACTGGCGCCGGTCTATGGAGGACACTCAATGAATACAAAACTTTTACTCCAAGCCTTCCGGCTGCTTGTGGTCTTGATCCCGGCATCACCTATTCTGGCCCAATCGCCATCACTTGCTGGTGAGGTCCAGAATGCAGTCCAGACTCACGCTTTAGCGCGCAACCAACTAAAGGAGTGGCTACGCGATAATCCCCAGGCTGAACTAATTGACTTACCCATGAGCACACTGAATATTGATCCGGAAGACGTTATTGATCCGGCCAGCCTATCGCTACTGTCAGCATCTGCAAGTACCACAAGTGGATCTATCAATATTCCCTTGTCACCTACAGAAGTAGGGATCAGATCTGCCCGGGATGAGCAGACACCTCCGAAGAATAGTCCGCCACAAATTGGACAAATCCGTAATGTAATGACTGGTCAAAATATTCAAGCACTAAATCAAGCTGCGAACTCAATCAATTGGTATGGTCAACAGGGTGTCGCTCTAATGGGTTCGGATATCACTCTTGGAGCGAATGTGGATGCCGATGGTAGGCTGCGTTTACATACAACTTTGAATGCTGATGTTGATATGCGCATCACAGCTTCACGTCCCAGCTTGAATGGCGCTCCCATACCTTCTCTCTGGGACGTCGCAGGTCTCTGGGATGCGGTTAGCAAAGGTGTAAACAAGGCATTGGATGAAGAACGCGAGGGTGATAGCGGCTTCCTCACCTGGGCCAAGGCAACCACTTATGCGGTAGTGGAAAACAGTGTCGTTGTAGGACTTGGTCGGGAGATTGGTCGACGCGCTGAAGATGTGGCTACCGATGCGGAGTCCGGTGGCTTTTTTGGCGGATATCTGTCTGTCGTGGGTAACGTTACCGGTCTGGTATTCGATTTGGCTTATGGCGCTACGATTGGAACCCTTGAAGGAACCGGCAAACTTATAGGGACAGCTGCCGAAGCTCTTACCCGGCCTTATGATCTGCATGAAAAAGAAATCTTAGCACAACAAATGGAATACCGGGCCATGCAACATCGCATAGCAGCTCGCTCCGGCGCGACTGAAGCGGAGACGGATGCAGACCCATGGGCAACATCAGGCACCATTGAGTTTGTTGTCGCTGACCCGGATCGCGCTGCACAAGCCAGACAACAGCAGGAAATGCAACTTGCACTTCGGGAGCAACAATCCAGGCAACAAATTGACCAGCGCCAGCAACAGGAGTCCGCTGTGCGAGAAGCGCAAATTATCGCTTCTCGCCAGGCTATGCAGGAGGGGCTGCAGGCATTGGCTGCCGGGAGTGCTGCAACCATGCAGCAAATACAGGAATTCAATCAGGCCGCGGAACAGCAACGCCTAGCCCAAAATCAGCGAATGGAGGATGTTGTGGCTGATATTAACAATCGTTACGAATCTCGACCTGGCCTATCGATATCTGATCCTAACGATCCTTACCCCACTATGGATCCATTCGCCGGTACTTTTGAATCTCGACCTGGCCTATCAATATCTGATCCTAACGATCCTTACCCAACCTTGGATCCATTCACCGATAGCTTCGAACAGCAGGGTAATCCTCTTGCTAATAATCCAGCTCAGACCAGAGGCAACGAGCAGGACAACCAAACATTTGCCATCAATTCCAACCCGGCACTCGACGTACAAACGGCGTTCTCATCAACTTCAGCCCCCTGGGGACAATCCAATAATACTGCGAATACCGCTTTTGGCCAGTCCTGCAGATATGATGGTTTTCCTGTATATCGCATCACCGCAAGGCCGGAAAATGAGCCTGGACGATACTGGGAGTTTCAAGATATTTGGGCAGGTGACTCGAATTGTTATCTGCCTCAGTGCGAGCATTGTGAAGAGGACCGCCCACAAGTCTGCGGTATAACTTTTCGTTATCACCTCGACCGTGTTAATGGAGAGCAATCCTTCGATGCCTGGCTCCGCGAAAAAACAGAATGGGGCGCCGAACTCTTGATAATCCAAAGTTGGTTCGGCGGTGATATTCCCGATACCACCTGCCCCATTAATTAAACTTACTTGCCTAGAGCTTTGGAGAATTATATGAAAATACACTGTCACTTCCTCAGGGCAAGCGCAGCCATCTCATTAATTATCCTGACAGCCTGCGCTGGCGGGCCGCGGGAAATGGAAGCAGAGGATTATCAGGCAAACCTGGTTCTTGATGTCGGACAACGTATCAGGAATACCCCAAAATATCCGATGACTCTGGGAGTCATGTTAATGCGCGACCAGCGACTCGCGCCATTTCTTGGTGAAAGTGATTCCTACTTTCGGCAGCCGGTCCCGGAGGGATTGAGTCGTTCTCTCTACTTTTCCCTTAATCGCAGCGGTCTCTTCAATAATGTTGAATTCATCAATGAAACGCCAAAGGAGCGTATGAGCGCAACAGAGCTGCGGCAAATTGGTGAACAGCATCAAGTAGACCTGATTCTGTTCGCTGACCTGACAACTTTCAACTTTGTACGTCGCAGCTTGGTCGAGGACCTTAGCTGGTTCGCTGCGACAACTGAAACACGTCAAGCACGCGAGCAGGATTTTGAAGCCACCGTAGCCTTGGGATTTATAGGCCAAATTCTGCATGTTGCGACAAGCACTGTCGTCTGGGGCGAAGAAGTAAAAAGTTTCGAAAGCACATATGCTGCAGAGGGAACACTCTCTCCGACTGAGTTCAATGATTTAACAGACACTTTGCTGGCCGGGAGCTTTTCCCGTCTGGCTCAATTCATAGATACAACAGGCTTGGTACCACGATGATTACTAAATTCATTACCAAAAAATTGCTGTTTTTCACTTTGCTATTGACAATTTCCTGGTCAATCTATGCTCAGCGTTTGGATTCTTATATCGCTGCTTTCGACTATAAACTGGTCCCGATGGAAGCCAACCAACTTTTACACGTTACCGAGCAACGAGGAATCTCGGTAGGCTGGAACAGAGTAGAGCGTGATGAACAGGTCAGACTGCTGGGTGACAGAGTGAATGATAGCCTGGTTTTCCATCTTGTCATAACTAACGACAGCACTGTTCGTATTCTGGTTTTAGGACGTGATATTAATGCAACTCGTGCCAATGAACAGGTTTTCGCCATGAATTTACCAGCGATCGTAGAAGCGGTCTCACCACCTAATGCAACCATCGGTCAAGGAATAGCCAATGCAACGCTGGGTGTTATGACATTGGGTGTCCACACTGGAATCCGTCGGGTTGCTGAAGGTGACACACCCAAACAGGTTCGGACTTCTTACCTTGAGTCATCGTTACATGAGAAAATGCTAGGGCATAGTATTTTGGAACCTGGAGAAAGCTATCAGGGCCTCGTGATCTTTGATGAAGATCAATGGGAAGAAGTTGATCCAGACTCTATCAGGCTATCGATACAAAATCTAAGTCAACTTGTATACTTGGATTTCAACCTGATAGTCGATTGAAAAGCTGTTCTATCTCCATTAGGTACAAAAAGTCTTTACGATATCAAATTAAATTATGGCATGTGGCTGAGAGATCATGGACTGAACCTATCATAACCTTTGTATGGTCTGAGTTAACATGCGGATCAATCCATGCCCCAGATAAAACACATACCTATTCACGGAACCGAACTGCTTAAGAATTCTACGAACTTGAGCACAAATTCTTTCCTGCTCAGCATAAAGAACTGCGAGATACATATTACCTTGCAGAGCTACTTTGTCACCAATTCTGGCTTTGGCTTTATCAATATTGATCGTCCAGTCGAGCCCGTCACAGTCGGCGCCACTCTAAGCGATTAGTTCCAGCCAAAGCTCATGGTCCTTGGTAAATACAATAAACAACACCCCACGATCTTCATTTTCGCACCAGTCCACGGATAGTTTTTCATATAGACCAATAAGAATTCCTGGTAGTTCTGCAGACTGATTAGACCGCCCGAGGTACCAAAATTCTCCACGGCCTGTTATCTGTGCATTCAGAAAGTCAGCCACGGTATAGGACACTTTACCCAGGAACTCATGCATTAACTCTGACCGGCCCCCTAATTTTGACTACCAGCCGTATCTTAGTAGAGTCCATATTTTTTGAAGCGCGGGCCGTGTTTCAGTTCCAAATCACTTCTGGGTACCGCTGCAAGAAACACACCGTAGAAGCCCGAAAAACGATCGCTGGGAGCCACTCTCGTGGGGTGGCAGCAGATAGCGGCATCATACAAACGTGCACTACTGGTGCTGAAATTGGCCCTAAATGACGAAAAAATCACCGGCACCAGGGTGAAATAGAAAGGTAGCGGCAGTTTTGTCAATTAAAGCATGGATCCTCGCACAGCCATCTGCCCTAAAAAAAACCTCTTACTGGAAGATATTCATAGGTATTAGTGTGAAGCTGCGTCACATGGTTTTGGGCTGAGGTTCACATGGTTATCTAAATCTAGCCGGTATGATATAAACATTATTTGAGTATTTCTGTTTGCGCACTTTATGCTTTGCTACCTCTATCCACCCCTGATCCGCCGCTCTCTTTAATTTCTTGCTTATTGTTTCTCTGCTGATACTTGTCATTTCGGCTAATAGTTCTTGTGTTGGATAGGCAGTTATCTTCTCAGCATTCATAAAGGTAGTAATCGTTACAAGGATAAATCTGCAGCGATCATCACAAGGGCCAGCTTTTGAGAGTATCCAGTCTCTATATAACAAGTATGCCGCTTTTGATTTACATGATAAAACCCTATCAATAATGACTTGTAACTCATCTTCAGGTAAGGGTTCCTCGCACTCAGTCAAATTGATACTGATTAATGAGGAGGCAATATCATTATTCGAGATACCAGAAGATTTAAGGGAGCAGCCTTTTTCAAATAGTGAGTCATTCCTTTTTCCTACAGGAATTTTTGAGGATTTTGCTATCTCCTGAAACTTGCTTTGCTTACATTTAACTGTCGATTGCGGTTTTGGTTTAGTGAGTAAATCTGACAACCAATGAGGTGGTTCGGCAATATCCACCTTTTTTGGAAAAACATCCCACGTGTAACGTTTCTTTGTATCGGGATGTACAGACGGAGAAACAACAATAAAACCGTTTTCCCCCTTTATATCTATCCCAGGAAGAACCCCAGCTCTATTCTTCTGTGGATTATCGCACCTAAAGAGGAAGTGATACCCACCGCCACCAGTGTGCTGTATAACTGTTTCAGGGAGCTGTCCATGCTGCTCTATTAAGGTTGTCAGAGAATTGTCACCTCCACCTCTTGGGTCAATATCTAAGACATAGAAACCAACTTCAGAACCCGTTAACAATCCAATATTGGCGTTAGGAAATTTCTCCCACCATTGACGGATCTGAGTCTCATCCGATGAGGCGACGTTTGGCCAATTGCTAATCCTTGGCCGTTTACCTTTCTCACTTCCAGCATCATGGAGAGGAAAAACACGGAAACCTGCTCTTGCATATTCAATAGCAGCTTCTGCGTGAGTAAGTTCATTCATGGAAAAGTGGAAAACCTTAGTAGTGTTCATACCTCCTTAACCTCCACGCTACCCAGAATAGCCCCTTTTTTGCCAAAATCTGCAGCTATAACAGCTTTTCTCTGTTTAGATGATGTATCTATAGGGGTAGGTCGAAATGGATAAAGAGGGCAGTTATTTGAGGTACATTCGGATACCTGCTTTCTCCATGTGCCTGATGAATGTGGGTCGTATATGCACTCCTTGCATTTAGCATTGATAGCTTGTCGGAGGCTCATGATATGTCCTCCTGGTTACGTGATTCTGCAACCCTTTTTTCAATCCATGCGTGAACCTCACTTTCAAGCCATCCACTGGCTCGAGCGCCCAGTTTTACTGGCTTGGGGAACCTTCCGTTTTTGACGAGATTGTGTACGTGTGATCGACATAAGCCGACATGCTGGTGAACTTCGGGCCACCGTAAAACTCTTTCTTTCGCCATTGCTAGACCTCCTCGGTCTTTGTTAAACAATAGCGGTAGTGTCACTAAAAAATATTGGTCTTAATATTGCCAATCATATGGGTAGGAGGTTTTTTCGAAGATGTTATTTTTTTCTCGGTCTGCCTCCTTTTGATGCACTTTTTAGAGCGATTGGCTTGAGCCATTCTCTCAAGGTCTTGGCGCTTTCTGGCAGAGCAGCCAAATACACTTCCCTTGCATCATCAGGAACGGTGGACCTATGAACCTGATCGACAAATACTTCTTTGGTCAGATTGCACATTTCTCCCATCCTCTTTTCTGGATAATTTTCCCAGAGCGCTTTACCAATGACCTGTACTAATTCCTTTGCATGATTTTTCCCTAAATTAATCTTATCTATACCTCTTCTCTGAAGATGCTGTTGCAGTTGAACCAACCTTAATTGGATTGCTTCCTCGCTCTCATTAAGGTCTGACATCTTTATCGTTTTAAGGTCTGGCACCTTTCCCGTTAAAGCGTAGGCATAATTGCTGTTTGAGCGAGAAGAATAATTTTCTTCGTATATATTAGATTGTTTTGTGTTGTCGAATGTGACCTCATCCTGGTCTGGGCTTAACTGCTGAATGTTTTGGTTTGTATTTATTATGTGAGTACTCCACCACTCCATCATTTCTCTTCGTCTTTCCAGATATTCAGCACGGTTGTATGCCGCTCTTACACTGTTACTGTCAACATGGGCCAAGGCGGTCTCTATCAACTCTGGATCAAAGCCATGCTCATTCAATGTCGTGCTGGCCAATGCCCGAAATCCATGTGAGACCAATCGACCTTTAAAGCCCATTCTTTTCAGGGCCATGTTGACTGACTGTGAGCTCATCGGCTTTCTGGGTGAGCGATCTGATGGAAATAACCACTCCCTGTGGCCACTCAATGGCCTCAAATCCTCCAATAGCCTCATCATGGCTGAGGATAGCGGGACAGTATGGTCACGCTTCATCTTCATTTTCTCAGCAGGGATCACCCAGACTTTCTTTTCCAGGTCTACTTCGTCCCATCTGGCCTCTGAAGCCTCTTTAGGACGTACCATGGTATGGAGCTGCCACTGCATCAGGTATTTGGTGATCAGGCGTATATTCGCCGTTTCTATCGCTACAGTGAGCTCTGGTAGCTCCTCAGGTCGCAATGTAGGCAAATGGGTGGTTTTGGGAGAATTAAACGCTTTTTTAATCCCTGAGAGCGGGTTGGCAGGGATAAGGCCAGTATTCACTGAATACGTCATGATCTCGTTTAACCAGCCGCAGATATTGTCTATCGTCTCCATTTTTCCTTGCTTGGCTAACGTTCGCAAAGATTCAATCGTCCCCACTGCTGTGATTTTATGGATTGGAATTTTGCCTATGTTAGGCAAGACATGAAGCCTGAGCCTGCTGGTTATTTTCTTGTAGTAGGAGGGGCTGATATTGTCCTGTTTAAGTAACATCCATTGCTCCACCACATGCTCAAGCGTATTGATGTGTGCCAGCCTGTTTGCCTTTTCCAGCTCCAGCTTCTTGTCCTTTGGGTCGAAGTCTTTGGCAAGCAACCCTTTGTATTCTTGAGCCTTGACTCTGGCTTCTGCAAGGGTGAGGTTTGGGTATTTTCCCAGACTGAGATTGGCTCTTTTTTTGGTGTAAGGGCGGGAGTAGTTGAACAGCCAAAGCTTGGTGCCGTTGGGCTTCACACGAAGATACAATCCGTTCCCGTCAGCGAGGTTATATTCCTTTTCTTTAGGTTTGGATTGCTTAACTTCAGTGTTAGTGAGGGGCTTGGTGGTATTGGCCACGCTGCATCCTTCATTTTTCCTGATGTTACAATCAGTGTTACATTAATCTCAGGATGTTGCAAGACAACTGTGGACTTCTATGTGCAATAAATATAGGAATATCGCAGGTATAATGCGGGCTTGAGGACGATAATGGATATTATAAGATTTTGATTTGGTGCCCAGGAGAGGACTTGAACCTCCACGCCCTTGCGAGCACTAGCACCTGAAGCTAGCGTGTCTACCAATTCCACCACCTGGGCCTTAGATGAGGACTGTGCCTTGCGGCACGAGGAGCGCACTTTACCCATCCAGCACGCCCCTGTCAATCCGACTTTTGGTCAATAAAACCCTTTAATACCAGTCTCCGACCCGTACTTCGATATCGTCATCTACCAACTCGGTGAACAGGGCAACATCACTGCCACGGTAATGGTAGGGATAAACAATCCCGGGACGGAATGCATTGACGGCGGCAGCCGCCTGACCTTCGGTCATAGTGTAAGGCAGGTTGAAACAGATAAAGGCGACATCAATATCCTTGAGAGCGCGCATTTCCGGTATGTCTTCAGTATCGCCACTGATATAGACATTGACGCCCCCCATGGTCACCACATAACCATTGCCCCGGCCCTTGTCGTGGTACTGCAGGCGATCTTCGGTGAGGTTGTACATGGGAATTGCCTTGACAGTGATACCGAAACGTTCGGCAATGGCCCCATTGGACAAAGACACAGCCCGCTCTACCAGGCCGCCAGGCAGCTCGGAAACAACGGCACCGGGGGCCAGAATTTCTGCATTGCTGACTACGCCTTGCAGGGTATTGCCATCCAGGTGATCGCCGTGAATATCAGTGATCAGGATCATATCTGGCCTTGGCAGACCGTCATAGGCCCCTACTCCCCCGACCGGAT
>JAUHWU010000196.1 GCA_030427065.1 Gammaproteobacteria bacterium | reverse complement strand
GGGACTTGCCGGTGCCGCGGGCCTGGCGTTTTCTGAGACCGGTTGCAATCTGATCAATCACTGTCATGTCATCCATGGGCAGAGGAGGAGTGACAATTTCGCAGGGCACCAGGACGCTGGCCAGACATCTCCACGATGTCATCGATTTTGCGTTCCATATTCAGGCTTCGGGTTTCAATGCCAACGGCTGCCAGGTAGTCCTTATAGGTCCCTTCGCTAAGCAGGGCTGCATCTACTTCTACCTTGAATTTTCCCTCACCCTGCCAGGGCAGCAGGAAACGAAATGCGCCTTCAGATTCTGCTTGGGTAGCCAGCAGTATTTCGAGCATGGCAACACTGGTGGCCAGGTCAACGCCCGCATACTCGAGTTCAAAACCTACCTGTCTGATCTTGCCTCTCTGGTTTTGCGAGTGAGGTGGAAGTTGAAATGTTGTCACCTGTCTCTCCCTGTTGTTGGTAATGGTTGTTGGTAATGATTCTTCGTTATCTGATAATTCAGACGTTAAGCCTGGAAAACATAACATACTGGAAGGATTAAGCCCCAAACATGCTCTGGGTATGACGCAAGCTTATTGCCCGGCTGCTGATTGCCGGAATCTGTCAACGGAAGCCAAAGTGAGGGAACTAAAAAGGGGACAGATTTATTTTTAAAAATAAATCTGTCCCCTTTTTTCTTTTTTTTAGTTGTTTGCTGAATCAGGCTTTGCGTAGCGGGGGTATGGGACGATCAACCACGAAGGCTGCGCATGAGATCAATAGCGCACCGACACCCAGCACAGCAAAGAATGGCACTGTGCTGCCGCTGCCAATATCCAGCAACCAGCCACCCAGGCCACTGGAGCCAATGGCACCAAAGCGTCCCATGAAGATACCAAAACCGATACCCGCTGAACGGCAGGATGGCGGATAGGCATGGGTCATGATGGCGTACATGCTGGCAATACTGGCACTGAAAAGTGCTGCTGCTATGCCAATCAAGGCTACCACCAGCATGCGCTCGCCATCGGTAGGTACTTCAGACATGGATTCCATTGCGATGGTCAGCAGGACCAGGGTTGCGAACAAGGAGCCACTGAAACAGGTCATGGTCAGTTTGGAACCAAAATGCTGAATGATCAGTCCGGCCGCAATGGAAGCAAAGATAGACGTAATGCCGGCAATGGCAACGGCGTAGGACGCCTGCTCAAAATCGAAACCCCGTGCCGTGAGAATGGTGGTTGTCCAGTTAAGGATGCCATAGGCCACCATGGTGGCCGAGGTAAAGGCCACACCAACACCAATATTCAGCCTTAGATTGGTGCGGTCCAGCACGCCGATAGAGCCGCTTGCCGTGTCTGTGTCATGGCTTTCAGCAACAAGGTCGACGGCGTCATTGGTGATTTTCAAGGCGGCTTTTTTAGCTTCTTCCAGTTTGCCTCGTGCCAGTAAAAAAGTCGGGCTATCGCGTAATACGGCGATAATCAGGCCAACCACCAAAAAGGTAAGAATGCCGAGGAAAACAAAGGAACCACGCCAGCCGTAATTTTCCACCAGAGTAGGGGCCATGGCTGAAACCACCATACCGCCAGCCGGGGTACCTACTGAAATAGTGGTCACGCCAACAGAGCGCCAGCGATCAGGCAACCATTCCCCGGTCAGTGCAATGGCATTGGCGTAGGCCGAACCAAAGCCGAGACCGCTGATCAGACGCCAGAATGCCATCTGCCATACGTCACCGGAAGTACTGGCGGCGATTGTGCCAATGGAGAAAACAGTAGCGGCCAAAGCCAGTGACCAGCGTCTGCCCATCTTGTCCCCAAGCCAGCCCCCTGACCATGAGCCCAGACCAAAACCCACCAGCGCCGCACTCATGGCAAAACCAAAAGTACCCCGATCAATACCGTATTCATCGATAATGATTGGTGCAACGATACCCAGCAGCTGGGCATCCATGCCATCGGCAACAAGGACGATGGCACAAACAACAAACGTCAAGACTGAAAATACGCGTAGCGGCTGGCTTGACAAGACTTCTCTGAATGTTACTGACATAAAATTCCCCCTAACCCTAAAAGTACAAAGGGTGAATTTACCACTGTATTACCTAAAAATGCCAAGAAAGTAGAGAATAAGAATAAATAACAGACACTTGAATTCGCTATTCCTGTCAAAAGGGCGATAGAGACTGCATGCTGATGCCGGCTTGTGGTAAATTAATCCGACTTTACCTATAGAAACTCCGCACTGTGTGGAGTTGTTACCCGAGAGATAGCTATGCTTAAACCTTTTTTGAAAACCGGCCTTGGACTGGCCTTTAGTTTGATGGCCGCCAACAGCTATGGTCATTTCAAGTTAAATTCACCCGCCTCCTGGATAGAAGAGGACGAGCGTGGCGATCCGCAGAAAATGGCGCCTTGTGGTGGTACGGTGGCTGATGGTGGTACTCGCACAGGCGTGGTAAGCGACGTTATGGGTGGCGCCATGCTGAATCTTGCGATAGAGGAGACCATTTACCATCCCGGACATTACCGGGTGGCACTGGCCAGACGCATTAACTGGTTGCCGGGGGACCCGGAAGCGGTAATGAAAGACACCGACCGGGGTCCGCGCTCGGATTATGCGCCGGTGGCAATGGCGCCAGTGGCACCAGTGATTGTCGATGGCCTGTGGGCTAATCAGGAGCGACGCACCGGTCCGCTGGAAACCGAAATCCGCATTCCCAATATTGATTGTGAAGGCTGCTTTTTACAGGTCGTACAGTTCATGGAAGAACATCCCGGTTTTCGCGAGGGCGGCTTCACCTACCACCATTGTGCGATGCTCAATATCAAGGCCAATACAGAATTACCTATGGATGAAGGCTGGTAGTTTATAAGAGCACTCCAAACAAAGGGGCACTGAAATACCGGGTTATATTTTTCAGGCCCCCTTGGGAAATCCATGCTTGATACCCTGAAAAAACTTCTTAATGCGATGATTGGCAGCCTGCGGGATTTGTTGCCTATTGTGCTGGTCATCCTGTTTTTCCAGTTTGCGGTACTCCAGCAGCCTTTGCCCAATGTCGGGCAGTTGGTGGTTGGGATCCTGTTCGTGGTATTGGGGCTTACCTTTTTTATTCACGGACTGGAGCAAGGTCTGTTTCCGATTGGTGAATCCATGGCCCATGAGTTTGCTCGCAAGGGCAGCGTGGTATGGCTGCTGATTTTTGCCTTTGCCCTGGGTTTTGGTACTACTGTAGCCGAACCTGCCCTGATTGCGGTCGTAGCGGAGGCGGCAAATGTTGCCGCGGCCGGGCTGATGATAGAAAACACCGAGCTGGCCAAAAACAATTATGCCAACGGTTTGCGTTTTACTGTCGCGTTGTCGGTAGGGCTCGCCATTGTCATCGGGGTGGTCCGCATTCTCAAGGGCTGGCCGATTCAGTGGATTATCATCGGTGGTTATGTGCTGGTGGTGATCATGACCATGTTTGCCCCCCGGGAAATTATCGGCATCGCCTATGACTCCGGCGGAGTCACTACTTCTACTATTACTGTTCCCCTTGTTACTGCCCTTGGCGTGGGACTGGCCTCATCCATCAAGGGCCGAAATCCGATGATTGATGGCTTTGGTCTGATCGCTTTTGCCTCACTGACACCCATAATTTTTGTCATGGCCTACGGGATGCTTATCTGATGGATATTATCGGTGAAATCTTCAGCGTCACCATTGCCACCATCAGGGATGTGTTGCCCATTGCGGTGATCATATTTGGTTTTCAGTTTTTGGTGCTTCGCAAGAAGCCGGCCCATCTGGGGCGCATTCTCATGGGGTTTGGCTGGGTGTTAATTGGCTTGAGCCTGTTCCTGCTGGGGCTGGAATGGGCACTGTTTCCGTTAGGTAAATTAATGGCGGCCCAGCTCACCGACCCGGCCTTTATTCATGCTGCCAGCGGCGGTGTCCCGCCAGAGGCTGGCGTGCTATGGCAGGATTATTACTGGGTTTATATTTTTGCTTTTTTGATCGGCTTTTCCACCACCATCGCTGAGCCTTCACTGATTGCAGTTGCCATCAAGGCCAATGAAGTGTCTGGTGGTGCGATTGGTATCTGGGGTTTGCGCATTGCAGTGGCACTGGGAGTCGCGGTCGGTATCTCGCTGGGATGCTATCGTATTGTCGCCGGCGACCCGATTCACTGGTACATCATTAGCGGTTACGTCATTGTGGTCATTCAGACATCGTTTGCGCCGAAACTTATTGTTCCCCTGGCCTATGACTCTGGTGGTGTCACTACCTCCACAGTAACAGTGCCTTTGGTGGCGGCACTGGGTCTTGGACTTTCACAAACCATTCCGGGGAGAAATCCATTGATTGATGGTTTCGGCCTGATTGCTTTTGCCAGCCTGTTCCCGATTATATCGGTG